>CAKOKM010000033.1 GCA_934091015.1 uncultured Bacilli bacterium | reverse complement strand
GAAAATTTTCTAGAAGAATTAGGAAATGGATTTACATTTATAAAAAGTGAATATCCAATTAAATTAGGTAATAGATATAACTATATTGATTTACTGCTTTATAATATTAAATACAAGTGTTATGTAGTTGTAGAATTAAAGATAACAGAACTTAAGAAAGAGCATACAGGACAAATTATGACTTATATGAATTATATAGATAAGAATATAAAAATAATTGAAGAAAATGATACAGTAGGAATTATCATTTGTAAGCAAGAAAATGAATATGTAATTAAATATTGCTCTGATGATAGAATAATTGCTAGAGAATATGAATTAATATGATTTAATGTATAGGATGCGATAACATTTTTAAAAATGTTGAAGAGTTTAAGGATTTAATTAAGCAAATAAAAACAACCGAAGAAATCATAAAAGTCAAAAAAATTAATTTAAAACATTAAAATTTTAAAAACTAATTGAATTTTAATTTGCAATCTTTTTAGCTCAAATTTATATGCATAAACGTATGTCACCACATGGAGACTTTGACCATATGGGAGATAGTATTTATTTAATAAATAATTATAAATTTATGTTTATGGGTGATGCTGGAGTAGACAAAGAAAATGATATATTAGAAAGATATAATATATTAAATATTGATATATTAAAAATTGGACACCATGGAAGTAAAACAAGTAGTAGTAAAGAATTTATAAATGAAATAAATCCAAATTATTCCATTATTAGTGTTGGAAAGAATAATAGGTATGGTCATCCAAATAAAGAAGTATTAAATAATCTAGATCATTCAAAAATATATAGAACAGATGAGGAAGGAAGTATTATGTTTAAGATTAAAAATAATAAATTGAAAATTGAGACTTGTAGTTCGTAGAAAGGAGTAATATGATAGACGAAATAGATAAAACATATCAACAAATAGAAAACAAGATATTAAATCATGAAATATATCAAAATGTAAAAGATTATTCAAAAGCAAAGGAAAAAATAAAAACATATTTAGAAGTTGGAGAACTACTTAAAAATGTAGATACTAAGTATGGAAAAAATGTAATAAAGGACTACTCTAAAAGATTAACAAATAAATTTGGTAAAAAATATACGTCATCATTATTATATAAAATTAAACAATTTTATAATATAATTGAAAAAGTCCCGACATTGTCGGGAAAGTTAACATGGAGTCATTGGTATGAAATGTTATCATTTGATGATATAAATAAAATAGAATATTATGTCAATCAATGTGAAATCTATAATTTAGATGTTAGGCAATTAAGAAATAAAATAAAATCTAATGAGTATGAAAGAATACCAGCTGATACAAGAAATAAATTGAAAAGTAGGAATGATATAAGAATAATAGACTTTGTTAAAAATCCTATTCATATTAGAAATAGTAATAAAAAAGAAATTATATCTGAAAAAATACTGCAAAAATTAATACTTGAGGACATTCCAACGTTTTTAAAAGAATTAGGTAATGGATTCACTTTTATTGATAACGAATATAAGATCAAATTAGATGATAGATATAATTATATTGATTTACTGCTTTATAATATTAAATACAAGTGTTATGTAGTTGTAGAATTAAAAGTAACTGAACTTAAGAAAGAGCATACAGGACAAATTATGACTTATATGAATTATATTGATAAAAATATAAAAACCATTGAAGAAAATGATACAGTAGGAATTATTATTTGTAAGCAAGACAATGAATATGTAATTAAATATTGCTCTGATAATAGAATAATTGCTAGAGAATATGAATTAATATGATTTAATGTATAGGATGTGATAACATTTTTAAAAATGTTGAAGAGTTTAAGGATTTAATTAAGCAAATAAACACAATCGAAGAAATCATAAAAAGTCAAAAAAATTAATTTAAAACATTAAAATTTTAAAAACTAATTGAATTTTAATTTGCAATCTTTTTTGCTCAAATTTATATGTATAAACGTATGTCACCGCAAAAAATAATAGGTATGGTCATCCAAATAAGGAAGTATTAAATAATCTAGATCATTCAAAAATATATAGAACAGATGAGGACGGAAGTATTAAGTTTAAGATTAAAAATAATAAATTAAAAATTGAGACTTGTAGTCCGTAGAAAGGAGATTGATAAAATGAATGAAATAAAAGAATATACAGAAAAAGTATTTGAAGATATTAAACATATAGATGAAAATAAGCATGAATATTGGTTAGCAAGGGAATTACAAAATATTTTAGGATATTATCAGTGGCGTAGTATAAATGATTTAATTGAAAGAGCTAAAGTAGCTTGTAAAGAAAGTAAAAATAACGTAGATGATCATTTTGCGGTACAACGCAAAATGATAAAATTAGCAAAAGGTGCAACAAGAAATGTTATAGATTATAAATTATCTAGATACGCTTGTTATTTGATTGTGATGAATGGAAATCCCAAGAAAGAAATAATAGCACTTGCTCAAACATATTTTGCTATTCAAACAAGAAAACAAGAATTAAATGAAAAAGAATATAACGAACTAACTGAAGATGAGAAAAGATTATATAGAAGATATCAAATAAGAAAAGGAAACTATAATTTAAATATGACTGCAGTTAATAGTGGTGTAAAAGATTTAGCAAGATTTCACAATGCAGGATATAAAGGACTTTATAATGGTGAAACAGCAGATGATATTTTTAAAAGAAAAAAATTAAGATATAGAGAAGATATTCTAGATAATATGGGGAGTGAAGAACTTGCAGATAATATATTTAGAATTGCTCAAACAGATGCTAAATTAAAAAGAGATAAAGTAGATAATGAATATACTGCTAATTCTGTTCATTATGAAGTAGGTAAAGAAGTAAGAAATAGTATTAAAAGATTAGGTGGTACTATGCCTGAAATTTTACCAACTCCAAAGACAAGTTTAAAAGAATTAGAAAAAGAAACTAAGAAAATGAAATAATATAAAGTTAAAGACCATTCAAAATAAGGAAATGCAAGAGAAATTGGTAAAAAAATAATTGACGTTTCTTATTTGGAATAAAATGATTTGACAAAGTATTTATTGTTAAAAAGTGTCAACAATGTCGACACAATTGACATGGGATCATTATTTCTAAATGTTGTAATTAGATAAAACAAATTTTTTGTATTATAAAAAAATAAATTATTATATAAGTCAACAAATATTAATGTTATAATTAGTTAAAGGAAATGATTATTTATGCTAAAAATTAATGATATGGAAATCAAAACTCAATTATTAAACCATGTAGGAAGAGTTGCCGATGCACTTTACAGAATGAATGCTGAAGAAATCATTGTCGCTAGATCAAATTTGTCAAATAATTATCTAAAAATATTAATTAAAATTTGTTTTCAAAATTCGAAATAGTGGGGTAAGTATGAAAAAAGATTTTCAAGAAATAAAGGAACTAATAAATGACCTAATTGAAATATCTGGTAAACAATTAGATAGTCTTAGTGAGGAAGTTGAAGAAATTATAAAATACCATGTAACTAGTGAATATATTATAAGCAAACTATTTGATTCCATATTAAGTTTGCCATTTGTAAAAGATGAAGAAGTTAAAAATTTATTTTATAAACTACTAAATTACTGTTATACATTTAATAACAATTTAGCATCAGATTATGAAAATATCTATAAAGAATATTATTGTGACGAAGATATCAAAATTATAAGTAAAAACAAAGAGAATTATTATAAATAACAATGTAAAGTTTTGTTAACTATTTAAATAAATATTAAATTTCAAAATTTATTTATTATAATTTAATAAAAGAGGAAAATCAAATATGCAGAAAATAACTATAAGTATTGATGAAATAAACAATAATCCTAATTTAGACATAAGTGAAAGATTAGCTAAATTAAAAACCAAATACAAAGATAAATATTCTGAAGATGATCTTAAAAGTTTAGCGATTGCATCAATTAAACAGGAATACGAATTATTTGCTAATAATCGTATAAACTTTACCAAAGAAGCTGACGATTTGTTAGAAAAAATAAAAAATGGTGGTGAATTAAGTGATAGAGAAGCATTTATTTTAAATTGCGATGATCCTCAAATAATTTCAGAATATTCAAAGTTTGATGATATTAAAAACCGAATACAAGATAATAATGCAGTCACATTAGATGATTTTAATTTTTTATGTGAAGCAATGAAGTTGGATTCACATATAAAAAGGCTTTTAGAAATAGGATATAAAAGTAAAGGATTAATTTCAGATTACTCACAAAATGCTGGTAAATTAATACTAGATGATTTTGAATACTTATTTAGTTCTGCTAAAATGGATGATGATATTAAAGCAGTGTTATTAGCCGAATTTAAAAATAAAGGATTGATTTCTGAATTTAAACTCGAAAATAGCGAAAAATATCACAGATAAAACTACAAATATTAAAACTATATTTGTAGTTTTTATTAGATTATTGTAAAATAATTTCGGAGGTATTTATCATGCTAACAATTAAAAATTTAAATGTATCAGTTGGAGAAAAAGAAATATTAAAAGATTTTAATTTAACTATAAATGAAAAAGAAGTTCACGCCATTATGGGTCCAAATGGAATAGGTAAAAGCACTATATGTAAAACTATTATGGGCGATCCTAATTATATCGTAACAGGTGGTAGTATCAATTATAATGATACTGACTTATTAAAACTAAATGTAAGCGAGCGTGCAAGATTAGGAATTTATCTTTTAAATCAAAGCCCAATTGAAATACCTGGCGTATCAAATGCGGAAATGTTAAGACTAAGATTAAATGAAAATAATCTTACTCCAATATCAATATTTGATTTTAATAAAAAAATGACATCTATTTGTGAAAAATTAGATATTCCTAAAAGTTTTATTCATCGTGGAATCAATGAAGGAATGAGTGGCGGAGAAAGAAAGAAAAACGAACTTCTCCATTTATGGATGTTAGAGCCTAGCTTAATTTTTTTAGATGAATTAGATAGTGGTCTAGATATAGACTCCCTAAAAACAGTAACAAATAGTTTAAATGAATATTTAGAAACACATCCTGAAGCATCAATCTTATTAGTAACTCATCATGAACCACTTCTTACTATGTTAAACGCTAGTAACATTCATATTATGAAAGATGGACATATTATTAAATCAGGCGATTTATCCCTAGCAAAGGAAATAGAAAACCAAGGATATAAAAATATCTAGGTTAATTAAGTAGATGCAAATGAAAAAAGATAATATAATATTAGTAGATAATGATGTAGTTAAAGAAATAAATTATTTTAATAAATCATTAGGAATTAACACGATTGAAATAAAAGATAATTCATCCTTAACTATAAATTATTTTATAGATGCCATAGATGATAATAATGAAATAAATATTTATATTGGAACTAATTCAAGTCTAGTCTTTAATCATTCATATATTAATAATACCAATTACAACTTAAAAATAAACATTAATTATACAGGTGAAAAATCAAATGTATTAGTAAATGTAAGAGGAGTTAATAATGAAGGAACATCTAAAGTAGATATCGATGGAACACTACTTAAAGGTAATAATAACAATATATTGGAAGAAAAAATTAAAATAATAAATATTAATAATGGTAAAGTTATTTGCAAACCAAACATGTATATTAAAACAAGTCAAATCATAGCTAATCATGAAAATGCCATTGGAAATATTAATAAAGATGAAGTATTTTATTTAATGAGCAAAGGTATAAATAAAGAAAATGCTGAAAAACTAATAGTTCAAGGATATTTATTAAGTGTTATTGATAATGAAGAATTAAAAACAAAAATTAGAGAATATTTAAATTCGAGGAGGTGAAATATTTATGCATCGTGATGATTTTCCTAAAGAACTTATGAATAATGTAATTTATTTAGATAATGGTGCAACAACTTTTAAACCTAAAGTAGTATTAGATAAAATGAACGAATACTATACTAAATATTGTGCAAATGCCCATAGAGGAGATTATAGTTTAAGCTATAAAGTTGATGTTGAATATGAAAATGCTAGAATTAAAGTTGCTAAATTTATTAATGCAAATCCGGATGAAGTAGTGTTTACTAGTGGAGCAACCGAAAGTTTAAATTTAATTGTAAAAGGATTCTTTGAAAATAATTTAGAAGCCGGCGATGAAGTTATAATTTCTGATGCCGAACATGCTAGCAACGTTATGCCATGGTTTAGATTAGCAACAAAATATGGAGTAGTAATAAAAAGAGTTAAATTAGATGGAAACCTTCATGTTACATTAGAAAATTTAAAAAAAGCAATTACTCCCAAAACAAAAGTAATCTCCCTTGCTGAAATAACAAACGTTGTTGGTGATATAAGGCCAATGAAAGAAATATGTAAACTTGCTCATGAAAATAATATATTTGTAGTCTGTGATGGCGCCCAAAGTGTTCCACATCGTAAATGTGATGTAAAGGATAGTGATGTTGATTTTCTAGCCTTTTCTGGTCATAAAATGTGTGGTCCTACTGGAGTAGGTGTTTTATATGGTAAAAAAGAATTATTAGAAGAAGTAGAACCAATCCTTTTGGGTGGCGGAATGAATGAATCTTTTGATAACGAAAATGAAGTTTATCTAAAAGATTTACCCCAAAGATTAGAAGCTGGAACTCCTAATATTGCTGGAGTTATTGGACTAGGTGCTGCTATTGATTACTTAGAAAAAATCGGAATGGATACCATCAGTATTTATGAACAAAAATTAAAATCATATTTAATAAGTAAATTAGCAAAAATTCCATATATTCAAATTGTTAATGAAGAAGCCGACAGTGGAATAGTCGCATTTAATGTAGAAGATGTCTTTAGTCAAGATGTTGCCTATTATTTAAATAAATACAATATTTGTGTTAGAGCCGGTAATCATTGTGCTAAAATATTAAAACATTCAACCGGCGTAAAAAATACTGTAAGAGTAAGTTTATATTTTTACAATACTAAAGAAGAGATAGATAGTTTAGTTGAACTATTATCAAATAAAGATAAAATAATAAAGGAAATGATTTAATGGAACCAGAAGTTAGAAGAGAAATAATATTAGATAATTATAGTAATCCTTTTCATAAAGAAACCCAAGGAGAAGATTTTGAAACAGCAAACGCTAATAATTCATCATGCATTGATAATATAAATATATTTATTAAATTTGATGGAAATATCATTAAAGATGCTTACTTTGATGGAGAAGCCTGTGCTATATCAACTGCTAGTACATCTATTATGTTAAAAGAAATTATTGGTAAAACTAAAGAAGAAGCTTTAGCTATAATAGATAACTTTAATAATATGATAAATGAGCAAGAATATGATAAAGATAAAATGAATGAATCACTCGCTTTTGATGAAATGTACAAGCAAGAAAGTCGTAAAACCTGCGCAACACTTCCATATAAAGCATTATATAAATTAGTTTCAAAATAAAATTAAAATAGTAAAATGGATTAACATCCATTTTCTTTTTGTCAAAAGCATAAATATATTTTGCATAAATAATAATTTAATTATATAATTTTATTAGGATGTGAAAAAATGGAAAATAAAATAACTCACGTTGGAATCATTATGGATGGAAATCGTAGATGGGCCAAAGAAAAAAATAAGAAATCATTAGAAGGACATAGAGCAGGAGCAGATCGCATATGCTCACTTGCTAAATATGTATTTGATAAAGGAATTAAATATTTAAGTATATATGCTTTTTCAACGGAAAACTTCAACCGTTCAATAGAAGAAGTAAGTTATTTAATGGATTTACTTATCGCTACATTTAATAAAAAATTAAAGAATTTAGCTAAAGATAATATTAAAGTAGTTTTTTCTGGGCGAAGAGAAAATTTATCTGATAAAGTCTTAGCTTGCATTGATAAAGTTACCGAATTAACTAAAGATAACACCGGTGGCACTTTAAATGTTTGCTTTAATTATGGATCAAAACCAGAAATTGTTGACGCCTGTAATAAATTAGTTAAAGACAATAAAGAAATAACTGAAGAAAATATCAGTCAGTATTTATATCAAGATATTCCACCTCTAGATTTAGTAATTAGAACAAGTGGAGAATATAGACTATCAAATTTTATGTTATGGCAAGCAAGTTATGCCGAATTATACTTCACCAAGGTATATTTTCCTGATTTTGATGAAAACGAGTTTGATCTAGCCTTAGAAGAATATAATCATCGTCATAGAAGATTTGGAGGAAACTAATGAAAAAAAGAATAATAAGTGCAATTATAATGTTGTTGATAGCGATTCCATTAATAATCATTGGAAATAAGGCATTCATATTAGGCATCGCAGTTATCGGATTAATGTCATTTTATGAAATAATTAAGCTGAATAAATACCCAAAAATAGTAAAAATATTATCGTTTATATCCTACATGATAATAATATTTAATAATTATGAGTCAAATTTTATAATTAATAACTTCGATTTCAAATTATTAGCGTTAGCCATACTATTAACATTAATACCTGTAATAAAATATCAACCAAGTAATGAATATACAACCAGTGATGCTTTTAGCTTAACAAGTTTTTTATTCCTAGTCGGATTAGGTTTAAACTTTTTATTATCAACTAGAAATTATTCTCTAAGTTATTTTATTTTGTTAATGTTAATTCCAATTTTTACAGATACATTCGCTTACTTTGGTGGTATGCTAATTGGAAAACACAAAGTAACAAAGTTATCGCCAAAAAAAACATGGGAAGGATGTATTACTGGGCTTTTAGTATCAACCATTCTTTCTTCAATATATTATATATATTTTATTGGAAACACTCTAACATTAAATAAAGTTTTAATTTTAATACTCGCAAGTATAATAGCTCAAATAGGTGATTTATTCTTTAGCGCTATTAAAAGAAATCATAATATTAAAGACTTTAGTAACTTAATTCCTGGACATGGTGGAATAATAGACAGATTAGATAGTATCATATTTGTATCATATTTGTTTATAATATTTATAGATTATTTATAGGAGGAAACAATGTTATCAATTATATATTTAATATTAATTTTAGGAGTTTTAGTGTTTGTTCACGAATTTGGACACTTTATTACTGCTAAAAAAATAGGAGTTTATGTTAATGAATTCGCCATTGGAATGGGTCCTAAAATTTATTCATTTAAAAGAAAAAATAAAAACGATCCAACTGAATATTCCATTAGATTATTACCAATCGGTGGATTTTGTGCTATGGCTGGAGAAGTTATTGAAGATGAAGATAATAAAAAAATAAAAAAGAATGAATACATGTGTAATCGTTCAAAGTTAGAAAGAATAATAATATTATTAGCTGGCGTAACAATGAATATTTTACTAGCTTTAGTTCTACTATTTGTTCAATCTCTTATTTGGGGACATACTGAACAAAAATCAATAGTAGGCTATGCACCAGAAGGTTATCCTATTGCTGAAGCAGGGATTGAAGTTGGTGATAAAATTACCAAAATAAATGGTTATAAAGTAAATACTTGGGATAAAGTAACATTAATAATGAGTTATAAAAATGATAAACCATATACTGAATTTGAAATAGAGAAGAAAGATGGTACTATTAAAAATTATCAAATAACCCCATTAAGCAAAATAAATGAAGATGGCACAGAAACTAAGGTGTTTGGTATTGGAGTTGGAGATAAAGAAATAAGAGGATTTTTGCCTTCATTAAAATATGCTTTTACTAAGTTAGGTAGTATTGTATCTACAATGTTATTAATAATAATTAATTTATTTACCGGCAAATTATCTTTATCAGCGTTATCTGGCCCAGTTGGTATGTATACTGTTGTTAAAAGTGCTGGAACATTTAGACAACTTTTATATCTAACATCATATTTAAGTATTAATTTAGCAGTTATAAATGCAATTCCATTTCCAGCCTTTGATGGAGGAAGAGTACTATTTGTAATAATAGAAGCAATTAAAGGAAGTAAAGTAAAACCAGAAGTTGAAAACGCTTTTCATTCAGTTGGTTTCATTCTATTAATGCTTTTAATGGTATACATAACAATTCAAGATATTATAAGGTTAACTTAAAAGAAAAAATCTAATGATTATATTTCTCTCATTAGATTTTTATTTTTATATGGATTCTTTTTATCAATTTTATCTACAAATAAGATACCATTTAAATGGTCAATTTCATGTTGAAATGCAACTGATATATCTTCACGAACTCTTATAGTAAAATGATTTCCATTTTCATCAAAAGCAGAAACAGTAATTCTAGCATATCTTGGAACAATACCTTCAACTTCACGATTTACTGATAAACAACCTTCACCTTCGCCAACATATATTAATTCCTCGCTCTTACTAATAATTTTTGGATTAATAACAACGTATCTTTTAAATTTACCATCATCAAGTTCTTCTGAAATAACAAATATTCTTTTTTTAATTCCAATTTGAACAAAAGAAAGTCCCATTCCTGGTCTTAAATCGTATTTTTCAGAATATTCTTCAATTTGACTCATTTCTAAATATGTTAAAGAATCATCAATAAGTTTTTTTGTTTTACTATCTAAAGGAAAAACAACGTCTTCAGATTTTTCATGTAAAATCTTATTAGATTCATCTAAAATTTTAATATTAGGTAACTTCATAAATTTATGCCCCTTTCATAACACGATATATTTTAGCAAAAATTTAAAAAAAGATAAATACTAAAATTCGACCTTATCTCCAATATTTATTTCATAATTTAATGAAGAAGGTATTTCTAAAGTATTTTTACTATATTTTAATATAATTACACTCCATGGTTTAATATTTTTTATTTTCTCTTTAACAATCAAATTATTATCTAAACCATAAACATCAATATTTATTCTCATGAAGAAAGTATGAATCATATTAGTATTATAAAAAATCATTCCATAATTAACATCTTTTTTTAACATTAATCCCTTAAATTTCATAAAAAAAGAATTTGCTTTTACAATCTTCATAATCAATCACAAATACATTATATATAATAATTGACAAAAATGCAAAATAAGTGCGATAATAACTATAGGGTGAAAATATGAAAAAACTAAATAATCGTGGTCAAGCTTTAGTAGAATATGTAGTAATCATAGGATTAGTTACAGTATTAGTAGTAGGACTTGTTTCATATTTTGGAGGATATCTAAAAGATGCAATGACTAAAACGGGTTGCTCTTTAGTTGGTGAAGACTATGAGCCAGGTGATAAGCCAGGAGAAGGAGAATGCAAAAGTAAAAATACAACTATTGAAGATATGTTTAAATAATATCTATTTCTGGATTTGCATTCTTATATATTTCAACATATAAATAAATTGCACCACCTATTAATATACAAATACTAGCTAGTAATAAAAGTTTCCTATAAGTTGGGGAATCTTTTTTTGTGTTTTTATAAGTAAAATAAGTAGTATAGATATATATGCATAATGCGATAAATAATACAAGAATATTTATATATCTAAAAATTTTACGGTACTTTTCATCAATAGTATAAAGATATTTTTCTTCAAAATAATTACTAATAAAATTTGCCCCAATTATAAAAAGATATATTAACCAAATAATATTTTCTTTTTCTACATCAAATAGTTGGCCACTTATACTTTTATTCATATTAATTAATATGATAAATATTTGATAATAATTAATGAATATATAAAACACAAAAATATGTTTGCATAAATTTCCTTTTATGCTACAATAAACCCTAATAAAAGGGAAATGTATATGTTTTGGAATAATTTATTTAAAAAGAAAGCTAAAAGTACAATTATAAGTAATCCTAATTATAGTGATATACCATCTTTTGATGATTTATCTAATGAAGAAAAACAATATGTAGATAAGTTAAAAGAAGAATATATTAAGTTTTATGATGAAAGTATTAATTTTACTGATTTAGATGATGATCTATTTACTAATATTAAAATGAATCAAGATTTAGCCTTAGATATTATGCATAAAGATCATTTAGGAAATATCTTAGATTCTTTAATTGATAGTAAAAAATTAGTTTATTATGCTCATAAAATTAAAGAAGAAAATAGTGCACTAAAATATAAATATATTGCTTTAAAAGAACTTAGAAAAAATAAAAAGTATCTTGCTAAATATATGAGTTTATATATTCTTGGTAAAAAGAAAATAAATATATTAAAAGCAATAGATCATCAAATGAATATAATAAATAATTTGTTAGTTGTAACTAATTCTAATATATATAACTATAATGCATGTGC
>CAKOKM010000032.1 GCA_934091015.1 uncultured Bacilli bacterium | reverse complement strand
GGAATTAGACAGGAGTGGTTTGCATGAAAGTTATATTATTAAAAGATGTAAAAAAACAAGGAAAGAAAGACGATATATTAGACGTAAGCGATGGATATGCTGAAAACTTTCTTATTAAAAATGGACTTGCTGTAAAATATACCGATGGTTCTAAAAAAAGATTACAAAATGAATTAGAAACAAGAGCGTTAGAAGAAGAGCTACTAGTTAAAAAATGCCAAAGTGATAAAGAAAAAATTGAAAAATTAACATTAACATTTAAAGTTAAAGTAGGTAAAAATGGTAAAATATTTGGTACTATTTCTTCTAAACAAATAGCCGAAGAATTAAATAAAAAAGGATTTAATATTGATAAAAAAATTATTGAATTAGATCATCAAATTGATACCTTAGGAATTCATAAAGTTTTTATTAAATTACACAAAAAAGTAGTTGCTAGTTTAACTGTTTCAGTAAAAGAGGTGTAATTAAGTGGCCGAAAGAAAAATGCCTCAAAATCTTGAGGCTGAGATGATGGCTTTAGGATGCGCATTTTTAACAAGGTATGCTTGTGATAAAGTATGCGAAGATTTAGATAGTGATATGTTTGTTAGTGAAGCTAATAAACGTATATTTGAAGCTATTTACACATTACATCAAAATAAAATTCCTTTAGATTCATCAACAATTAAAAATGAAATTGAAAAACATATATCAATTAACGCTATTGGTGGAATTGAATATCTAAGTGAAGTAATTGATTCAGTTATATCATCTGCTAATATTGATTACTACATTGATATTATTAAAGATAAAGCCTTAAGAAGAAAACTAATTGATGTTACTAATAAAATCAACAGTGATGCTTATAATGAAGAAGAAGAAACTAATTATTTAATAGATGATGCTGAAAAGAAAATATTTTCAGTTACTAAAGCACGTAAAGCCGGAGAATTTAAATCAATTGCTTCGGTAATGAAAAGTGCTCAAGAACAATTAGAAAAACTTGCCAAGAATCAAAATGAAATTACTGGACTAGCAACTGGTTTCTATGATTTAGATAAATTAACCAGTGGTTTACATGAAAACGAACTTATTATAGTTGCGGCTCGTCCTGCTATGGGTAAAACTGCATTTGCTCTTAACCTTGCCGTTAATGCTGCATCAAAAAGTGACAAAGCCGTTGCCTTATTCAACTTAGAAATGTCCGCTGAACAACTTGCTATGCGTATGATAGCAGCTGCTGGTGGAATCGAAATGAATAAAGTAAGAACCGGTCGTTTAGAACATAATGATTGGAAAAAAGTTAATGAAGCTATGAGTGAACTTAGTGAAACAAATCTTTATATTGAAGATAATGCTGGTATGACAATATCTGAAATAAGAGCCAAATGTCGTCGCCTAGCAACAAGCGATAAAGGTTTAGGTCTAATTGTTATTGATTATTTACAGTTAATTTCCGGATCAAGCAAAAATGAAGGAAATCGTGTTCAAGAAGTATCTGAAATATCACGTTCCTTAAAAACAATGGCTATGGAATTAAAAGTTCCAGTTGTTGCTCTAGCCCAACTATCTCGTAGTGTTGAGCTTCGTGAAAACAAAAGACCAATTATGTCTGACTTAAGAGAATCAGGATCAATCGAGCAAGATGCCGATATCGTAATGTTCTTATATCGTGACGATTACTATAATAAAGCAGCAGCTGAACAAACTGATACATCAATAACTGAATTAATAATTGGTAAACATCGTAATGGTGGTACCGGAACAATTGAATTATTATTTGAAAGAAGCATGAGTAATTTTAGAAATTATATTAAAAAAACCGAAGAAAAATAAAAGTAAAGTGAAGTGATAAAAATGAAAAAGAAAGAAATAATTATATCAATCTTATTTACACTCTTAATATCTTTATTAATGTACTTTTTATCTTCTAAAAAACAAGAAGAATTAATTCCTGTTGATGTTTATGAAGTGTTTGTTGAAGGTAAAAGTATCGGATATTTATCCAATGAAGATGAATTTTTAAAACTAGTTGATGATAAACAAGAAGCAATTAAAAAAAATTATGGAGTTGATAAAGTATATCCTCCTAATGGATTAGAAATTGAAAAAATAACTACTTATAATGAAAATATTAAAAGTTCAGAAGAAATATATAATACTATTGAACATGATAGCCCATTTACAATAGAAGGTTATACTATAACTATTAAATATAAAGATGAAAATAAAGAACCTTTATCCATTTATACATTAAAAAAGGAATATTTTGAAGATGCATTTTATAATTTAGTATCTGCCTTTGTTGGAAAGGATAAATTAAATAGTTATAAAAATAATACCCAGGAAGAAATAACAGATGCAGGCACTAAAATAACATCAGTATATTGGAACGAAGAAATAACAATTAAAAAATCATTAATAAGTACCGATAAGATGATTTTTACAAATTCAGATGATTTAAGTAAATATTTATTGTTTGGTACAACTGAAAAACAAAAAACATATACAGTTAAAGAAAATGATTCAATCGATAATATAATTGAAAATAACAACTTAAGTATTGAGGAATTCTTAATTGCAAATCCAACAATAACAAGTAAAAATACTTTATTAAAGAAAAATCAAGAAGTATCTATTGGATTAATTTCTCCAATACTTGAGATAATTCATGAAGTAGAAGTTGTTGAAAATATTACTAATAAAGCCATAACTGAATATCAAGAAGACAAAGATATGTATGTCGGTCAAACTAAAGTAATTCAAGAAGGTGTTAACGGTACTTCTAAAGTAACTGAATCAATTCAATATAAAAATGGTGAAATTGAAAAACTTGTAATTACAAAATCTGAAGAAATTAAACCAACAGTAAATAAAATAGTTGCAAAAGGTACTAAATATTATTCTAATCCAGGTATTAATTACGAATATATTCCTAAAGGAAATGATGAATGGCGTTGGCCAACTTTATCACCATATGTTATTACCAGCCCATTTGCATGGCGTTGGGGAAGACATCATAATGGTATAGATATTTCCGGAACTGGATTCGGCTCTCCAATTTACGCTGCCACAGAAGGAATTGTAACAACAATATACACTTCATGTCCAAATCAAGGATATTTAGGATCAATGTGTGGAAACTCTTGGGGAAATCATGTCAGAGTTTCATATGGTGAATTTGAAATTATTTATGCCCATTTAAAGAACGATATTAAAGTATCACCTGGACAAACAATTACTCGTTCACAACATATTGCTAATATGGGTAACTCAGGATCATCAACCGGAACTCACCTACATTTCTCAATTTTAAAAAATGGATCATATATTAATCCATGTGCGGTATTCTCATGTTAGTAAGCGTCTTAGCAAGTGGTTCTAAAGGAAATTCTACATATGTAAAAACAAGTCATCATGAATTATTAATTGATGCCGGCTGTACAATGAATTACCTAAATGAAAAACTAATCGAAAACAATACTAGTTTAGATAATATTGAATATATTTTTATAACCCATACTCATACAGATCATGTAAGTTCTATAAAAAATATCGTAAAAAAATATCATCCAACTTTAATATTAACTATACCTATGTTAGAAGATTTACCATATCTAAAAACATATGAAAATATTATATTACTAGAAGATGATATGATAATAGACGATTTATTAATAGAAAATATTAAAACAAGCCATGATACTTCAGACTCACGTGGTTATATAATAACTGAAAGTAATAACAGCATCGTACAAATTACCGATACAGGTTATCTTAATCAAAAATATTTTAATAAGTTAACAAATAAAACAATCTACGTTTTTGAAAGCAACCACAATGCCGATATGTTACTTAATGGTAGATACCCCGGATGGTTAAAAAGAAGAGTAGCAAGTGATAAAGGTCATCTTTCTAATGAATCATCCGCTTTCTACCTTAGTAAAATAATTGGTAATGATACTAAAGAAATAATTTTAGCCCACCTTAGTGAAGAAAATAATACACCAGAAATAGCGTTAGAAACCTTAAAAAATGAATTTAAAGACCATGAAATAGAATTTGACAATATTGTTATTGCTAAACAAAATGAAATATCAGGAAATATCGAAGTATGATAAGAATTATATGCGTTGGAAAAATTAAAGAAAAGTACCTTCTTGATTTGATAAATGATTATCAAACTAGAATAAACAAATATCATAAATTAGAAATAGTTGAATTAATCGATTCCCATAAAAATGAAGAAGGAGATAGAATTTTAACAAAACTAAAAGATAAATCATTTAAAGTTGCCCTCACATTGGATGGCAAAAAATACACATCACCAGAATTGTCAAAATTTATAGATAAAACCTTGATGAACTATGGAAACATTGATTTTATAATAGGTGGTTCAGATGGTATAGCTGACAAAGTTTTAGAAAAAGTAGATTACAAAATATCATTTAGTGATTTAACCTTTCCTCATGGCTTATTTAGAGGAATTCTTTTAGAACAAATTTATCGTTCATTTAAAATAATTAATAATGAAACATATCATAAATAAAAAGGAGTAATAATGGAAGATTTAATATATGTTGTATCAACCGTATTTATTAAAGATGGAAAAGTATTAGTAAGTATGTCACAAAGAAGTGCTAAAAAAGGAAAATATACTTTAGTTGGTGGTGGCGTTGAAAAAGGAGAAACTTTTAAAGAAGCAGCCGTAAGAGAATGCATTGAAGAAATTGCTAACGGATTTACTATTGAAGAAAAAGATTTAAAAGAAATTCTTTGCTTTAGAGAACCAGCTTTATCAGATCCAAGCCTTACAATTGAGATGCACATGATGATATCATCTAAACCAATTGACGTAGAACTACTACCTAATGAAGAAATTATGGATTATAAATGGCATGGCCTAAATGATGATGAAAGTGATTTATCAACTGCTATTACTGATCATTTTATCCCATATGCTAAAGAAAATAATTTGTTGTACTAAAAAATGAAGACCAAAATCTTCATTTTTATTTTATAATTTAAAATCTTTTAAATCCTCATCAAACATATCTTTTCCATCAAAGAATGCTCTTGTCTTAATATTGTGACTATAAGCAATCACATTAGATGGAAACTTTTTAGTATATTTATTTAATATATTTGTATATTTATTATAAAAACTTTTAGCAGCTTCTAACTTTTGATTTATTTCGTTAAGTTCATTAAAATAATTATTAAATCTTATATTACCAAGTAAATTATCATAATCACCATTTATTTTAATTATTAAATTATTATATTCATTTAATTTTCTTTCTAAATCAAAACTAGATAAATTTTGCTTTTTAAGTTTAACCACTTCATCAAAAGACTTTTCTGGAACATCAGTTTCTTCAATTATAATATCCTTCATCATTAAAATATCATCATATTTTTTTCTTAATAATTCATCAATTAAACCTTCAGCTTCATTAATTTTTAAGGTATATGCTTGTAAATTATTATAAACAATTATATAAACAATTCCACATATTCCTCCAATAATTATTAAAAGTAATATTATACTAACTATATTCACAATAATCACCTATCTTAAATTATACTCTAAAACATTAAAAAAATAAAATATAATTAAATGAAATAATATAAATTATATAGTATATTGTATGTAGAAAGGAAATTATTAATGAAAGTAAAAAGAATAGTAGTAGGCTTATTAGAAGAAAATTGCTATATATTAAATATAGATAATAATTACTTAATTATAGATCCCGGAGATGAATCTAAAAAAATATTAAATGAAATAAAAGGTAATTTATTAGGCATACTAATAACTCATTATCATTTTGACCATATAGGTGCATTAAAGGATATATTAAATTATAAAAATGTTCCAATCTATGATTATAAAAGTATTAATAAAGATGTAAATATAGAAAAATTTAATTTTAGAATAATTAATTTTCCCGGACATAAAGATGATTTAGTGGGATTCTTATTTGATAACAAATTATTTAGTGGAGATTTTATTTTTGAAGGAACAATCGGAAGAACCGATTTGCCAGGCGGAAACTTTAATGAAATGCAAGAAAGTATTAGAAATATTTTATTATTTAATGATAATTTAGAAATATATCCAGGCCATGGTCCATCTACAAAGCTATCAAGTGAAAGAAAAAATCTAGCTTATTATTTATAGCCCATTGAAATTTACTGACACAAGTGACACTAATTTTCAACAACATTCTTGCTTTTTATTTTATTTTAATTTATAATTGTATTGAAATTCAGTGACACAAATGACACTAATTTTCAATGAGAAAAGAGGAAATTTTATGATTAAAAGAGAACAATATTTAAATGAATTAATATCTGCACGTGAAAACAAATTAATAAAGGTTATTACTGGCATAAGAAGATGCGGAAAGTCATATTTACTAGATCCAATATTCAAAAACTATTTAATTGAAAGTGGTATAAAAGAAGATCATATTATTAAATTAGATTTAGATTTAATTGAAAACAAAAAATATCGCGATCCCTTAGAACTATACAATTATATTATGAATAAAATTAAAGATAAAAAAATGTACTATGTTCTTTTAGATGAAATACAGTTAGTAAAAGATTTTGAAGAAGTTCTAAATAGTTTTTTAAAAAAGCCTAACCTAGATGTATATGTCACTGGATCTAACTCAAAGTTTTTATCAAAAGATATAGTAACTGAATTCAGAGGTCGCAGTACTGAAATTAATGTTTATCCATTGTCTTTTAAAGAATTTATCGAATTAAAAAATATTGGAGAAGATCTTGCTTGGAAAGAATATACATTATATGGCGGACTTCCACCAGTTGTGCTTCAAACTAATGAACAACAAAAAAGTGAATATTTATTAAACTTATTTGAAACAACATATTTAAAAGATATTATCGAAAGAAATGAAATAAAAAGAAAAGATGTTTTAGATGCAACAGTAAATATTTTAGCATCATCCATTGGATCACTAACCAACCCAATGAACATATATAAAACATATTTAGGAATTGGAGATAAAGAAATATCTCTTAACACTATTTCCTCATATATAGACCATATGGAAAATGCTTATTTAATTAAAAAAGTAGAAAGATATGATGTTAAAGGAAGAAAATATATTTCTACACCATATAAATATTATTTTACAGATATAGGATTAAGAAATGCTAGATTAAATTTTAGACAACAAGAAGAAAATCATATTATGGAAAATATAATTTTTAACGAGTTATTAATAAGAGGATTTAATGTAAATGTTGGAGTAGTTGAATCAAGAAATAGTAGTGGAAGAACTTATTATGAAATAGATTTTATTTGTAATATGGGAAGCAATAAATATTACATCCAATCAGCACTAAATATTGATACACCTGAAAAAAACTATCAAGAATCACGTCCATTAAATTGTGTTAATGATAACTTTAAAAAGATAATTGTTGTTAAAGATGATATAAATGCATGGCACAACGAAGATGGGATATTAATTGTTGGAATAAAAGAATTTTTATTAAATAAAGATAGTTTAAATTTATAATCTCATTGAAATTCACTGACACTAGTGACACTAATTTTCAATGGAAATTAAAAAAGATAACTTAATAAGTTATCTCCGAATAAGCATGACTATAATTTATCTTCTCATCAAATTCAACAAAATTTAAATAAATAAGAAGAATTAAAGACCATTTACCAGTTTTAGGATCACTCATAACAAGGTGATCTTTTCCAGCTTCCTCAATAATTCCTTCAAAAACTTTATCACGCCATTCATTAGAATCTGGAAAAGAAAAATATGCTTTAGCCCTTTTACCTTTATTTAATCTTAAAATATTTTCAATATAACTTTGCTCATCTTGAACATTCCCATTCGTATCTCCTCCAATAGGTGCCGTATTTAAATTATAATCATTTGGATACTTAGCGCTAGGATAGTAAGTTCCATTCATAATATTCCTCCTAAATTAAGATTATTCTTTTATTGCTTTTTTATTACTTTTTAAGTATACTATGGAGGAAAGAAGTGATTAAATATGCGTAATTTAACAGATCAAGAAATAGTAAGAAGAGAAAAAGCAGCTAAAATTAAAGAATTAGGTATTGATCCATTTGGTTCAAGATATGACCGTACTGCTTACTCAGAAGATCTAAAAGAAAAATATAAAGATATTCCACATGATGACTTTGAAAACATTAATGATTGTTATAAAGTAGCCGGAAGAATAATGTTTATTCGTAAAATGGGTAAAGCATCATTTTTTACAATCCAAGATAAAAAAGGTAAAATTCAAATTTATATTTCTATAAATGATGTTGGAGAAGAAACTTATAATTTATTTAAATCAGCTGACATTGGTGATATAGTTGGAGTTTATGGTAAAGTAATGAAAACTAAAACAGGTGAATTAACATTAAAATGTTTAGAATATACTCATTTAGTAAAATCATTACGCCCATTACCTGAAAAATTTCATGGTTTAACAGATGTAGAAGAAAGATATAGAAGACGTTATGTAGATTTAATAATGAATGAAGATTCTAAAAAAGTCGCATTTATGCGTCCTAAAATTATTAGATGTATTCAAAATTTCTTAGATAATAAAGGCTTTGTCGAAGTAGAAACACCTATTTTAACAACTCTTTTAACTGGAGCATCAGCAAGACCATTTATAACACATCATAATACGCAAGATTTAGATATGTATTTACGTATTGCCCTAGAATTAAATTTAAAAAGATTACTAGTAGGCGGCATGGAAAAAGTATATGAAATAGGTAGAACATTTAGAAATGAAGGAATGGATCCTCAACATAATCCAGAATTTACCATGATGGAAGTTTATGAAGCATATTCTAACCTAGAGGGAATGATGGACCTAACTGAAGAAATGTATCAAACTATTGCTAAAAAAGTATGTGGAAAAACTACCTTCCATTATCTAGGACATGATGTTGATTTATCTGGTAAATGGAAAAGAATTAGTATGGTAGATGCTATCAAAGAAAAAACCGGAATTGATTTTAAACAAGAAATGACAGTTGAAGAAGCTTTAAAACTTGCTAAAGAACATGATATTGAAGTGGCAGAACATGAACATACTGTTGGACATATAATTAATTTATTCTTTGAAAAATATGTTGAAGAAACATTAATAGAACCAACATTCTTATATGGTCATCCAGTAGAAATATCACCTCTTACTAAGAAAAATCCTGAAGATCCAAGATTTGTAGATCGTTTTGAGTTATTTATTTCCGGGCATGAATGTGCTAATGCATATACTGAACTTAACGATCCAATTGATCAATTAGAAAGATTCGAAGAACAATTAAAAGAAAAAGAATTAGGTAACGATGAAGCAAATGATATCGATTATGACTTTGTTGAAGCCTTAGAATATGGTATGCCACCAGCAGGTGGAATTGGCTATGGTATTGATAGAATGATAATGCTATTTACTGAACAAGAATCAATCAGAGATGTATTGTTATTCCCAACAATGAAACCAGTTCAAAATGATAATAAATAATAAAAAGTAGGAACAAATTATAATATTTGTTCCTTTTAATTACCTAAAATTTCCCATTAAAATAATAGAAAATTGCAAAAAAACATTTATATTCCTAGCAATCATGGTATAATTATTGTTAGGAGGAGGTTAAAAATGAAAAAAGATGTAAAGAAATTTGATTTAGTAAAAATATCAGGAGCTATGGTATTATTAACTGTTTTATTAACATGGGTTATACCTCAAGGATCATTCTCTGGTACAGAAATGCAAATTGGTGAAATAACTCGTATTGGTATATTTGATTTCTTCACTTATGGATTTTTAGGAATGTATTACTTTACTGTATTAGTAACATTTATATTTGTTCTTGGTGGATTCTATCAAGTATTATCAAGAATTGGTGGATATCAAGCTTTAATTACTAAATTAGCCAAAATATTTAAAAAGAAAGAAATATTATTTACAGTATTAGTATCATTTATCTTTACAGCAATTAGTGCCGTAACAAATGAATATATTTTATTATTAGCTGCTGTTCCATTCATTATGTCAATAATGAAAGAAATGAAGTTTGATAAAATATCAACATTTGCTACAACTGTAGGATCAATATTAGTTGGTACAATTGGATCAATGTATAGTACAAAAATTGTTGGTATGAACGTACAAGCATTTGGAATTGAATATAGTACTTTATGGTATATTAAATTAATTATTCTATTACTAGCATTTATTCTATTTAATGTATTTAATATTTTACACCTAAGAAAAACTCAAAAAAATAAAGAATCAGAACCAATGGAAGATATATTTGAACCAGCAAATGTAACTAAGAAAAAAACAATTTGGCCAGTAGCCACATTATTAATTATATTCGCAGTTATCTCAATTATGGCTTATTTCCCTTGGGAAGATGTATTTGAAATTAAATGGTTTAGTAATGCTTTAAAGAGCATTCAAGAATATAAATTATTTGATTCAACAATTTTTGCTTATATCTTAGGAGAAGTAAGAGCATTTGGTAGCTGGGATATATTTGGAATTCAAGCATTAATGATAATAACTTCATTATTATTAAAATGGATTTACAAATTAAGTTTTGATGATTATTTAGAATCTTTCGGAGAAGGATTAAAAAAATCAGGTAAATTAGTAGTACTTTTATTAATATGTTATCTAGTATTAGAATTTACTGTTATGTATCCAGTTGTTACAACTATCGTAGATTGGTTCATTAGTTTAAGTGATAAATTCAATGTTGTATTAACTACAATTTCTGGATTATTTACATCATTATTTAGTGTTGAATATCAATATACTATAAGTTTAATTGGAGCATACTTAAAATCATCATTCTCAGATAATGTTAATCAAATAGCAATTATTTTACAAACTACATTTGGTTTAGCATCAATGATTGCACCATCATCAGCAATTCTTATGATGGGATTATCACTATGTGATATCAAATTTAAGGATTGGTTAAAATATATTTGGAAATTTATTTTAATCATGATTATAGTATTAGTTATAATTATGCTATTTATCTAAAATGGTTCTCGTAACCATTTTTTTTTTGCTATTTTTGTAATATAATAAACATAGGTGATGAAAGTGATATATAGTAAAGATAAAAGTTTTAAATACGTAATATTAGAATACACACTAACTTTAATTATTAATTCAATTGTGTTAATTTTAGCATCGAAAATATTTAAAGGATTTTATATAGAATCATTTGGTTACGCAATTATTACCTCATTAGTAATTAGTTTATTAAGTTCAACAGTAAAACCATTTCTAAAATTAATATTTTTACCTGTAACAGTTATAACTACCGGAATATTTTATCCATTTATAAATGTAATAATATTAAAATTAGCAAGTTTAATAATGGGAGATGCATTTGTAGTAGAGGGATGGATATTACCATTTTTCATCGCATTATTTATCTCATTTACAACTTTAATTTTAGATAAACTAATAACCAAAAATGTGATAGGAGAGTAAAATATGAGTCCAGTTATTGTTAGTATTGGTGTATTTGAAATAAGATGGTATTCAGTATTAATGTTGATTGCTATTTTCATTGGATTATTTCTAGTTAGAAAAGAAGCACAAAGATTAAATTTAAAATATGACTTTATTTTTAATATGTGCTTTTGGGCTATAATTGTAGGATATATTTGTGCTAGATTATATTATGTTTTATTTAATTTAGATTATTATGGAGTTCATCCAGAAGAAATATTTATGGTATGGAAAGGCGGATTAGCAATTCATGGAGGTTTAATAGGTGGATTACTAACAATGCTTTTCTATTGCAATAAATATAAAACAAGATTAATTAGATATTTAGATGTTATATGTGTTCCTTTACTATTAGGACAAGCTATTGGTAGATGGGGAAACTTTTTTAATCAAGAAGCCCATGGTGCTGCAACAACTTATGAACATTTAAAAAGCCTACATATCCCTAAATTTATTATTGATAATATGAAAATAGATGGCGTATATTACACACCAACATTCTTATATGAATCAATTGCCTGCATAATTTTATTTATAATATTTATAATTATTAGAAGATATAAATTTAGAAAAGTTGGTACAATGTCAGCTTTATACTTAATTGGATATGGTATTATAAGATTCTTTATTGAAATAAGTAGAACAGATGCACTATTAATATTAGGATTTAAAATTGCTCAAATAGTTTCTATAATAATGATTATAATTGGTATAATAATATTAGCTAAAAATAAGAAAAAAGGACGATTTGAAGATTTATACAACGATTCCAATAATGTTGATAATTTGAAATTTTAAAAATTTTATAGTCTTGAAATAAA
>CAKOKM010000031.1 GCA_934091015.1 uncultured Bacilli bacterium | reverse complement strand
ACGTATTATAGATGAATTTATATCAAAAATTCTAATAGGAAAAAAAGATGAAAATAACAATAGACCTATTAAAATATTTTGGAATTTTACTTTATAATGCACCGTGTATAAGATTATCTGCCATGCCCAGCATCTATTACAACCTTTTTAGCCATTTAATATCACACCCTATATTAATTTATGCATAATTAAATAAAATGCCTATAAAATAACAAATTCAACAAAAAATATCACAAATATTAATGTGATATTCTTTTTGTACTATTTTTTTCTTCTTAGAAAAGAGAACAATCCACCATGACTACTCTTTATTTTAATATTACCTACTAAAAATCTTATTAAGTCTTTTAATTCATTACTATTATCTAATCTTTCATTTAAATTAGGAACATTACCAACAATTTTTAAATGAGTTTCATATTCAAAATTTTTTAAATTATCATTTTTTATATTACTTCTATTCAAAACAATATTACAATTTAACAATTTTTCATATTCCTTTTGATTACCTTTGACTATTTTATTTATTTTTGTATACCCAGGATCAACTAAAAACACTACTTTATTACAAAGTTCCTTAACATCGGATCCATTTAAATCTACAATAAAAATATCGATATCATTTAGCGAATTAACAATTGTTTCAAACTGAAATTTACTTTGACATGTAATAATTCTATCATCTTTAAAATATAAAGAGTCATTATTAAACATTTCAATACCTTTAATTTTTTTTCCTTTACTTATTTCTTTAACTAGCATATACATTAATGTTGTAGCTCCCGCATGTGGGGTTCCATTTTCTATACCAACAATAACTTTATTTGATTTAAATTTATTATTATGTGTATTAGAACTAGCATTATCACTTTTTAAAAAATCGTAGCCACCTAGATATTTACTAACATCATTAAAAGAATTTTTATTATTTATTAACCTATAAACATCAGTAATATTATTAGCAAAATTATAATACCCTTTTTCAATTAATTTTCTAACAATTTCTAAATTAGTTGAAAAAAAATTATCATGAATTATAAATATCACTTTTTCGGGTTTTGTAAAAAAATTTAAAAAATTATACAAATAATTATCTTCATTTAAATTTTTTATAGATGTTATATCAATTATTGCTATATCATAATTAACATTATTTAATTCTATCTTTAAATCATCATTAGTAAATTCACCAATTAATGTTTTAGCTATATTTAATGATAAATCATTAATTACCTCACCATTTTTATTTTTAACGATAGCAACTACCATTTTATCATCCTACCCTTTTATCTAACATAAAATTAACACAAATATTCAAGAAAATAAACAAAGAAAGCTATAATTTACACTATCTATACAATTTTGCGATTTATAAAAATTAAAACTTACCAAAATAGGTAAGTTTATAATCCAACATAACCACCAATTCCAAAAGGAATTCCTGTAACATAAAATAGTAATATAATAACTATCCACATTAATAAAGTTCCTACTGAATATGGTATTAAATATTTAATATTTCCAAATAATCCTTCTTCATTATCAGAAGTATATAATTCCATAAACGCTAAATAGATAACAAAGTATGCCATAATTGGAGTAATTCCATAAGTAACACATTCACCTGCTCTAAATACTAAAGTAGCTAGTTCTGGAGTTAATCCTTCATTCATAAATGATGGAACAATTGATGGACTAAGAATAGCCCATTTGCTAACAGATCCAGGCAAAACTAATGTAGATAAAGCACTAAAAACAAAAGTAATTAATACAAGCACTACACCACTTAAACTACTAGAATTTACCACATTAGCAAAATAAGCTGTTATAAGAGTTCCAATATTACTTGATTTAAATACAAATATTAATGTAGAAGCAAAGAATAAATAAACTAAAACATTTCCAATTTTATCTAAGCTATAACACATTGAATCAAATAAATCCTTCGCATCTCTTATCTTTTTAGTAGCAACACCATATGAAAATCCAAGAATAAAGAATAGTATAACAACTACAAATACATACCCTTGACTAAAGAAACTATTATAACCAAATAACTTATCAATATAATAATTTTGACTATAATCCAAGAAATTTCCTCCTAACGGAGCATACGGAATAATATTATAAATAATTATAATTAAATATATAAAACCAAAGAATAATGAAATTAATAATCCTCTTTTTTCTTTTTTTGTTAAATAATCCTCTGTCTCAGTCATTAATTCATAATGTCCAAGTTTTGGAATCGTAACTTTTTCTGTAATAGACGATATAATAGAAGCAAGTATTACTGAAACTAGTATCATAACAACTAAAAATGCAAACACTCCTACATTATAATCTTTAGACAATAAATTAGCAGCTTGATTAGTATAAGCAATTAAAGATGTATCAATACTACTCATAAATAAATTAATTCCATAACCACATGCAATTGAAGCAAATGCACATATAATACCAGCTTTAGGATGTCTCTTACCATATTTAAATAATAAAGCTGCAAGCGGTATAAATACTATAAATCCTAAATCTCCTGAAATAGAAGATAAAATACATATAAACGATAAAACAAAAGTAACAACCTTTTTATTAGTTTTTCTAGTTAAAATATAGAAAAGAGAATCTAAAAATCCTGTTTTATCCATAACACCAATACCAATAAGCGTAATAATTAACATTGATAATGGAGTAAAAGATGCAAAGTTAGAAACAGCGTTACTAAAAATAATTTTTAATCCATGTAAACTAAATAAATTCTCACTTGAAACTAGTTCTCTAACATAAGTCCCATTGTTAGATATTTTATTATAAGTTGTAGTAACATTAAATAAATTTAAAACACCACTTAATACTATAATAGCAAATATTAATAAACAATAAGAAAATATCGGATGTAAACTATGTTTATTTCTAATCTTTTTTATCCTCTTCATTAACTATTCTCCTTAATTTTTTTTCGAATTCTAATCTATCCATCATAATTTCATGATTACAATTTACACATTTAATCTTAATATCTACACCTGTTCTAGTAATCTGCCATAAATTTTTTCCACAAGCATGATCCTTTTTCATAACAACGTAATCATTAATTTTATATTTCATATTAATCATCCAAATCTATATTTAATAAATCGAAAATTCTATTTAAATCATTTTCTCCATTAAATGGAATTACAATTTTATTATCGGTAACATTTACGCATACTCCTAATTTTTCTTTTAAAGAATTCTCATAAATTCCATATTTATTAACTTTAATAGATTGTCTTGTCATTGGTTTTCTTTTAGGAATAGACATATCTGAACTACTTATTTCTTCAAGTTCCCTAACAGTTAATTTTTCATTAGCAACCTTATTTGCTAATGTATTAACAACATCTTCATCATCGATTTTAGATAAAACTCTAGCATGTGATGCACTTATATCTTTGTTATTAATCATTTCTTTAACCGGATTAGGTAAATTTAAAAGTCCCAATGCATTTGTAATATATGATCTACTTTTTCCAAATTTTTTAGCAACTTCTTCTTGACTCATACCTGTATTTTCAATATACTTTTTAAATCCTTCGGCAAGTTCTAAAGGTGATAAATCTTCTCTTTGAATATTTTCTAAAATAGCAATATCCATCATTTCTTGATCAGTAAAATCTTTAACAACAGCCGGAATTGTTTCCATACCTGCTAATCTACTTGCTTTAGTTCTTCTTTCACCAGCAACCAATTCATATCCTTTTATACTTTTTTTAACAATAATTGGTTCTACTACTCCATGTATTTTTATTGATTCAGCAAGTTCATTTAAAGCTTCTTCATTAAAATAAGTTCTCGGTTGATATGGATTACTTCTAATTTCTGAAAGTTTAATTTGTTTAATTTCATCATTATTACTAGCAGTATCAACAATATTTTGTTCAAATGCATCTAAATCAACATTTTCACTTCCAAATAATTGTTCTAACCCTTTACCTAAAGCCCTTCTTTTATTCTCCATCTCTTTCTATAACCTCCTTAGCTAAATTCATATATGCAAGTGCAGCTCTACTATTAGGTTCATATTCATTAATAGGCATACCATGACTTGGTGCCTCAACTAATCTAATTAATCTTGGAATTATAGTATTAAAAGTTTTATCTTTAAAATATTTTCTTACTTCTTCAACTACTTCATATCCTAAATTTGTTCTTGAATCTAAAAGAGTTAAAAGTACACCTTCTATTTTTAAATTAGGATTTAATCTAGTTTGAGTCATAATAATAGTATTTAAAAGTTGACTAATTCCTTCAAGCGCAAAAAATTCACATTGAACGGGAATAATAACAGAATCACTAGCAACTAAAGCATTAGTTGTTAAAACACCTAAAGAAGGTGGACAATCAATTATTATATAGTCATAATTATCTTTTACTTCACTAAGTGCATTTCTAAGTTGTTCATTCTTTTTAAATTCAGAATCATTATGTCCTTTTTCTAATAACTCATAATCGATACCAGCTAAATTAATAGTAGCTGGAATTATAGAAAGTAAATCAAAACTAGTCTTTTTAATAGCTTTTTTAATAGGACTATCCCCATTTAATACATCATAAATACTGGCTTTAATTTCCCCTTTATTGACACCTAAACCAGTAGTAGTATTACCTTGAGGATCTAAATCTATAATTAAAGTTTTTTTACCCAATTTACCTAATGAAGCTGCTAAATTAATACTTGTAGTAGTCTTTCCAACCCCACCTTTTTGATTAACTAAAGAAATTATTTTTGTCATATTACCACTCTTTTTCTATCACTTTTTATTTTATCATATATAACCAAACTTGTGTAAAAAAATGTTCTTTAAATAACAAAAAAAGAACATTACTTTTCAGTATTGTCCTTTTTCTTCTTAGTCTTAACAACTTTTTCTTCTTTTTCACTGCTAACTTCTTGTTCATCTTTTGGTAAATGTCCATTAGCAACTAAATAATCTATTTCTTCTTTTGTTAAAGTTTCTTGTTCTAATAAACTTTCAGCAATTAACTTCAATAAATCCATATTTTGCTTAATAATTTCAGTTGCCTTAGCATGACATTCATCAATAATTTTACGCATTTCCATATCAATCTCATTAGCAACTTCATTAGAGAAATTATGTGATTTATTATAATCTCTACCTAAGAAAACACTTCCTTCTTGTTGTTCAAATTGTAATGGTCCTAAATCACTCATACCATATTCAGTAACCATAGCTCTAGCAATTTTAGTAGCCTTTTCAAAGTCATTATGTGCTCCAGTAGTTATTTCACCAAACACTAACTCCTCAGCAGTTCTACCACCAAGTAAACCAGTTATTTCTTCTAATAAATCAGTTTTAGTAGAACAAATCTTTTCTTCACTTGGAATCATCATATTATATCCACCAGCAGAACCTCTAGGAATAATTGTAACTTTTTGAACTACATTAGCATGTTCTAATTTAAGTCCAATAACAGCATGTCCTGCTTCATGATAAGAAACAAATTTTTTATCATTTTCACTATATTTTCTTGATACCTTAGCAGGTCCCATTAATACTCTATCAGATGCTTCATCTATTTCCGCCATTCCAATAGCTGGTAAATTTCTTCTAACAGCAAGAAGTGCTGCTTCATTAAGTAAGTTTTCTAAATCAGCTCCACTATATCCAGGAGTACGTTTAGAAATGTTTTCTAAATTAACATCACTACCAAAAACTTTATTTTTAGCATGAACTTTTAATATAGCAAGTCTTTCCTTTTGATCAGGTAAACTTACAGTAACTTGTCTATCAAATCTTCCAGGTCTTAGTAGCGCTGGATCAAGAACATCAGGTCTATTTGTAGCTGCAATAATTATTATTCCCTCATTAGCGCCAAATCCATCCATTTCAGTTAATAACTGATTTAATGTTTGTTCTCTTTCATCATGTCCGCCACCTAAACCAGTACCTCTTTGACGGCCAACTGCATCTATTTCATCAATAAAAATTAAACATGGAGCAGTTTGCTTAGCTTGTTTAAACATATCTCTAACACGAGATGCACCTACACCTACAAATAATTCTACAAAATCAGAACCACTTATATAGTAGAAAGGAACATTTGCTTCACCAGCAACAGCTTTAGCAAGTAATGTTTTACCAGTTCCTGGAGGCCCTACAAGTAATACACCTTTAGGAATTCTAGCACCCATTTTTTGAAACTTCTTTGGATTCTTTAAGAAATCAATTAACTCAGCAACTTCTTCTTTTTCTTCAGTTAAACCAGCAACATCACTAAAATGAGCTTTAGCTTCTTCACTTAATTTAGCTTTACTTCTACCAAAATCCATACTATTATTATTACTCTTACCTAATTTAGTAAGTAACCATAACATAGATCCAACTAATAACACAGTAGGAATTACATTAAGTAATACTCCTCCAATATTATTTCTTTCTGGATTTTCTCCAGTAACCAAAGTAATATTATTACTTTCGGCATACTCAGTAACTCTATTTACTACTGATTCTGATAAAGGTGCATTAACTTCAAAACTTTCTTTATCAGAATATCCATTTAATTTACCAGTAATATAATAAATACCAGCACCACTCTTAGCAGTTATTTCTAATTTATTTACATCTTGTTTATCTAATTCAGATATAAATTGATCATAAGTAAACACATTAACTTTGTATTGTGATAATTCATAAAATGTCATAATACCAACAATAACTAATAACAATACTAAGTAAGGCATACTTTGTTTAATATAATTACTATTATTTTTTTTCATTATAATTCTCCTTTTTTATATACTTGATTATTATATCATACTCTTCATTAATTTGCCTATCAAATTTACTCTTTTTAACACCAGGTATCCACAAAATTTTTCCATCATCATCACAAACTATCGGATACCTATCTCTATCTAATTTGTTAATCTTAGCTTCGCTTAAAATCTCCCCAACTTTTTTACTACCATTCTTAAGTTCAATTCTATCACCAACTTTTCTAGATCTAACATGAATTGGCTTCTTAATATCATTCCAATTTAGTCTAATAATATAATTACTTTTAACAATATCAGTTGAATCTATTTTAAATATTTTACCTAAACTAAGATTTAACTCATCTTCAAGAATATAATCATAACTATTAATTTCTTCTTCATCTTTTATTTCAATCTTATTATAAAATTTATAAGCCAACTTTCCCTTAGGTAAATTAACTACCATATTAGCTTTATCACTATAAATAAGATTTAAAACTAAATCCAAATGTTTATCTTCTATATAACTTATATCATCACCATATATTTCAAATAATATCTTCTGAATTAATAATCTAACAATAAAAATTGGTAAATTAATAACATCATTAATATCTAAATATTTCTTATCATCATAAAGAACACTTTTATAACCAATTACTTCTTCATCAACATAATGATAATAATCAATTATATTATTGCTAAACTTTATGAATTTTTTATGAATTTTTGGATTAATTTCTTTAAACTCAGGTAATATCTTATGTCTATAAATATTTCTAGTATGAACAAGTTCTAAATTAGTTTTATCAATTGCATACGGTATATTATTTATTTTATTATAATTATCTATATCATCTTTAGTAACAAATATTAAAGGTCTAACTAAATTATAACCATTTACCTTACTATTAATTTCAAAACCAGCATATCCTTTAAAAGAAGAACCTCTACTAATTCTCATCAAAATAGTTTCCATTAAATCATCACCATGATGAGCAGTAAATAAATAATCAGATTTATACTTTTTAATTATTTTATCAAAAAATTCATATCTTTTAATTCTAGCTACATTTTCAATATTACCTTTTGGATAATCATTAATAGTATATCCTTCAAACATTAATTTATTTTCATCACAATATTTTTTTAATAATTCATATTCTAAATCAGATTCTTCCCTTAATTTATGATTTACATGTGCAACTATTACTTTAATTCCTAATTTATTTAAAATATCCAACAAACACATTGAATCAGGACCATAAGAACAAGCCAAAACAACATTAGAATTAATATTTAAACTTTTAATATAGTTAATAACTTCTTCCATATTTCCTCCAATTTCAATAAGTAGTTTACCTTAATTAATAAAATTTGTAAAGATAATAATAAATTAACCACAAAACGGGTATCCGTGCATAATTCCTTAATAAATTAAGTAAAATACTAATAAAGAAGTAAGGAGAATACAAATATGAAATTTAAAGAAGCTATAAGCAAAAGAGTAATTAATTTGTGTAGTGAAAGAAATATTACACCAAATAAATTATCTGAAATGTCAACAATCCCATCTTCAACATTAAGGGATTTAATAAACTGTAGGATAAGTAATCCAAGCTCTTTTGTAATATATCAAATATGTAAAGCATTAAATATTTCATTAGAAGAATTTTTTAACAATGAATTATTTAACTTTAACAATTTAGAAGATTAAACATATCTAAAAAATAGATATGTTTTTTATTTAACCAAATAAAAATCTCATAAACACTAAGTTTATGAGATAAAACTGTAATATAAAACCTATCTTTTTGAGAATTGTGGGGCTCTTCTGGCCTTTTTAAGGCCATACTTTTTACGTTCTTTAACTCTTGGATCACGAGTTAAGAATCCATTAGCTCTTAACACTTTACTATAAGCATCATCTCTGTTTTGATCAGAATCTTTGTCATATTCTTTTAAAGCTTTAGCAATAGCAAGTCTAATTGCACCAGCTTGTCCAGAGAATCCACCGCCATTAACTTTAACAACAATATCAAAAGTATTTTCATTATTTGTTAAAACTAAAGGTTGTTTAACATCAAGAACTAAAGTTCCGTAAGGCATATATTCGTTAATATCTTTTCCATTAACAGTAATTTTACCTTTACCAGCAGTCATTCTAATTTGAGCAACTGATCTTTTTCTTCTACCTGTAGCAGTAATTTCTTTCATCCTTAATCCTCCTAATCAATAGTTATAGTTGTAGGTTTTTGAGCAGCTTGACTATGTTTATCATCAGCATACACAAATAACTTACGGTACATATCTCTACCTAATGGTCCATTAGGAAGCATACCCTTAACAGCTCTTTCTACCATTTCAACTGGATATTTTTCAATCATAGTCTTAGCGTTTCTTTCTCTAAGTCCTCCTGGGAATCCAGAATGATTGTAATACATCTTATCATTTAATTTGTTGCCAGTTAATTTAACTTGACCAGCATTAATAATGATAACATAATCTCCACAATCAATATGAGGAGTAAAAGTAGGTTTGTTTTTTCCTCTTAAAATATGAGCAGCTTTAGTAGCAACTCTACCTAGAGGTTTACCAGCAGCATCAATAACATACCACTTACGATCAACAGTTTCTTTAGTTTGCATAAATGTTTTCATATTTCTTAAATCCTTCCTTTATCAATTACTTCAATTATCACCCACATAAAAATCAGTAACCAATAAAAATGTACCAATATGAATTATATGAGATCCTTATCTAAAAGTCAAGGAAAACATAATAATATTTTAGTCAAAACGCAAAAAAGTAACTATAAATAGCTACTTACATCGCTTATAATATCTAAAGCATTTAATTTATAAAGCATTTTATTATAATTTAAAGCTTCTTCCATAAAATATTGTTCTTTTTTATTTTCTTTATTTATGTATATATTCAAATATTTCGCATTACTACCTGTTATTATATTACTAATCTCTAACTTTTTAATTATATTCTTATAACTTACCCTATAAACTTTACTAAAAATATCAATTTCTTCAAAATTAATTTTCTTTCTATTTTCGCCAAATTCATTAATTAAAGATTTAGTTGGAACAAGTAATGATAAAGCAAAGGCATCAGTTAAATTAGATTTATTACTTTCATTAGAAATAATTAATAGTTCACCTAAAAACTTAGCAACATTAAATCTTTGAGAATATCCATCTTCTTCCTTAGGTACAATAATAACCGGAATATTATTAATATTTTCGTAAAATCCAATAAATCCTTCCGTAACACTTGATTTATCTAATGTTAAAATAATAATATCATGTTGTTCTAACAAATAAATTAAATTATAAATAGGTTCATTAATAGGAAGTTGAAAAAATATTCTTAACTTAGTAGCTAAACTTTCAGCTTCATTAATCGTATTAATAATATGTACCCCAAATTTATTAACTAATTTAATATTCGACTTATTTAATAATTCAAAATAATTATCAACTTTATTTTGAATTAAAGATTTAATTTTTTCCATCTTTGCTTCACTAACACTAGTACCAACTCTTAAATTAGTAAACTTAATTGTTGCTGTATCATCAACTTTTAAAATATCATCTAAAGTAACATTATATATATCAGCAAGCTTATTTAATTTATCTAAAGAATGATTAACTTTATTTCTTTCATATTTTAACAATCCCGGAGCAGATAACCCCACTTTACTACCAGCATCAGTTAATGATAAATTACATCTTAATCTAAATAACTTTAAATTATCTCCTATACTTTTCATATAACACCTGTTAATATCTTTCTAATTAAATTCTAACAAATTAACTAAAAAAAATCAAATTAAAATTTCTTAAGATTTTTAATTTACATAATAAATTTATTGTGTTTTAATAATTGTAAAGGGTGGTAAATAATGTACGAAAATAAAATGAATTTAATTAATAATTTAGCTAAGGATTTAATATACTTTTTTAAATCAGAAAATAACGTTACTTTAAGTAAATTAAAAAAATATTTATCTAATAGCAATAACTTAAATGTCGACATAGATAGTCTAATTAACTTATTAGAATCTAATGGTATAATTTACTTTTATAATGATAAATATAAATTATCTAAAGAATATGCTAATGAAAAAGAACTAGAACTTAAATTAAGAGAAAATCAAAATCTCGTTAATGCTGAACTTATTAGTAACTTTAATATGAATATTAACAATGAAACAATCCCTAAAAAAGATTTATTTTCGTATCTTTTAAATTACACTGGCTTTAAAAAAACTATTAATAATATTTTATTATTTTTAAAGCAAAATAAAATTATATTTGAAAAAGATGATATGCTATACATATCTCTTAACGATAATCAAGAAAAAGAATTAATTAAAGAATTAAGAGCATCTAATATTAAAGATTATACTAAATTAATTGATTTTATAAAAAATACTAAAATGGTAAATATAAATAATTTTGTTTTAAAAATAATTAAATTAACGGATATTCAAACTAAAATACACCATATAATAGATGAATTAATCAAAGAAGATATTATTTATGAAACAGAAAATGAATATATAAATTTATTTAATAATCAAATAATTGAATTACCACTAAACACATTAGTTACTCGAAACTTCTTAACTGAATTAATTAAGAATGTTAAAGAATATTACATTAATCAAAAAGAATCTGATAAATCAGAATTAACCAAAATTATTAATAAAATTACTCCACCAAATTCAATATCAGCAGATAATCTAATATCTATTCTTGAAGATGAAGGAATTATTATCGAATTAGATGGTATTTATAAGTTAATGCCTAATGATTACCACATTGGAACAATTCAAAGTAGCGCGAAAGGAAATCCCTATTTAGTTCTTGATGATGGAACTAATTTGATGCTAAACAAAGAAACAATAAATGGTGCTTTACCAAACGATGAAGTAATATATTATCTAAACACAAATAAAAAACCAAAAGAAGGAAAAGTAATTAAAATAATTGAAAGAACATCATCTCCCGTTCTTTGTGAAGTAAAAGAAAAAGAGGGTAAAAAAATATTAGTTCCACATAATGTTAAAGGTGTATTAAACTTACGAGTAAATAAGAATGAACTTAAAAATTTATTAAATGGAGATTATATATTAGTTAAACCAGATAAAGAAAAAATAAACGATGGCTTTAACTGTCATCTAGTTAGTGATAGAATCATATTAACAGATACTAACTTAAGCCCAGCCCTAGCATTAATTGCAATTGAACATGAATGTAATCCTGACTACTGTGAAGAAGTATATGAAGAAATCAAAAATATTCCTGATGAAGTATCTAATAGTGATATTGAGGCTAGAAAAAATCACGATTTTAGAAATAAAACAATATTTACAATTGATGGAATATCTACAAAAGATATGGATGATGCGGTTGGAATTGAAATTCTTCCAAATGGAAATTATCAAATCACTGTAAGTATTGCCGAACCAAATCATTATGTAAAAAAAGGCACTGCAATTTATAATGAAGCAGTTCAAAGAGATTTTACCCTTTATATGCTTAACACCGCAATACATATGTTTCATCCAAAACTTGCAAACGGAATATGTTCACTTAATGAAAAAGTAGATAGATTAACTAAAACTGCAATTATTGAAATAGACCAAGAAGGAAATATTGTAAATTCCAAAGTATGCAAATCAGTTATTAATTCTAAAAAGAAAATGACATACGACGATGTCAATAGTATATTAGAAAACCAAGTAGTTCCTGAAGGATATGAGCCATTTGTTAAAGATATAACTCCAATGAAAGAAATTACAGATAAAATATGGGACAAAAAGGAAAAAGAAGGCTTACTAGAACTTAATGCTATTAAACATGAGGTAAATATTGATAGTAATAATAATGTAACATTAGTTGAAGAAGAACGTGGGCCAGCCCAAAAAATGATTGAAATACTAATGATACTTGCAAACACTGAAATAGGAACACTTCTAAAAAATTCACCAATGCCTGGAATATATCGTGTTCACGAAGAAAGTGATAAACAAAAAATTTACGCATTATGTAGTCTATTAGAAGATTTAGGAATACATATTGATAAAAAAGAAATCGAAAAAGATCCAAGAATCGTAAAAAAAATAATTAAAGAAGCTCAAAAATTTAATAATTCTCAAGTTGATTTAATTTGCAATCTAATACTTCAAACATTTAAACGAGCTAAATATACAACAACAGAAGGAATGCATTGGGCACTAGATTTACCAATTTATACACACTTTACCAGTCCAATTAGAAGAATAGCAGATTTTAAAGTTCACGAATGCTTAGATGATCTATTTGAACTATACGATACAGATGAATTAATAATAAGAGTTAATTACAAACCAGTAAAATACGAAACAAATATTCCTAAAAAAGAATATGCTTTAAAGAAAATGGAAATTGATGAAATTGCCAGAGAAGCAACACGTAAAGAAAGATTATATGATCAAGCTGAAAATGAAGCCGCTAAATTAATCTTATTAGACTCTTTAAAAGAACAAATTGGAACCAGCTATAATGCCACAATTCAAATGATCTTAGGAGACCACCTAGTAGTTAAAACTGAAGAAGGGATTGAAGGTATTATTTACTTTAATAACATAAATGGAGATACATTTGATTTAATTTCTAAAACTAAAAAACGTTTCTTAAGAGGACGCTACACTGGTGAACCATATAAAATTGGAAACGAAGTAAATATCACAATGATTAACATAGATGAATTCTCAGGTGATATTGAATTTAACTTAAATTATAAACGAAAGAATCTTGCATCAAGAGGAAAAGTATTAACTCAAAAACCAAACAAAAAATAACCTATGAACTAAATCATAGATTATTTTTTTATTCATTAAT
>CAKOKM010000030.1 GCA_934091015.1 uncultured Bacilli bacterium | reverse complement strand
ATTATTTACCTAACTTTGATAATGATACTAAACTTAAAATTCTATTTCCATCATATCATAATAAAAACATTGACGATGAAATATTAAAAGAAAAAAATATTATAAGAGCTGGATATGATTGGAAAACAGGATGGCAAGAAATATCAAAATTATTACTAGAAAATGAAAACGACTAAAAAGTCGCTTTTTTTAATATTTTACCAGTTTTAGCATTTAACTTATATTCAAAACCTTTATCATCAGTTTTAAAACTAATATCATATACATTATTATCAATATCTAAAACCATCTCATAATCATAATACTTTACTACTTTAGCATCATTAAACACAATACTTTTAATTTTATCTTTACTCAAAAGTTTTAAATTTTTATCAGTATTTATAACTTCATAATTAATAATCTCTCCATTAATTGCGTTTATTTTTAATTTACATTCTAATTTATCTGTTTTAAATTCAACTATATAAACTGGTTGGCCAGCAATATAATTAGATTCAATTTTATAATCATAATAATTAGTTACATTAGTTTTCTTAATTACAAAATCTTTTATTTCATCCTCTTTTAAATAACCATCATCATCAAATCCATCAGCAATTCTAATATCATAATCAAAGTTTAATTTCAGTTCTAATATTTTTCCAGTAATAGCATCTATTGCATAATAATAATCAGATTCATTTGAAGAAAACCTACCTATATAAACTATTTTGCCATCAAAATAATCAAGATCAATTTTTAAATTTTTAACCTTATTAGAAGATACACCAGCTTCTTTAAAAATAATTTGTTTAATTTCGTCAATAGTTTTATATTTAGATTCACTTGCATTTCCTATCGTAACTACATTTTCATTTTTATTCATACTATTATTAGATAACAAATTTAATTCATTAGTGCTTAATTTTACTAAATTCTCAAAATTATATAATAAATTAGTACTTACAATACTTTTAATTAATTTAATTTTAGAAACAGATATATTATATTTTTTAGCTAGTTCATTATCAAAATCTGTAGTATCAGTATTTTCAATCATTATAGATGAATCAACATCATTACTTTTTAAATAATCATATACACTATTAGCTAAATCAGATATTTCATAATTACCATCTACTAAACTTAATAACACTGAATTATCTTCATTAGTTATATATCCATCTTTAATCATAGATGCAAAGATAGTATTTAAAGCCTTGTTAATGTCAGTTCCCTTTAAATTTAAACCATTTAACATTATATTCGCATCATCATTATTAGAGTTTACTTTAACAACTTTATTTTTATAATTTACATATATTTCTAAACTAGGATTAACATCAATACCAATTACAGCAACAGAATTATTATTAAAATATAATAACCCAATAAACAAAATAATTAAACAAGCAAAACTTAAACATCCACCTAATATTATTTTTTTACTTTTTTCTTTTTTGATATTTAACACTACTCCACTATCACTATTTATCTTTTGAGACACATCTTCAAAATTACTATTTATTAAATTACTAAAAACATTATTTAGTTCTTTTTTTATATTATTTTTCATTAATTGCCTCCTTATATTTTTTACGAACTTTTTTCATAGCTCGGTTATACTTTGAAAGTACAGTTGATAATTTCATATTAAGAAATTTACTTATTTCTAAAAAAGTAAATCCTTCAACTAAATTTAAAATAACTAATTTTCTTTCTTCAGCTGTTAATTCTTCTAACACTATTTTTAAAAGCGCTTTATCATATGAAATATCTTTTTTACCAAGAATATCTTCTATTTTCTCAATATCATTATAAATTATTTTTTTCTTTTTTCTTAACTTTTCCACACATAAATTTTTAGTTATTGTTAAAATCCATGAAAGAGGTTTATTTCTAGAACTATATGACTGTGCATACTTATATATATTAAGATAAACATCCTGCATTACATCTTCACTATCAGAAGTATTTTTTAAAATAGAAAAAGCATAAGCATATACATTAACTCTTGTCTCATTATAAAGTTTTTCAAGAGCGCTCATATCACCACTTGCAATTCTACTTATATAAGTATCTAATAAAATATCATTGTTTATCTTAAATATTGAAAACATAACATAACCTCTCACTATAATAACGCCATAAAATAATAAATTATTGCACTAAATTTTAATTATATTTATTGTACCATAAACATAAAGTGTAAATAATAGTAAATTAATTTGACTTGCATATAATTACTTAGTAAAATTTTATTGTAAGGACGTGATATTTATAAGAATAGTAGGAACATGTGTAAGAGGTATAAGAACACCCATTATTAAAGAAGGAGATGACCTAGCAAATATAGTTGTTAATTCTTTATTAGAAGCAAGTAAAGAACATAACTTTACCTTTAATGATAAAGATATTGTTGGTATAACTGAAGCAGTTGTTGGTATAAGTGAAGGAAATTATGTAACCATAGATGATATTGCAACTGACGTATCTTCTAAATTTAACACTAAAGAAATTGGAATAGTTTATCCAATATTATCTAGAAATCGTTTTTCTAATATCTTAAAAGGTATTGCTAGAAATATGGATAAAATAACAATTCAATTATCTTTTCCAGCTGACGAAGTTGGTAATGGCATCCTAGATGAAAATAAATTAGATAATAGTAACTTTAATCTAGGTAGTTCATTTACTGAAAAAGAATATAATGAATTTTTTGGTGACTGGATTCATCCATTTACAGGCATCAATATGGTTAAATTTTACAAGGAACTATGTGAAAAAGAAAATTGTAAGACTGAATTTATCTTTTCTAATAATCCACTAGAAATTTTAAAGTATACTAATAATGTTATAAATTGTGATATTCACACTAGAGAAAAAACTAAAAAAATATTAATGCATCATAATGCGAATGTATATTCTTTAACAGATGTTTTAAACAAACCAATTAATAACTCTGGATTTAATCCTGAATATGGATTATTAGGTTCAAATAAATCTACCGAAGAAAAATTAAAATTATTTCCTAAAACCGGTAATGTTTTAGTCCACAAAATTCAAGATTTATTAAAAGAAAAAACAGGTAAAACAATTGAAGTAATGGTTTACGGAGATGGTGCCTTTAAAGATCCAGTTGGCAAAATATGGGAACTTGCAGATCCAGTAGTATCCCCTGCTTTTACTGATGGACTTATTGGAACTCCAAACGAAATCAAATTAAAATATGTAGCTGATAATAAATATGCTAGTTTAACAGGTAATGATCTTAAAACCGCTATTGTAAATGAAATAAAAGAAAAACAAAATAACTTAGTAGGACAAAATATTTCTTTAGGAACCACTCCAAGAAGAATTACTGACTTAGTTGGCTCACTTTGTGACCTAACCAGCGGTTCTGGTGATAAAGGTACACCAGTCGTATTAATCCAAGGATATTTTGATAATCTTTCAAATGAATAAAACATGGAAATTTAAATCCATGTTTTTATATTATCTAGTTATTTGTGAAGAACTTTCTACTGATATATGAGCAATAAATTTCTTACCAGTAACATACTGTGGTTCATTTTCTAAATAAGGATATTCTATAAGTAAATCATAAAAATGTTGTTTTGAAACAGTTCCTGCTTCAAAATAATTTATATATGCCATATTAGCGGTTAAATTTATTTTTCCATCTTCAAGTTCTAATTCGTTAGGTATTGAAGTAGCAGCAGTACTATACATTGTATTATCAACCACTTCTGATAAAGAACAACTTAATTCTCCCGTTTCAAAAGTATTAGTATCAATAACCAAATACAAATCATATTCCAATTTTTTTTCATTCGTATTTGTATTTTCCCCAGTTATAGTAAATAGTTTACGAGCGCTCCATCCAGGAATAATTTTTTCACCAACAATAGTCCCCTTTTCACTATCATTAGCATATGTTATACTTAATTTAGCAGAAGAACCACTTGTGAATACACTACTATTAGAACTTTTTATAACAGTTTTAAAGAACGCAAAAGTTACACTAGCAGCTGTAACCACTAGCAACATAATCAAAAAGAAAGCTAAAGTAACCTGATTTTGCATTTTATTCATAACTTCTACTCTTTCCTACTATCTAAGTATAACAATTTTTAATTCAAAAATCTACTATTACAAACTTAAAATAAAATTAATTGAAAATAATTAATCCCTATCTCCAAATATTTTAATTAATCTTATTACTTCTAATGCTGAAGATAATACTCCGGCAACATATGTTAAAGCTGCACTAACAAGCATTGTCTTAGTCCCATCAATATCATCTACATATCCACATTCTCTTAAATTATTTTGGGCTCTTTTAGATGCATTAATTTCAGTCGGTAAAGTAACTAATTGGAATAATAATCCAAGTCCAACAAGGGCAATACCTAACGCAATTAAGTCCATAGTTTCTAAAAGTAATCCAATTACCAAAACCACATATGCAAACTTAGTACCTAAACTAACAACTGGAAAGATAAAACTTCTTAATCTTAAAAAGAAATATCCTTCTTTATCTTGAATCGCATGTCCACATTCATGAGCAGCAATCGCCATTGAAGCAACACTTGAGCCATTATAAACTTCATTAGATAATCTAACAGTCTTTCTTCTTGGATCATAATGATCACTTAAAGTACCAGTAGTTTGAACAACATAAACATCCTTTAATCCATTATCATCAAGAATCTTTCTTGCTACATCATATCCTGTCATATCATAAGAGTTTTTAACATTCTTATATTTTCCATAAGTTACTGAAATATAAATTTGAGCAGCCATTGGAATTAACAACATTAGTAAATACATGTAATCCATAATTTATACCTCCTCGTAAGTAGTGCCTTCTCTAGTATCAATTAACTTAATACCCTTACTATATAATTCATCTCTTATTGAATCAGCAAGTTCATAATCCTTACTTTTCTTAGCCTTATCTCTCTTTTCAATTAATTTCATAATTAAATCAAGATCTTCTCTTTTAGCTTCATCTTTCTTTAATAAATCAAGCGCTAAAACCTTATCAAAAGATCTAATAATTTCAATTTTAGTAGTACCATTAACAGTTTCATCTTTAAGCAAAGAATAAATAACTGTAATCGCATTAGCTGTATTTAAATCATCAGTAATACATGCTGTAAATAAATTAGTATAATTTTCAAAATCACCATCACTAAGCATTCCATCTTCTTTTAAATTAGCTATCTTATTCTTTAACTTCTTATATTCATTTTCTGCCGCATTAAGAGCATCAAAAGAAAATATTAATTGTTTACGATAATGACTATTTAAACACATATATCTAAATGATAATGGGTTATACCCTTTATTAATTAAACTATCAACAGTAACAACATCACCATGACTCTTACTCATCTTTCCATCAATACTCATTAAATGTTCCGTATGTACCCAGTAACTACACCATTTATGTCCTAAATAAGCTTCACTTTGAGCAATCTCATTAGTATGATGAGGAAAAATATTATCAACACCACCAGTATGAATATCTAAATATTCACCTAAATTTTTAATTGATATACCAGAGCATTCAATATGCCATCCAGGGTAACCTACACCAAAAGGAGAATCCCATTTAAGTTCTTGATCTTCAAACTTACTTTTAGTAAACCATAGAGCAAAATCAGCCTGATTTCTCTTATTACCATCAAACTCTACTCCATCTCTTACGCCAACAACCATTTCATCTTCTTTATGGTTTGTTAATTTATAGTAATCATCTAATTTAGATACATCAAAATAAACATTACCACCAGCTTGATAAGCATAACCATCTTTAAGTAACTTCTCTATAATCTTAATATACATATCAATATTATCACTCGCATTACTTACAATTTCCGGTCTCTTACAATTTAAAGCATCAAAATCTTTAAAAAATGCATCAGTATAAAATTTAGCTATATCTAAAACACTCTTATGTTCCTTCTTAGCACTAGCAACCATTTTATCTTCCCCAGAATCAGAATCACTCTTTAAATGACCAACATCTGTAATGTTCATACATCTTTCAACTTTATAACCAATATATCTTAAAGTTCTATCCAATAAATCATTACATACATAATTTCTTAAATTACCGATATGTGCATAATGATACACAGTAGGACCACAAGAATAAAAAGTAACCCTATCTTTATTATGAGGTGCAAATTCCTCTATTTTTCTAGTTAAAGTATTATAAATCTTCATAATTACCTCCTTCTTATACCTAATTTTATCATTTATAATAAAAAAATAAAACAACATAACTTAAAAAAGTGATTACTTTACCATAATCACTGTGCAACCAACTCATTAAATCCAATTCTACTTGTCTCTTCATTATTAAATACAAATATAATCGAATTATTTAAATATACCTTCTCATTATTCATATTACTTATATAACCATTACTAATCATCGAATCAACTAAATTCCTAATAATTCTCCCTGCTTTATCATAATTATTAAAACAAATAATAGAATAAGGATTCTCATCTATCTTATCATATAAATAATTATTATTAATTAACTTATTAACTCCAAATTCATCATTAAACTCTAAACAATTAATATTTATTAAATTAATTCCTAACTTATTAGCAATATAAACAATTATTTTCTCTTTACTCTTACTTTCTCCATTTAAAAACATATACTTATTAAACTTATTATCTTTAATAATATTCATTATATTTTTAACAATCAATTCATTATATTTCTTTTCAAGTTCAGATTTAACTTCATTAAACTTATTATCATCTATATTAATAATATTAACTCTCTCCTTAATTAAATTATCTACATCTATCATTTTAATGTTCATATCTTTAGATTTATTAACATAATTATCAAGTATTTTCTTAGAACAAACTGTATCTAACACTTCTATTGATTTATCTGGATTATATGAATTAGGCATATATTTATCCGTATTACTAATTATATAATTAACTATATTTTTATTTATCTTTAATTTATAGTACTCTTCATAACTTTTTTTAACTTTATTTAATATAAATTCCATATCTTTTAAACTTGGTTCATTAACCATAATAGGAGTAAATCTTCTAAGTAAAGCCTGATCTTTTTTAATATATTCATTATATTCACTTATAGTAGTAGCTCCAATAATTTTTATATCCCCATTGCATAAATAAGGTTTTAATATATTACCAGCATCTATTGCTCCCTCACTAGAACCAGTTTTCATAATTGTATGAATTTCATCTATAAATAAAATTATATTTTTATTTTTAATACACTCTTTAATTAAATCATTAACTCTTGCTTCAAATTCTCCTCTATATTTAGTTCCTGATATTAAAGTACTTACCTGAACTGAAATTATTTTTTTGTTTTTAAGTTCTACCGGAACATCTCCAATGTTTATTCTTCTAGCAAGTTCTTTAACTAAAGCAGTTTTTCCAACTCCCGCATGTCCTATTAATAAAGGATTATTTTTATTTTTCCTTAAGAGAATCTCCATAATATTTGTTATTTCTTTATCTCTTAAATATATTTTATCAGTTATCTCATCATTTAAAACTTTACCAAATTCATTTAAAATACCTTGATTATTAAGTTCTAAAGTAAGAGCATCTAAATCAATTCCCATATTATTAACTATACTATAACCTATTCCATCTTTATAAGATAACAAACTAGATAATAAATAATATTCATCTAATTCTTTATTATCTTTATCTGAATTTTCTCTTGCTTTATTAATTACTAATTTTAATAAAGGTGTATATAAAATATATTTAGACTCTTTAGTAGCACTCCCTATAATCTTAAGTAAATTTTTCTTATAATTATAATAATTTAAATTATATTTATAACATATCTTACTAATATTTTTATTCTTTAATAAAGATAATAATAAATGTTCAGTTCCAACATAAGGATGATGACAACTAAGCATTTCTTTTTCTGCAACTTTAAGTATTTTATTTGTTTCACCATTATAACAATTTTTCATGATTTATCTCCCATAATATTCTATGAATATAATGGTTTAAGTATTAAAAAAATATTCAGGTTTCCCTAAATATTTCATAAAATTCTATATAATAGTTATAACTAGCTATAACATCCTAAAGTTTTATAATTTTTAAATATTATATTTTTTATCTTTTAAACATTTATTCATTTCACTTATAAATTCATCAATTTTACAAGTAAAAGTTTCTTGACTTCCATATTTACGATAACTAATTTGTTTATTATTAACTTCATTATCTCCAATAATTAAAGTTATAGGTATTTTTTTAGTTTGACTTTCACGCATTTTATATCCTAACTTTTCGTCTCTAATATCAACTTTAACTCTAATCTTATTTTCCTCAAGTAAATTCTTAATATTATTACAATAATTTGAATGCAATTCATTATTAACTGGAATAATATTTACTTGTACTGGACTAAGCCAAAGTGGAAATGCTCCAGCATAATGTTCGATTAAAATACCAATAAATCTTTCAATTGAACCATATATTACACGATGCAACATAACCGGTCTTTTCTTACTTCCATCAGAATCAATATATGTTAAATCAAATCTTTCTGGTAAGTTCATATCAAGTTGAATTGTTCCACATTGCCATACTCTACCTAAAGAATCTTTAATATGAAAATCTAATTTAGGTCCGTAGAAAGCACCATCACCAGGATTAATTTTGCAATCATGTCCTGCTCTATGACAAGCTTCTTCTAAAGCTTTTTCAGATTTGTTCCAAATTTCAATACTTCCAATATATTTTTCTTCTGGTCTAGTTGAAAGTTCAATTTCATATGTTAAACCAAATATAGAATACATTCTATCAATAAAATTAATTAATCTTACAACTTCCTCTTCAATCTGATCTTCTCGCATAAAAATATGTGCATCATCTTGAGTAAAAGTTCTTACTCTAAATAAACCATTTAATGAACCACTTGCTTCATGTCTATGTACTTGACCAAGTTCTCCAATTCTTAAAGGTAAATCTTTATAAGAATGAAGAGAATTTTTATATACAAGCATTCCACCAGGACAATTCATAGGCTTAATTGCAAATACTTTATCATCAATTTCACTAGTATACATATTTTCTCTATAATTGTACCAATGACCAGATAATTCCCAAAGTTCTTTATTTAACATAATTGGAGTTTTAACAAATTCATATCCCTCTTTAGTATGTTCATCATACCAAAAATTTTCTAATTGATTTCTTAAAATCATTCCATTATTTAAGAAGAAAGGAAAGCCTGGACCATATTCACTCATCATAAATAAATCTAATTCCTTACCTAGTTTTTTATGATCTCTCTTCTTAGCTTCTTCTAAAAAATTTAAATATTCATTTAAAGAATTATCATTATCAAAACAAACACCATAAATTCTTTGAAGCATTTTGTTATTAGAATCGCCCTTCCAATAAGCACCACTCACTTTAAGTAACTTAAAATATTTTATTTCTTTAACGGTTTCTACATGAGGTCCTCTACATAAATCTGTAAAATCCCCTTGTGTATACATACTAATTATAGTATTATCTTCGTCCATTCTATTAATTAAATCAATTTTATATGGATCATCCTTAAACAAATCTAATGCTTCTGCTTTAGATATTTCATGTCTAACAATTCTTTTCCCATCTTTTGCTATTTTCTTCATTTCTTTTTCTATTTTAGGCAAATCTTCTTCTGTTAAAGTAATATTTCCTAAATCGATATCATAATAGAATCCATCCTCTATTACAGGACCTACCCAAAATTTTGCATTTGGATATAAATGTTTAACTGCTTGTGCTAATAAATGAGCACAACTATGGTTTAATACGCTTAATTTTTCATCTTCTTTAATATTTATCATTTTTTATCTTCCTTTCTTTCTTGTTAAATGAAAAAAACCCCTTTAAAGGAGTGCTAGAGCACGGTACCATCCGTTATTTACTTTATTTATTTAACGAGGTTTTCCCCGGGAACATCTTTCGAGTCCTGCTTATAGGTAGTAACTAATAAGTTATTTAATTGCCTTTCACCATACGCAATTCGCTTTGTAAATAATTGTTATTAGCTTTGTCCTAATCAACGCATTTAACATATTCATTATTTTACCATTTCTTTTTAAAATTTCAACTATTTTTAAAAAAATTATTATAATATTTTTCAAAAAATAATAATATTTTTATCTAAAATACAAAAAAAGAATAGCCTAAGCTATCCTTAATCAATGTATCTCTAATCTTAATTTATCTGCTAAAGTAGCTATGAACTCTGAATTAGTTGGTTTTGCTCTATCATAATCAACGGAGTGACCAAATATTTCTTCCATTACTTCATAATCTCCTCTAGTCCAACTTACCTCTATTGCATGTCTAATTGCTCTTTCAACTCTTGATGAAGTTGTATCATACATATCAGCAATTTCTGGATATAATTCTTTTGTAATAGCTCCTAACATACTAGGTTTATTATACATTAAACTAATACTATCTCTAATGTAACTATAACCCTTTATATGACTAGGCATTCCAAGTGAATGTAATAAGTTTGTTATTGCTTGTTGTAAATCTTTATTATCAATTCTTGTTTTAGTTTTATTAGTAACAATTTTCTTAATAATATCAACTAAAGAATCTAAATTATATGGTTTTAACATATAGTAACTTACCCCAACATCCATACACTTATTAATTATATCCACCGAATTAATACACGTAGTAATTATACTTTTAATATTTATATTTTCTTTCTTTAATTCTTCTAAGACGCTAAGTCCATCTCTTTTTGGTATAACTAAATCCATTAAAACTAAATCATAACTAGCATAATTCTTTTTTAATTCATTTAGAGCATCTTCTCCATTAGAACAAGATCCTACTATTTCTACACCAACATTCTTACTACTAAAATACTTCTTTACTTCAGTGATAACATCCTTGTTATCATCAACCATAAATACCTGTATTTTGGTTTTCATTTTCTCTCCTTTTCATCTTATTATATAAATACCACGTACTTTAATTATACACTTAAATATGACAAATAAAAAGAAAATATCCTGACAACTATTGTCAAGATATGTAAACTTTTGTCGAATTATTTAAAATTATCTTCTATATCTTTTTTATTTAAAGGATCAATTAATACAGCATCAAAGCCATATTCTTTTAACTCTTTCTTTAAGTTAATACTCTTCTTTTTAGTTATAACAAACACTTTTCCTTTAAAACTATCTACTTGTCTAACTTTATCCAGAAAACTTCTAGCATCTATCTTATCCATTTCTTCATCAATTACAACTATATTAAAAGATTCACCATTTCTTATTTTATCCAAACAAGTTTTAGTCATGTCAAAAGATTCAACTACATCCCCATTTTTCTTTCCAATTGATTTAACTACTCTAACATTTTTTTCATTATTTGAAATAACACTAATATGTTTTTGAGAAGATATAATATTTTTATAATTGTTTAAATCTTTATCTAAATAACCAATATCATTATTAACCATTTTTTGATCTAAAGTAACATTAATAGTTGTACCATTTGAATTTAAAGATTCTATTGATAATGTACCACCTATTACATTAACAATTTTTTTAATAGTTTTTAGATTTATTATTAAATCATCTTTATTTTTTATATCATCTAATGATAATTCACTTTTATCAGATAATATTTCATTTTGTTTAACCAAATCAATTCCAGTACCAGAATCCTGCACTGTTATAATCAATCTACATACATCATATTTAATGATACATGAAACCCTAAGTTCTATAAAACCACTATAAGTATTTTTAATTGAATTATCCAACAAACTATTTATAATTTGTTTTACTTTAATAGAATCACCATACAATAAATCTGGTAATGAACTACTTATTGAAGATCTAAATTCTACATTATCTTTAACTTTATCTTTATTATAAGCAATAATCTGATTTAATAAATTTACGACATTATATTTATTACTTACATTTTTTAATTCTTTTGAATCTATTTCTGAAATATCATTAATTGAATTAAATCTTTTTTTAGTACTATCTATTAAAGCTACAACTTCTTTTAAATTATTTTTAGTATTTTGTATATTAGTATTTTCATCTAATTCATTATTTATAACATTAATTTTTTCTTTTACATTATTTAATACTGAATTAATTTCATCATTCATACGATAAATAAAAGTAGATTTATCATCATATGTTTTTTCTGTTAAATCTTTAATTCTACTAATTTCTTCTAATATTTTTAAATCAGGATTTTCAATTGTAAAATACATTAAAACAGTTATAAAAGTTTCAACACTTGAAACAATTAATAATTGAGGATTAACCGCTGCAATTAAAGAAGCTATAATATAAAATACTATTAACAAAATAATTGGTATTTCTTTTTTTAACCCAATATTACTCTTATATTTTACAGCAAAATATAGACATAATATCAAATCAACACCACCTACTAAATATGTATAATATATACCTAATCCAGATGTATAAGCAACAATTCCGTCAATATATACTACATCAAACGGTAAACAAAATGCTAAAAAACATTCTACAAAAAGAATTATAATAGCTCTTTTAAATATAATATTTCTTTTTAATGAAACCGTAACAATATATAGAAAGAAAATATAAGGCCATAAAACAAAATACGTTGTAATTAATCTCAATAATATATTAAAGGTTATTACCATATTCGGAAAATTATATCTAATTAATGTCGCGAATATTTCAGTAATTAAGCCAAATAAATTTATAAACAATAAAGATAAATAAATTTTATTTTCTTCATTACTAATCCTTGGTTTTGACATATATACAACAATAATTAATATAATATACACTAAACTACAAATCGAAAAAATAATGCTGCTAGTCATTCACATTCACCCATTCTAATCTTTTTTTAATACTTTTACTTGTTTTTCGTTACAAATTTTTTCCAATTTCTTATAGTCAACTTTTCCAACAGGTGTTAAAGGAAACTCACTCATAACATTTATTTTTTTAATACAATATTTTGGCGTTAATTTTTGATTACATAATTCTATTATTAAACTTTTTAATTCTTCTTCAGTTAAGTTATTTGTCTCATCTGGAATAACATTTATACAAGAAACACTTCCACTATTATGTTCCACATCATCTATACCAACAACACAACAATCTTTAACATATGGTATTTCATCTACCACATTTTCTATATCGCTAGGTGAAATTTTAATTCCGTCATATCTTATAATAAGTCTTTTTAGTCTTCCCATAAAATATAGTACACCGTTATCGTCCAAACGTCCTAAATCACCAGTATGAACCCATATAGATCCATCATCATGTTCCCTAAGAGCTTCCATAGTTGCTTCTTCATTATTGTAATAACAATCCATCATTGTTGGCCCCTTAATACAAATTTCACCCTCATTATTATAAGAAAGTTCTTCTAATGTATCAGGATCAAATATTCCAATATTCATAAATGGAAGTGGAACACCAACACTATTTTCAACATTAACATTTCTTAATGAAGAACAAGCAGCCGAACCAACTTCAGTCATCCCATATCCTTCCAATATTTTGTGTTTTCCTCCTCTTGAAGCTATTAGATTATTTATTTTATTTTTTATTTCATTATTTATTTTATCACTACCGCTACCCATAGTACTTAAATAACTTAAATCTTCTTCTCTAACTTTTTTATTATCTAAAAAATTAGTCCAATCAGCTGGTCCAGCAAGAACATGATTTATTTTATACTGCATAACATGTTTAGCAAACTTTTCCGGCTCATAATTTGGAAGCATAACAATATCCATTCCCATACACAATGGCATATGAGTTGAAAGAATAATATTATATGCTAAAAATGGTGGAACTTGATTCATAAATCTATCTTCTTTTTTATAATCTATTCCTATATACCTATATTGCATTGCCATACTATTTAAAGCATAATTTGATAACAACACACCTTTAGATTTTCCAGTTGATGTCCCACTTGTATGTAAAATACATGCCGGCCACTCTCCATTAAACTTATCTTTAGTAGTTTCAGATGGATAATTATTTTTTAAAAATTCATTCCAATTAATAAATCTATTATCATGTTTTTTTAAAGTTATATGTGACAAATTATACATATATTTCATAATACTTGGCAAAGAACTAGATGGTGTAGTAACAATAACTTTTTCTAAATTAGTTTGATCAATTACTTTATAAATATTTTTTAAAAAAATATCACTTCCAACCAAAAATTTAGAATCAACTTCATTAATAGCATCTAGAAGAAAGCCTTCTTTCAAACGCAAATCTATAAAATTAGAAATTGCACCAATTTTATTTAAAGCATAAAATATTAACACATTTTCCGGAATATTAGGTATCGCAATTGTTACAATATCACCTTTTTTTACCCCAATATTACGAAAACAATTTTCTACTTCTTCTATTTTGCAAAATAATTCTCTATAAAGATTCTGATTGCCAAAATAACTTAAAGCAACATTATCTAAATTATTCAAATTACTTTCATGCATAAAATCAAAAGCACTTATATTAGGAACCTTTACATCAAATATTTCTTCACCATAATATTGTAACCATGGTTTATCTATTTCAGGATATCCAACTTTTGGTCCTAAAATTTTATCAGTAACAATATCTCTTAAATACTTATTCCTTTCCTTTTTATCTTCTTCTGATAATTCTAAAATTTTCTTTTTTAATTTTAATAAATCTTCCTTATTCATTGTTTAACTCCCCCAACTATAAATATTTATTAACAAGATAATTGTAACATATAATAAAAAAATTAAAAAGTTTTAAATAAAAAAATCTCCTATATAAAGAGATTTCCTTAAATTATTTTTCACCAACAACTGATAAAGTACCTGTTGATATACTTTCAGCAATAGTTAATAACTCAGTTGAAGATAACTTATCACTAGATAAATAAAAATCTACATTATTACTAGTCCAATATAAAGAGTTAGAAGATAATGCCCCGCAAGTATCACTAAGCAT
>CAKOKM010000029.1 GCA_934091015.1 uncultured Bacilli bacterium | reverse complement strand
TCTAGTTATTGTCAATGGCGAGCAAAGCGAGTTCATTTTAACCATTGACAATATAGACAAAATTATAATATTTATTCCTCTACCTTTAGCATAATTAAATGCTCTATTAACAGCATCAATGTTTTCTAAACTATTACCAAAATGTAAATCAGATATAACTAATATTTTTAATTCATTAAAATTTCCAATACTTAATACATTATTTTGTTTATTTTTACTATCTTGTCCAACCATACTACCATCAATATTATATTTTCTATTAAAATCCCTATTAAAATTTTTAACTTTTTTAAGTTCATAATATAAAGTTTTATAATCGATATTTAACTCTTTACATATTTCTTTATTGCATTTTCCCATATTAATTAAAGTCATTATTGTTGAAGTTAATTCATTAAATGACATTATTCCATTTTTTCTATTTTTTTCAAGTATTCTAGTAAATTTTAAAATAACACTATCTTCAGCACATCCTCTATCTTGTTTAAATTTTGCATTATTAATTTTCCCATTTTCAAAAATATGATTTAAAGTTCTATATTCTGATGAACTAAGTTCACTAAGAGCAATATCTATTTCTTGACCAAAATACTCATAATAATAACTATATATACTCATACAATCAACTCCAATATGACTGTTATAATATCATTTATTCATTAAAAAAAGCAAGTTAAACCATTAAAACTTACTTACATATATTATTTAAATATAAATCTATATATTTTTTAACTTTTGGAATAGACTCACTATCTAATGTAAAACCAGAAGCTTTTATATGTCCTCCACCATTATGATGAAATTCTCTAGCAATTTTTGAAACATCAATACTATCTTTTTCACATCTTAAAGAGCAACTTAATCTCTCGAAATTAATTATTAAAACAAAATCAATATCTTTATTCTTATTACATATATAATTACCTAATAAAGATCTATATTGTTCATTTATAGTAACAGCCATGTTGTAACCTTTATAATCAGTTATAACTATTTTTGCATAAGATTTTTCAAAATAATCATTCATCTTTTTTTCATTAGATAAAATTAAATCATCTATTTCTTTAGTTATCCTAAATTCATTACTATCATCCAAAGAACAAATATAATTTATAAAACTAATTGGTTCCATTAATGTAAATACACTAGTAATTTTCTTTCCTAATTCAAAATCACCATTTTTATCCCAAACATCATACGCTCTTACACCTTCTACAAATTCTTCGTAAAATCTCTTATTTAATTTATCACTCAAAGATTTTAAATACTGATAAAACAAATAAGTTGCCGATACTGTCAAACCATCAATACTAATAACCTCATTTACAAAAGAATGACCATTATCACTTACACTAGATTCATGATGATCAAAATGTTTCAAATGTTCCTTTAAATAATTATTATTTTCAATAACATTAATAGTTTCTTCATAAAAAGGTAAATCACAAATAAATATTTGCTCATAATTACTAAAATCTTCCTTAAGCAAACATTCTAAATCACTCGCTTCACAAAGTATATAATCAACATTTTTAAAATATTTAATTCCTAATATTACACTTCCCATACCATCAGAGTCAGCTATATGAGAAATAATTAATATTTTATTATTATCTTGTTTTTTAATCACGTTTAACCTTCTATCTATGAATATTTTTTCTATTTAAACTCATACTTTTAAAACTATAATCTTTATCAATCTCTACTTCTTTATTTTCATGCATAATCATTCCACAACAAGGACAAACCGGAAACAAACTATACACATTTTTACTTGGCATATATAAAGAATCATTTACAACCGGAGTATATTCATAACAATAAGTACATACATATAAGGATACTTCTTTTTCAATTCTACCTAAATACCAACTAGCAGTACATTCATCATTTACTATTTTAATATCTTTATTCATAACTATAATTCCTTCTTTTCTATTTCTTTTAAATATAATTCATAAGTATCTTTAGCTATACCATCCCAACTTTTTCCCAACATTTCTCGAGCATTTTTACCTACTGTTTTTAACTTTTCTTTATCACTTATTATTTCCTTAATTCGTTCTTTATAATCATTAACACTATAAGAAGATGTAAAACCACTAACATTATTAATTACTGTATCACTAGTTACGCTTCCTTCAATAAATACTCCTGGAGTTTCATTAACAGCAGCCTCTATTTGAACTAAACTAGATGCATCAAATAAAGATGGAAACAAAAATAAATCAGCTCTCTCATAAAACCCAGAAATAATATTTCTATCAGTTATCATCCCTGTTGTTATACAATAATCTTGCATATCATAATTAACAATTCTTTTTTGTAATTCTTTTAAATCAAATCCATCTCCAACATATATCATTTTAAATTTATAACCTTCTTCTTTAAGAAGTTTTAAAGAATCCAAAATAAAAAATATATTTTTAATATCAATAATTCTACCTACAAATAAGAATACTGGATATACTCCATCTAATGAATATTTAACATTTATCTTATTAATTATTTCTTTATCATTACAAGTTGTTAAATCAGTACCATTAAAAATAACAACAGGTTCATATAAATAACCATAATCTTTAAAGACCTTTTTCATCGCATTATTTACCGCAATACATTTATCACAAGCATTATACACTTTAATAAATCTAGAAATAATATTATCTATAATAAACTGATTATTAACTCTTTTTCTAATTTCAAAATCAAATCTTGTATGCATAGTTGCTATACATGGAATATTTAATTTTTTTGCAACTTTTAATCCCAATGAGCCAATCGCAAGTGGCGAATGAATATGAATTATATCAAATTTTTCTTCTAATAATATTTTATACGATTCATTTATTCTAGTTTGCATCAAAGAAACACGATAATCAGTAAAAGGAACAGGTAAACTCTTTATTCTTATAACTTTATAAGGTCTATCTTTATCTTCATTAACACTTTCTGTAAATGGTACAACAACCACAACATCATTATATATAGATAACTCTTTAGCTAAATTATCAACTACGTTAACAACACCATCTATATTTGGAAAAAAAGAATCTAAAAACAAACCTATCTTTAATCTTTTCTTATTCATATTTATCCCTCTATACTAATTAAATAAAATTTTTTAACAAAAATCAATTATTTGTATTCAAAAAAGCAAGGAAATATTTCCTTACTAATTATATGTATCGATTCCAATTATTAGGTAAATAAACTTCTTCACCATTATAAATAATTTTATCCCACTTATAACCACTAGCATAGCCAATATTTTTTCCTATTAATTCACATTTAGTTCCATAAGGTATTGCTTTATATTTATGATGTTTAAAGCCAACACCTTTTCTACACCATACTCCGCTTTTTGCTGTAATAATAATGTAATTTTTTCTTATTGGTTCATCTTCATTATAATAAAGTAATTTATATTGATTAGATTTAGCAACTACATTATCTTTATATACATATACATGTTCTCTTGGATTAACTCTAACATTATCTTTCCAAACAATGAAATGAACATGATTTGCTCTATTCTTTCCACAATAACCACTATTTCCCATTCTTCCTATTACCGTACTTGCATTAACTTTATCTCCAATTTTAACTTTAATACTATTTTTAAGCATATGACAAGTTCTTGTTTTATAACCATCTGAATATTCTATTGTAACAAAATTGCCACTATCTCCATTATTCATCGAATTATTTTTTCCATCTACTACTTCTATAACTTTCCCTACACCACAAGCATACATTTCTACTGTTCTACCACCATATTTATTATTCCATCCTAAATCATTAGCTCTATGATATGAATTGTAATCTTGAGTTATCCCTACAAATTTTAAAGGATATTTTAATTTAATCATATTTGACCTCACTCTATTATATTAGATGATATAAGACATAAATAAGGTCATAATAAAAACCCATAAAAATGGGCTTAAAAACAAAAATGGTCGAGAAGACAGGATTCGAACCTGCGACCCCTACGTCCCAAGCGTAGTGCTCTACCAAACTGAGCTACTTCTCGATAAAAAAGCCTTCCGGCTTAATTAATATTTTATGGTGGCTTCAACGGGAATTGAACCAGTGACACAAGGATTTTCAGTCCTCTGCTCTACCGACTGAGCTATGAAGCCATCATGGCGGTTCGTACGGGATTTGAACCCGTGATCTTCTGCGTGACAGGCAGACGTCATAGGCCTCTAGACTAACGAACCATGGTTGCGGGAGCCGGATTTGAACCAACGACCTCCAGGTTATGAGCCTGGCGAGCTACCGAGCTGCTCTATCCCGCGATAACTATATGGCGGAGAAAAAGGGATTCGAACCCCTGCGCCGTTTCCGACCTCCTGGTTTTCAAGACCAGTCCCTTCAACCAGACTTGGGTATTTCTCCGTTTCCTTCTCTCAAGGAACAAATTGATTATATCACACTAAAAAAAATTAAGTCAACATTTAGAAACAATTTTTTTACTTTTTTTGCATGTTTCCTATTACTAATATGCAATTTATATCAAAAAATAACTAAAAATAGATAATTTTTAATAATTTTTTTAAAAAAGTATTGCACTATTTAAAATTATTTGGTATATTCAAGAAGTCTTAAGTTATTAAGACAAATGTGCCCGCCCGAGTGGCGGAATAGGTAGACGCACAGGACTTAAAATCCTGCGAGCATAATAACTCGTGCCGGTTCAAGTCCGGCCTCGGGCACCATTTATATAATTAGTCGGGCGATTAGCTCAGTTGGTTAGAGCACCTGCCTTACAAGCAGGGGGTCATAGGTTCGAGTCCTATATCGCCCACCATTTAATTTGCCGACATAGCGTAATTGGTAGCGCAACTGACTTGTAATCAGTAGGTTGGGGGTTCGATTCCCTCTGTCGGCACCATTTATATAATGGGAGGATAGCGAAGTGGTCAAACGCGGCAGACTGTAAATCTGTTCCTTCGGGTTCCATAGTTCAAATCTATGTCCTCCCACCACTTTTAAATAATTGCCTCGTAGCCAAGTGGTAAGGCATCAGACTTTGACTCTGACATTTCGGTGGTTCGAGTCCCCCCGAGGCAGCCAATTTATAATGTCCTGTTAGCTCAGTCGGTAGAGCATTTGACTTTTAATCAAAGGGTCTGGAGTTCGAATCTCCAACAGGACACCATTTTAAGAAATTAAACCTTCTCTATTTGAGAAGGTTTTATCATATCTAAAAATATTTAAATATTTATTCACAAAAAAATAAATCATAATTAAATATGATCTATTTAAAATATTATCAGATACGGAAAGCTGGGGCAAAACCGCAAGCACTGCTAGCGTCGGCATAGTTGTAACTACCATAACCACCAACATACCAGAAATAAGTGTCACCGAAAGAATTAGCCGCGCGCAGCCACCAGCAACTTACCATTTCTCCAGTGTCATCTTTGTACCATTTTATTGCACTAGCAAAATGTCCATCTGTTGTTACATTTCTTGCTTTATAATAATCTAACTGTCTTGTGTTATTATAAGCTGGGTCATATGTTTTCAATCTATTATTACTAGTAACATCTTCCCATACTTCATGTGTACTTAATAAATATATTTTATCGGTTGATGTAAAATTACTTGTATCATCACTACCATGTCCTGATATTACTTTTGTATCTATTATTACACTTTGTAAATCACTTGGTAACTTGTTAAAGAAATCCCTATTGGCATATGTTCTCATAGCTGTGGCTGGCCATCCATCTACATTCCATCCGTAATCATATTGAATTCCTTTATATGTTCCTGATGGATTCATATTTCTTTTTTCTACTATATCTACAAACTCTACTACAAATCCGCAAGCTGTTTTGGAAAAATCAGTACCATTACATTCTTCTGGCGTTGAATTATTGGCAACTCGTACTGTGTAACTATTTCCATTTATTGAAACTTCTTTTTCGTCACCTATATTGTATAAATATGATTTTCCTGACTTAACATTATTTGCTATTGTTTGCCATGTATCTGTTCCAAATGTATTTGTTTCTGGTGAAGTTATTACTATCTTTCCATTAAAGGTTGCTCCTTTATTATAATTTTGATTTGCTCCTGTATCTCTGAACATCATTCTTAAATTTAAAGTTAATACTTGTTCTTCCGTATTTGATTTGAATTCTCCATGTGCTAGTTCTTGAGTTGAAGTGTTTCCACTCCAATCATCAAAATAACCAAATACATATCCTGTTTGGCTTTCTGGTAAACCATTTGATACAAGCGTATCATTTACCAAACCTAATCCTTTTAAAGTACAACTTATATTCTCATTTGTGTCCACTCTTTTAATATAATACTCTAATTCAACACCATGAAACGTATTTTGATACTCAATACTTACTGTATATGGCATGTTTATGCCTTCTCCTATTGTTGTGTTTACTCCTGTTAAGGTAAATGTTTTATCAATTAGTATATCATTACTTGGTTTGATATTTGTTGATAGTAATAATGAACTATTTCCATCTTGATAATCTATAGTCATTTTACCACCTACTGCTACTATACTTGATCCTGACCTTACATTATTTACTGATGTAAAGTATGCATAACTGATACCTATAAACATTAGTATTAGTGCTATAATTGTTACTACAATTATTATTTGTTCTTTTTGTTTTCTTTCCATAAAAAATAATTTCACTCCTTATCTTATAGTGAAATTATATCTCGATTTACCCCCCCGTCAAGCGAACATTTGTCTTTTTATAAATTTTTTAAAAAATGTTCGCTTGACGGATTTTTTCTTAATATTTTTTATCAGTAGATCCAAATCCGCCTACTCTTTCACCTTCAGCGTTATCGTCATCTACTAATAAATATTTTTGAAATATAGCTTGACCAATTATGTCACCTTTATGAATAACTAAATCTTCATCTTTAAAATTCCAAAATTGAAAATAAAAATGTCCATCATTATCAATATTATTATAATAATCATGATCTACTACTCCAATAGAGTTAGGCAAAATAACTCCCTTTTTTGGTCCACTACTTCTATTAACAAGCATTATCCATTCATCTTCCATGCAATATGCTTTTAGTCCTGTTGGAATAAGTGTAGGCTTAATTCCTGGCTTATACGGTGGAATTACAACATCTTCTGCTGCTTCAACATCGTATCCCGCTGAATATCTTGTTTTTCTAACTGGAATATTTATACCTTTATCTTCCCAACCTTTTGCTATTTCAAAACCTCTTTGTTTCATTTCTACTCCTCTTCATACAACACTACTTTACCACTTTTAAGTGATTTTGTAACATCTATTGCTCTTTGATTAGAAGATCCCATATATTTAAGTCTTGGATCCTTAAGTTCTTCTACAAACCTACCATCAACTATAACATCAACATATTTAATACCTTCTTGTTTGCTTAAATAATCTTCGAAATTATATCCACTCCAAGACCATATTGTCTTATTAGGTAATTCCTTCTTAAATTTTTTAACTAGCTTAGTAGTTCCTTCTATGTTATTAGGATGCCAAGGCTCACCTCCTAATATAGATAAGCCTTTAATATGATCCATTTTACATAAATTTATTACTTCATCAATTACACTATCATCAAATTCCTTACCACCATCAAAATCCCATGTATCCTGATTAAAACAATTTTTACAATGAAATGCACATCCTTGAAAGAATATTGAAACCCTAACACCTGGTCCATCAGCAATATCCATTTTTCTTATTTTATTATAGCGCATATTTACGCCTCTTTATTATCTAAATGAACTACTCTTTCTTTAATTTCCTGCGTTCTTCCCTTATTCCAGAAATTAGTACCAATATAACCACAAGTTCTTCTAGCAACATTTAATTTATCATGGTCTCTATTCCCACAATTTGGACAATACCATTCTAATTTTTCATCTAAAAGTATTTCACCAGTATATCCACAAGCTTGACAAAAATCACTCTTAGTGTTTAATTCTGCATACATGATATTGTTATAAATGTATTTAATAACTTCCATAACAGCATCTAAATTATTAGTTAAATTAGCTGTTTCTACATAACTAATTGCTCCACCTGGAGATAATTTTTGGAATTCACTTTCAAGTTGTAATTTACTAAATGCATCTATTTCTTCAAATACAGGTACATGATAAGAATTAGTAATATAATTACGATCAGTAATTCCTTTAATAACTCCAAATCTATCTCTTAAACATTTAGCAAATTTATATGTTGTAGATTCAATTGGAGTTCCATAAACAGAATAATCTATATTTTCCTCTGCTTTCCACTCACTACATTTATCTACCATATGTTTCATAACTTCTAAACCAAATTCTTTACCCTTGCCACCATCAGTATGACTCTTACCTGTCATATATTTAACGCATTCATACAAACCAGCATATCCAAGTGAAATAGTAGAATATCCACCATGTAATAATTCATGAATAGATTCTCCTTTACCAAGTCTTGCAAGTGCTCCATGTTGCCATAATATAGGTGCAACATCTGAAGTTACTTTAGATAATCTTTTATGTCTAATTTGTAATGCTCTATGACAAAGTTCTAATCTCTCATCAAAGATATCCCAGAAATTATTCATATCCTTATCGCTAGATAAAGCAACATCAACTAAATTAATTGTAACAACACCTTGATTAAATCTACCATAATATTTAGGTTTACCATCTTTATCAACATAAGGTGTTAAGAAAGAACGACATCCCATACATGGATAACATTGTCCATTACCATTTTTATCAATTTTATTTTCTTTCATAATCTTTTCCGAAATATAATCAGGAACCATTCTCTTAGCAGTACATTCTGCAGCTAATTTAGTTAAGTAATAATACTTACTATCTTCTTTAATATTATCTTCTTCAAGAACATATAAAAGTTTAGGGAACGCTGGAGTAATATAAACTCCTTTTTCATTTTTCATACCAAGAATTCTTTGTTTTAACACTTCCTCAATAATCATAGCAAGTTCTTCTTTATATTCATCTGTTTCTCCTAAATACATACAAACACTTAAAAAAGGAGCTTGACCATTAGTAGTAGTCATTGAATTAATTTGATATTGAAAAGTTTGAACTCCATCAGTTATTTCTTTAGCTAAATCTTCACTAACAAATTGCTTAATTTGATCTTTATTTAATCCTCTGGCTTTATATTTTCTTTCATATATTTCTTTACTTGCTCTAACAAATGGTGCTAAATGAGTTAAAGTAATTGTACATCCACCATATTGACTAGAACTGACTGCTGTAATAATTTGAGTAGCAATAGTCATAGCTGTTAAAAATCTATGTGGCTTTTCAATCATAACTCCATTAATATTTGTTCCATTTTGAAGCATATCCTCTAAATTAATTAAATCACAATTATGTAAAGCATTTTGTGCAAAATAATCCGCATCATGAAAATGAATAATACCATCATCATGTGCTTGAACTATATCTTCAGGAAGTAAAAATCTTCTTGTAATATCTGTTGATGTAATACCTGCTAAGTAATCTCTTTGAGTAGTAACAATTTTAGCATTTTTATTAGAGTTTTCAGTATTCCAATATTCGTTTTCACCATCAATTAATTCTTTAATAGCTAAATCAGTTGTATTACTTCTTCTTACTAATTCTCTTGTATATCTATAAGTAATATATTTCTTAGCAAGTTCATACTTTCCTTGCGCCATTAATTTCATTTCAATTATATCCTGGATATCTTCAACTAAAATTCTTTTTTTACCCAACTTTTCAATATATTTAATTATGTTTTTTATTTGAGTTGACGATGCTTGATCTTCCTCCTCAACCTCATTATTTGCTTTTAAAATAGCATTTTCTACTTTTTCAGGACACCAATCAACCATATGTCCATCACGTTTAATAACTTTCATTTAATCTACCTCTTTCTTACGTTAACTAAAAAAAGTATAGCACACTAAATTAAACTATTATGGTGCAATTGCACCAATTGTTAAAATATGTTAAAATTTTACATAGAGGTGTAAAATGAACGATTTATTTAAAAATATTCCTGAAAAAATTCAATCTAAATTAATTGAATTATTAAAAGCATATTCATATTCTTTTACAAGTAGCAAAGTAATCCCCAAAGACATTTTTTATTCCAGATCAATTTTAATAGTACTAGAAGGAACTATTGAAATCAATAAAATTGATTATAATGATAATGAAACAACCATTGATTTATTAACAAAAGATGACATAACTACAACTTTTACTATTCCTTTTTTAGATAATGATTATAATTTATATATAAAAAAACAAACTAAAATTTTAGTACTAGATTTTAATATGATTATTAATAATGAATCTTCTAACAAATACTATAATCAACTACTTAAAAATCTTCTTGATATATTAAGTAAAAAAATGATTAATACAAATAATCGTATGGAAATAATGTCAAACAAAACTATTAGAAACAAACTTTTAACTTTTTTTAAACAACAATCTAAAAAATATAACAGAAACATAATATATTTACCTTTTAATTTTACTTCCTTAGCTAATTATTTATGTGTTGATCGTTCTGCAATGAACAGAGAATTAAAACATTTAAAAGAGGAAAATTTAATTGAAATAAAAGGTAAAAGAATTAAGTTAAATTATTATCTAAACTAAAAAAGATGAAATGACTTCATCTTTTTTAGTTTAGATTAAAGTAACAATCTATTTCTTTTTTACTTCTATCCATATAACTTGGAGCACTATAATATGTATAACCAGTTTTACCTTCTTTGCTACAGAAATTAGTAACATTATTTGCATCTCCAACCGACAACACAACACTAATATCTTTTACTTCTGATGTATATCCATTTACGTTATTTGAATCTTGATAATGATTATATAATTTATATGCCACCTCAAGAGGTTTAGAAATAGGCTTTATTGTTAAATTTTGTATAGCGTTAATCTTTGTCGTACCAGCATAACCTATTATACATAAATTACTATTACTACATGATACACCACTATACATATAATCTGTAGTATATCCATTTATTTTCATCAATACTTCTTGACCATACCTATATTTATATGTTGCAGTTGTTGTCAGGCTAGTATTTCCAACTGTGTTACTATTTGTTGGTACAATTGTTACACCAGATATATACGAATCACTCTTATCAAAAGTTACCGATACTTCTTTTCTTTCAAAGTAACAATTTATCTCTTTTTTACTTCTATCCAAATATCCCAAAGCACTATTATATGTATAATAATTTTCAACTGACTGACTACTACATATATTACTGTAGTTTGTATTATCTCCTGTAGATAAAACAATTCCTACTGTATTAATATATTTTGTTGTAAATCCATTTCCATCATCGGCATCTTGATAATGATTATATACTTTATACGGTATTTCTATAGGTTTAGAAACAGGTTTTATTGTTAAGTTTTCAGTAGCAGTAATCTTTGTTGTTCCATCATTACCTATTATACATAAATTACTATTACTACATGTTACTCCACTATACATATAATCTGTAGTATAGCCATTTATTTTCATCAATATTTCTTGACCATACCTATATTTATATGTTGTAGTTGTTGTCAAGCTAGTATTTCCAACTGTGTTACTATTTGTTGGTACAATTGTTACACCAGTTACATATGAATCACTCTTATCAAAAGTTACTGATACTTCTTCTCTTTCAAAATAACAATTTATTTCACTTTTACTTCTATCTAAATAACTAATCGCATTATTATAAGTAAAATGTGCTAAAACATTTTCACTTTCACATATTCTTTTTGAATTAATCAAATCTCTATCTGTAACATTTGGATCAGTTTGATCATAATTAGCAGGTAAACTAATATTAACAGTATAATTTTTTAAAACAGTATAACCATTTACATCATCAGCATCTTGATAATGATAATATACATTAAATGTTTTAACAATATCTTGTGAATTAACAGTTACAACTAAATTATTATTATTTGGAACAATAATTTTAGTCTTACCACCATTACCAACATTACATTTTGATGCATCACTACAAACTACCGATTTATATTTATAATCACTACTATATCCATTAATTCCCATTATAATTTCTTGTCCAAATCGATAAGTTCTAGTTCCACCACTTGTTAAATCAACATTACCTAAACTAGTATTTGATCCCGGAGTAACATTAATTCCAGTTACATATTTATCTCCTATTTTAAATGTAACATTGAAAGTCTTTCTTTCATAATAACAATTAACTTCATTATTACTTGTATTTAAATAACTTATTGAACTATTGTAATTATAATTATCCACAGTTTTACAAACACTTGATAAAACACTACTTTCTGTTAATGAACTATCAACATTTTTATCACTTATTATTAATTCACTTGTATATCCATTTATATCTTCAGCATCTTGATAATGATAATATGCTTTATATTTAGGTATTACCTTCTTTGCCTTAGGTATAATAGCAACTTGCTCTGCTAAAGAAACAATAGTTATTGTTCCATCACTTTCTACTTTACAAGTAGCTCCTTCACTACAAGAAATCGAATCATATTCATAATCTGTAGCATAATTAATTTTCATGCTAACAGTTTGACCATATTTATAATCTGAATTTAATGTCATTCCTGAAATAGAACTATTTCCTGGATTTATAACTGCACCAGTTATATTAGCATCCGTAAGATTAAATACTATATCAACTTTCTTTCTCTTATAATTACATCTTTTATCAATACTAGCATCTTCATCAAAAGTAAATTCATAATATTCAAAAAAGTTTTTAACATTATTTTGACAATAATTTATTGCATCATTTTCATCTTTAAAATACATACTACTATCAAAATTATAATAACTATAATTTGCATCTTCATAATACATTCCAACCAAAAGCATTTTCTTAGAAGTTATATTAAGATCAATATCACTATCTTTAAAAGTAACTTTTATACTATTTGTACTAGAATCAAATGCACAACTACTATTATCAGGACTACAACTAAAAGAATTATACTGATATCCATTTTTAAATGATAAATTTATACTTACACTTTCTCCAGGCTTATATGTCGAACTACTATTATATCCCGTAATTATCACATTTGCATCATACGTAACATTTAAACTATATACTTGAATTTTCTTATAATTACAATATACATTATAATCACTAACTTCATAATTTATATAATTATAATCATCCTTATTATCAAAAGTTAAATTTTCACAATAACTACCTATTTCATTTATTGTTTTTTTAACTTTTCCTTTATCTATTAAATTACTATTATCACTTCTTTTAATATAAAAATTATATTCTTTTGAATCAAAAACTGATTTATCAATTGAACTTTCATTTATACCATCACTTTTACCACATACAACATTATAGTTTGGATCTGGTACATAATCATTTTCTTCATATACTAACACTCTTGAACTAAATTTATTTGTTATATTATCGTAATTTATAGATACTTTATAATTATTTAATATTTTTTCATCTGTATTCTTTTTATTAACTGGATTTATTATTTCTTTCTTTTCTTCATCATCATATTCTATAATACCTAATTTAGCTATTTTACCAATACTTGTTTGACAATTAGAAATATCTTCTCCTTTTCCTTGTACTCTATTTAAAGGTGTTTCACATATATAACTATCTATTTCATCTTCTTTATAATCAAAAATACTTTTATTATTAGCCAAATATAAATTTAAACTTTCCTCTAAAATACTTAATTTATTTTTACATAATTTAATTCTAGAATTATTATTAACACTTTGAATTTGTGAAACAGATAAAACTAAAACTACAGCTAGTAATCCAATTACAACTAATAATTCAACCAAAGTAAATCCTTTATTATTTTTCACAAATTCACCTTCTTTTAATTTAATTTAATTTAATTAACTATTTAATGTTATAGTTGCACTCGCATATCCAACAATAGTATCTTGATATTTGTTTGTATAACTATCATCAAAAACAACTTTATGTATTTCAGCATTATTTCCATCACTTAAAGTATAATTAGATTTTAAATAATAAACTGCATTTAATGTAGTATTAATATACATATTATTTTTAAAAACTTTTCCTGAAATTGCCGTACTTCCATCATAAAAAGTAGTAGTAAAAGATATACTCTCATTACTATTTGTTGGAATAGCATATATCATATCCCCAGTCGTCGCATCAAATGCCTTTGTGTATGGATAATACTCTTTAGATTTATCATATTGTTCACCATCACAGTAAATAAAGTAGCCTTCATTATTAGTAGAAACATTATAATCGCAAAAAATATAATAAGATAACGATATTATCAAAAATTTAGAATTTAAAACATTATTATTTATTTTTTTTGTCTTTGATATATGTTCATCTTTAATATAAACATTAGCCGCTTCATATGAATAAAACATCCAACTCGACTTTAATTTAATTGAGTTATTAATATAAATAGTTAAATAATAATCACGTTTAAAACACTCAGTACTATAATATGCACTACCAAGTATACATGTTTTTCTATTAAATAATGGTCCATTATAATAATAGTTTAAACTATAACTTCCAACAGTATCAGAACCATAAGAAGTTAAACTTGCCAACTCCTTTAACTCTTTCTCATTTTCATTAACTTTCTTATCATCATTTCTATTTTTAATATATTTATATCCCCATATACCTAATCCAAATAATAAAACAATTCCACATACTATCAAAACATATTTAATAACTTTCTTATTCATAATATATCTAACCTACCTTACTAATATAACTATATCATTATTTCCCCATAAAAGTAAATAATCACTCTATAATTTTTTAAACATAAAATACTTTAGGAGGAATAAAAGTGAAAAAAATATATTATATAATAATTGGTTTAATTATAGTAATAGGATCAATATTTATATTTATTAAAACAAATAATAAGAATACGAATTTAACTACTATCAAAGTTGCTGAGGTCACTCATTCGGCATTCTATACTCCCTTTTATATTTCTATAAAAAATAATTATTTTAAAGATAATAATATTGATATTGATTTAATATTAACAAGTGGTGCTAATAATGTTATAGC
>CAKOKM010000028.1 GCA_934091015.1 uncultured Bacilli bacterium | reverse complement strand
CTTTTAAATGATATTGCAACTGAAGAGTTTGGACATGCGGAAATGATTTGTGTAATGGTTCATCAATTATTAGATGGAGCTACAAAAGAGGAACTAGAAGCAAATGGATTAACAAGTAATTATGTAGAGAATGGATACGGTATTTATCCAATTAATTCAAATGGAGTGCCATTTACAGTTAGTTATTTTGCATCAGTAGGAGATGCAGTTGCTGATTTAGCGGAAGATATGGCAGCTGAGGAAAAAGCAAGGGTAACTTATGAACATTTAATTGATATTGCTGAAGATCCGGAGTTAATAAATATTTTATTATTTTTAAGACAAAGAGAAATTGTTCATTATAATAGATTTAAAAAATTATATGAAAAATATAAATATAATAATATAAATTAAGGGATATTTTGTCAAACTACAGCAAATATAAAAAAGAAATCTAATAATAAATCTATTGTTAGAGGAACTGATAATATATAAAAGAAAATAGTATATTTTTAAGTTATATACTATTTTTTGATTTTGTTATTATTGGAGTATTTAGTAAAATATTTCTAATGTCGTTTGTTGTTAATAAATTTATTAATGAATCTAGTGTGCTTTCAAATACTAAACAGGTATCATAGGCTAAATATACTCCTAATGGTTTAAAATACTCTAATACTTTAGGATCTATGGGATCTTTATTATCAGTAAAAGACGTGAAATTATAATAATTTTTAAGTTGTATATTGTTAAATTTAATACTTTTTATAAATTGATTTAATGTTAGAATAATAAGGTTTTTTGTTTTATAAAATTTCTTTTCTTCTTCATTTGTTTCTTTTAATTTTGATTCTAAATTAGATATTATATTTAATCTAAAATGACGATTACTTAATATCAGGTTCTTTCTTGTTTGATAAATTATAATAAGTTTTTCTATATTTTTTTTATTATTTTCGTTATTTGATATTTTGTTTTTTGAGTATTCTAATTTTTTAAGGGCTATGTCTATTTGATTTAATTCAATATCTTCTTTTATTTTAATATTAAAATGTTTTTGTTTTTCTTTTGATAATTTTTCTTTAATTATATAATAATCTTCTCCAAATTCAATTGTTTCTATTTTTTGAATATTTTGATTTATTAAATCAATAATAAAGTTAATTTTTGTTGCTTGATCTTCCATTTTGGGCTCCTTTACGCAATAATTATAAAATAAGTGTAAGGTTTGTGTCAAATTAGGTTGTTTTTTTATATATTTGCTTAATTATTTGATAAACTATAGGTAAGGAGAGATATGATATGAAAGATGAATTAAATTTAGAAGAATTAGATGAAATAATTGCAGGAGCACCTAAAAGTGTTGCTGAAGAAAATGCAATAAATAACGCTAGTGCTTATCGTAAAGAACAAATTGAAAGATTAAAGAAAGAAAAAGCAACGCTTGAACAATTAAAAGAGTCTGATGAATTATCTTTAGATGAATTAGATAATGTTAGAGCTGGAATAAGAAAATAGTAATAATTTTTTGGGGGAAAAATAAACAATGAAAGTTGAAAATATTAAAATTGAAAGAAAATCTTGGTCTGTTGATGTTGATAAAAATAACATTAAAGTACTAAACACTCGTAAAAATTTATTATTATTGGTTAATGATAAAATACAAGATGTGTATATAGGTAGTTTTGCTTTCAGTAATGTTCGATTATCAGGTAAAACAAACAATAATAAAGAAATAAAAGTTGTTTGTGGTGGTGATTTTAGAATACATTGTTGCATTTTTGTTGATAATGAATTAATTATTGATAGTAGAAAATAGTTCATAAATCATGAACTTTTTTTAAATTAAAAAAAACATTTTTCTTTAATGGGAAAAATGTTATTAACATATTTGGCAGGGGTGGAGAGAATCGAACTCCCATCAAAAGTTTTGGAGACTCCTATGCTACCATTATACCACACCCCTGTGTGTATGAATTAATTATAGCATAAAATTAGATTATTTCAATATTTTTGTTATTAAAACATATAATAAAATGGTGGTTATTATGTTAATTAATTATACTAGTAAAGAACTTGATATGATGGCAAGGCTTATGAGGGCAGAGGCACTAGCTGAAGGTAATTTGGGAATGTTGATGGTTGGAAACGTAATTGTTAATAGAGCAATTGCAACTTGTTATACATTTAAAAATATTAGAAGTATAAGTGGCGTAGTTAATCAAAATCCAGGAGGATTTAGTGGAGTTAATAGTTCATTATATGTTGGATCAGCCACAACAAAGGAAAAGCAATTAGCCGAAAGGTGTTTAAAAGGTGAATATTATTATCCAGCAACTCATGCTTTATGGTTTTATGCTCCGGGAAAAAATACATGCAAGACTAATTGGTATGAACAACCTTTTGCTGGAAGTTATAAAAATCATTGTTTTTATAAACCAGATAGAGGAGTGTGTCAAGAATTATACTAATTTATAGATATTTTTAATTTCTTGTTATATAATTTAAATTATGAAGAAAAAAGATAAATATTTATTAATTATATTTTTGATTATATCATTAATTTGGACTTGTTTAGTTTATTTTAATGTATTTAATAATTTGGATATTAAGATATATGATTTTATTATTTCATTTAAGAGTGAATTTAATACCTATTTTTTTAAGATAATAACATTTTTATGTAGTATTAAGTTTATAGCATTAATGTGTATAATATCACTTTTATTAACTTTGATTAAAAAGGATAAATCATATTTATTAATAATATTAGTAACACTTATTTCTTCAGTAGTTAATTTAATAATTAAAAGTATTATAAGAAGGGATAGACCTGATAAAATTAATTGGTTAATAACAGAAAGTAATTTTAGTTTTCCATCTGGTCATTCAATGATGGCAACTGTTTTTTATGGTTTTTTAGCATATTTGTTATACAAAAGTAATTTAAATAGGAATGTTAAAATAATTATATTAATAATGATGTTGTTCTTAATTTTACTTATTGGAATTAGCAGAATATATTTAGGGGTTCATTATACCTCTGATGTTATAGGAGGATTTCTATGGGGTAGTACGTTACTAATATTAATTATAAGTTTAACTCAGAAAGGAAAATTATTATGAAAGCATTAATAACTGGAGCATCTTCCGGAATTGGTAGAGATATGGCTAAATATCTTGACAGTTTAGGATATGAAGTGTTTTTAGTAGGAAGAAATAAAGAAAGATTACAGGAAGTTGCTGATGTATGTAAAAATGCAAAAGCGATATATGATTATGATTTATCGATTGATGCTAATGTTTATAAATTGTATGAAAAAGTGAAAGGCGAAAAAATTGATTTACTTGTAAATAATGCAGGATTCGGATTATTTGGCTTTTTTGATGAAACCGATTTAGATAAAGAACTGGAAATGATAGATGTTAATATTAAGGCATTACATATTTTAACTAAGTTATTTTTAAGAGATATGGTTAAATATAATAAAGGTAAAATTCTTAATGTTGCATCATCAGCAGGATTTTTTGCTGGACCTTATTTAAATACTTATTATGCTACTAAAAATTATGTCCTTAAACTTACGATGGCAATTAATGAGGAATTAAAAATAAAAAAATCTAATGTTACTATTAGTGCGTTGTGTCCAGGACCTGTTAATACAAATTTTAATAGTGTAGCTGGTGGTGGATTTAATACAAGTAGTTTAAGTAGTGAATATGTTGCCAAATATGGAATAGATAAGACTCTAAAGGGAAAAATGATAATTATTCCTGGTACTATGATGAAATTAGGAATATTCTTTTCTAGATTTTTACCTTATAGATTACAATTAAAGATTTTATATAAGATCCAAAGAAAGAAGGATAAATAATGTTCTTAAATATTATAAAAACAATTATTATAGGTATAATCGAAGGAATTACTGAATGGCTTCCAATAAGTAGTACTGGACACATGATATTAGCTAATGAATTTATTAAATTAGATGTATCAAGTGAATTTTGGAAAATGTTTGAGGTAGTAATTCAACTTGGCGCTATAATGGCTGTTGTTGTTATTTATTTTAAAGATTTATTTCCTTGGGGATTTAATAAAACTAAAGAAGATACTAAGAATACTTTTATTTTATGGGGTAAAATATTAGTAGGATGTATTCCTTGTGCAATAGTAGGATTGTTATTTGATGATTGGATAGATGAACACTTTTATAATCCATGGACTGTTGCTATAACATTATTTATTTATGGTGTTTTATTTATAATTGTTGAGAATCATAAAAAGAAAAACACAATTAAAGAGGTATCGTTTTTAAATGCATTTAAAGTTGGTTTATTTCAAGTTTTATCTATAATTCCGGGAACTAGTAGAAGTGGAGCAACAATTGTTGGAGGTTTAACTTTGGGATTAGATAGAACAACTATTACTAATTTTACATTTTATATGGCAGTGCCAGTTATGGCAGGGGCATCACTTCTTAAATTAGTTAAATTTGGTTTTGCCTTTACAAGTAGTGAAATAATTATATTATTAGTAGGTATGATTACAGCGTTTATAGTATCTTTAATTGCAATTAAATATTTGTTAAAATATATTAAGAAGAATGATTTTAAAGTGTTTGGATATTATCGTATTGTTTTAAGTATAATCGTATTATTATATTTTATACTTAGATAATATGGAGGGAGTAGTAATGAAAAAAGGTTTTATTTTTATATTAATATTAGCTGTACTATTTGTAGGAGCAATTTTAATTTATGATTTTAGTGATATACCTAGCGAAATGTTAGCAGGGCATGATTGGTATTTAATTGAAAATAATGAAGTATACGTTCTTAATTTAGCAAATAACAAATTTAGTTTTAAGAACAAAAATAATGATGAAGAAAGATATCAAAATTGTAATACTTACAAGTATAATAATTCTTCTAATGTAATTAAATTAGATTGTAGTATTAAAAATAATAAATTATATATTGCAACCTTTGATGAAAATAAGTTAGTAGCAACTATTAATGGTGAAGAAAAAACTCTTTACAAAAGTGAAGAACTTGCTTATGAATATAAATTTATGAGCGATAATGGATTAAGCGAACAAGAATATAATGAATTATATAAATTGAATTTTGATGAAAAATATTTTATTAATGTTAAAGAATTTTTAACTATATATAAGGGGAAAAATAAGAGGAAAGTTGTATTAGTTTCTAATAGTTATAACTATAAAAATATTTTAGATTATGTTAAGTTAAGTAAAGTATTGGATGATAGTTATAAATTAATTGCAATAGATAGTTTAAGTGAAAGTGATTTACAAAGTTTATTTAATAAAATTGGAATTACTGATTATGATAATAGTTTAGTAACTGTTTATTTAGTAGGAAATAAGAATACTAGTATAAGTGAAGTAATTGATATTAAAAATATTAAAGATGTTTAAAAAGGGAATAAAGCCCTTTTTGTTTTACTAATTATTTAAAAAATTCATTACTAAATCAGTTAATATATTCTTTTCTTTCGGGTTGGATTCGGCTATTAATAGAGTAATTGCTACAAGGGTATTATTATCAATAACTTGTCCCTTTTCATTATATAAAATATTATAAAATTCTAGAAAATAGATGAATAGAGTAGCAGCAATTCTTTTATTACCATCAATAAATGCATGATTTTTAATAATTAAATATAGAAAATTAGCAGCTTTTTCTTCTGTGGTCGGATATAAATCTTTACCATCAAAAGATTGGTATATAGTTCCGATAATTTCTTTTAATCCTTGATTTCTTTCAAGTGCAAATAAGTTACTATTATTACCAAATTTAAGTTTAGCTATGATATTTAAACAATCTTCATAATTAATTTGTTTATTGTCTCTAGTGCCATTTGGTTTAGTAATTCTTTTATGGTCGTAATCGTCTAGTAGATCTAAAGCATTGGAATAATTATTTATTACTTTAATTATTTCTTGTGCTTCATTTCCTTTTAATTCAGTATCTTTTCTTCCAGCAATATCTATTAATTTAACTGTTTTTTCAAGATATTCTAATCTCTTTTGATTAACAGAATAACCTTTAATCATATATTCTTTTAGAATTTTAGTTGCCCATTTTCTAAAAATAATACCATTTTGACTTTTAACACGATAACCAACACTTATTATCATATCAAGATTATAGTAATCTAATTCTCTAGTTTGAAATTTGTTTGTTAATGCGCCATGCCTTGTGGTGTGTGCAAATTTTGCACATACCTCTTTTTTCTCTAACTCTTCTTCATTGAAAATATTATTAATATGTCTGGTAATTACCGTTCTATCTCTTCCAAATAGTTTAGCCATTTGGTCTAGTGATAACCATACTGTTTCATCTTTCATATTAACCTCTAGTTTTACATTTTGATTTTTAAATAATACAATTTCATTTTTCATAATTTGCCTCCTTTATTGTATATATTTATTATGTTACATTTCAAAATATAGTTTTAATAAATCAACTATTTTTGGTTTGTAGTTAATATTATATATATAAAACGTATGTTCGTCAATGAAAAATCGTTAAAAATCAAAAAAATTTTAAATAGCTTTATTTGTTGGTGAAAAATTGTTTTTAGTATTTAATTTATGTTGTTACCTTAAAGACTTTTTAATATATATTTAATATAATATTCGCATAAAGAAGGCGATATTAAATGGACGTTAAAGTTATTAAAAAAGCGTTAATTGAACAAAAAAATATGAATTTATTTGGAAATCTTTATCATAAAACTCAAATTGATTTTGCATATAATACGAATCATATTGAAGGATCAACTATTACACCTGATGAGACAGCAAGCATATATGACACACGAACAATTATTACAAGTAATGATAAAGTTATCGTTTTAAAAGATGCAACTGAAACTAAAAATCATTTTACATTATTTAAGTTATATGCTTGATACAATTGATGAAAAATTATTAGAAGATATGATAAAAAAATATCATTTTATTTTAAAAGATGGTACTTTAACTGATAGTGAAAAAATGGTTTAATGTTGGTGATTATAAAAAGAAGAAGAATTTTGTAGGAAACATAATGACTTCGCTATCTAAAAATGTATCATCTGATATGAAGAAGTTATTAAAATGGTACGATAATATTTTAAAAAAAACAATAGAAGATATAAGCAGCTTTCATGTTAGATTTGAAAAATTTCATCCTTTTCAAGATGGTAATGGACGAGTTGGTAGGATGATTATGTTTAGAGAATGTTTATATAATGATATTATATCTTTTTACATAGAAGACCGAAACAAAGATTTTTATATAAGAGGGATAAAATAGTATCAAAATAATAATGAAAGAGGCTATTTAATTGATACTGGTTTAAATAGTCAATATGATTATGAAAAAATTGTTAATTATTTTTTAGGTGATGACGAGTAAAAATATAAAATGATCAAATAATATATACAAAGTTGATTATTATAGATTAATTTATGGTTTATGTAAAATTATTAGTGTGATAATATATTTATGTGATGGTAGATGGATTTTTTAAAAAAATATAAAAAATATATAATATTATTTGGTTTGTTATTTTTGTTATCTTTTTTCTTTCCTTTTTCATGTGATGATTTTTATTGGGGAAGTAAAAGTTTAAGTTTGGAAACATTTAAAGATATTTATAATGATTTATTTTTAAATGGAAGATGGTTAGGAAATTTTATCGCAATTTTTATATCTCATAATCATTTAATTAAAGCATTAGTAATTTCAATTGTTAGTACTTTATTAGTATATATAATTGATAAAAAAGAAAAAATTTCATTATGGATATTCTTATTAATTATTATATTAATGCCAGTTAATAGATTTACACAGGTTATAATATGGGGTAGTGGATTTAGTAATTATATGATTAGCACATTAATTTTTATTAGTTTATATTATTTAATTAAAGAATATTATAGTATTAGTAAAAGTAAATGGTATAGAAAATTAGGGATCTTTATAGTTGCTTTGCTTAATTCATTAGTGGTTGAAAATATTACAGTGGGAACATTAATGATTTTGTTTATTTATAATTTGATATATTTTATTAAAAATAAAAAAGTTAATGTTAATTTGATGATTATGTTTATTGGTAGTATTATTGGGGCAATTATGATGTTTATTCATCCAAGTTATTTAAATTTGATATTTGGTACTACTATAAATGATAGATATATTCCTCAAAGTTCTAGCACTTTGTTATGGACAATTAAAAATAATTTATTTGATGGAATATTTAATTACATGATTAATGAAAATATACTTTTAAATGGATTTATTTTGATAGTGTTTTCTTATTTATATTTAAAAGGAAAGATAAAAAATATTGTATTATTAATTATTTTTTATTTATTAACAGTAGTAACTATGTTAAGTGGTTTGTTTGAATTTAATAAATATTTTACTTTTATAATTGATTTATTATATTTGGGAAATTATTTTTATTTAATATATAAACTAGTTAAATTTAATAAAGAAATATGGGAAATAATTTTATTAATTGCATGTATTATTCTACCTCTTATATTTATTCATCCTTTAGGAGAAAGGTTATTCTTTTTGCCTTATGTTTTAATAATAATATTGATGTTTAGAATTTTAAATATTTATGGTATTCTTATTAAAGATTATATTTTGTTAAAAATTGTAGTTGTGTTTTTATATATAATACTTTTATTTATAAATGTAGAAAATTATAAATGTGAAGTTATAAGAGAAAATCATGTTAAAAATAATATTGATAATAAAATGATAGAAGTAAATAGTTATAAGTATTCTAAATATGTTTGGTTTGATAAGATAGATGGAGAATATTTTGGTAGATACTATAATTTATACTATGGTTATGATGAAAATATTAAATATGTAATAGTGGAGGATGAATAATGATTGAGATTAAAAATTTAACAAAAAGTTATAATGGGGTAAAAGTGGTTAATAATGTTAGCTTAAAAGTTAATGATGGTGAAATATTTGCATTTATTGGTCATAATGGAGCTGGTAAAACAACGACAATTAAATCAATAGTAGGAATAAATAATTTTGATAGTGGAGAAATATTTATTAATGGTAAATCAATAGTTGAAGATGTGGTAAATGCTAAAAAAGAGATTGCATATGTTCCTGATAATCCAGATTTATATGAGAATATGAAAGCAATTGATTTTATTAACTTTATTTGTGATATGTATGAAACTCCTAGTGATGTTAGAATGAATAATATAATTAAATATGCTAAGATGTTTGAAATAGAAGATAAATTAAATAATGAAATATCAACTTATTCTCATGGTATGAAACAAAAAATTGCACTTATTGCGGCATTAAGTCATGATCCAAAAGTATTAATTATGGATGAACCATTTGTTGGACTTGATCCTAAAGCAGTATTTGATATGAAAAATATTATGAAAGAAATGTGTAAGGAAGGAAAGTGTATTTTCTTTTCAACTCATATTTTAGATGTTGCGGAAAAATTATGTGATCGCGTTGCAATTATTAAAAAAGGTAAGATTGTTAAAGTCGGAAAGATGAAAGAAATAATGGGAGATGAATCATTAGAAGAAGTATTCCTAGAATTAGGTGAGAACTAATGAAAAAGTTATTTTCTTTAATTAAAGCAGTTTGCTCCCAAAACATGGATTTATTCAAATATAAAGATAATGGAAATAAATTTTCTAAAATATTTTTATTTACTTTTTTATGTTTAATATTAATGGTAACATTTGGTGGTTATTACTATATGCTTGCTGAGAATTTGCAAAAAGTAAATTTAACTCATTTAATGTTAGGAATGGCACTTGTTATACCAACGATTTTTGTGTTTACGCAAGGTATTTATAAATCACAAAATATTTTATTCGAAGCTAAAGATAATGATTTATTAATGTCTTTGCCAATAAGTAAAGGGACTTTAATATTTATTAGGTTTTTTAAAATGTATTTATATGAGTTAATATATGGTCTATTATTTACATTACCAGCTATTGTTATTTATGTTTATTTTATTAGAGTAAATTATTTGTTTTATATAGTTACGTTAATTATGATTTTAATGATACCAATTATTCCAATTGTGCTTTCTAGTTTAATTGGATATGTAATTAAGAGGTTTTCGATTAAGTTTAAAGCTAAAAAATTAGTACAAATTATTAGTACATTTATTATGTTTTTTGCAATTCTTTATTTTTCAAATAATAGCGAAGGATTAATAGAAAAAATTGCGAGCAATGCATCTAATATAAACGATATTATAACTAGGATTTATTATCCGATTGGAGCTTATATTATTTTAATTAATAATTTTAACATATTAGATTTAGTAGTTTATTTGATTATAAATTTATTACCAATTTTATTGTTTGTTTATATTTTAAATAAATCTTATTTTATGGTTATTAATAAATCTAGAGTTAATAGTTATAGTAATAAAAAAGAATATAAATATAATCAACAGAAGATAATGAAGGCTTTAGTTATTAAGGATATTAAAAGATATTTCTCATCAACTGTTTATGTTTTTAATACTTTCTTTGGACTGATTTTAATGGTTATTGCAACTATTGGATTATGTACTAATTTTGATGCAACAATCGAATATATTTTAAGTGGAGAAATACCGGGAATAGATATAAATTGGCTTTATAGTATAGCTCCTAAAGTTTTTTTCTTAGTTGTTTTAGTTATTTCATTTATGACAAGTATTACTTCATCAAGTATTTCTATTGAAGGAAAAACTTTTAATATTTCAAAAAGTTTACCAATAGATACTAAAAAAATATTAATGTCTAAAGTAATTTTTAGTAATTTATTAATCATTCCAGTTATGTTAGTATGTGATATAATTTTCTTTATTAACTTTAAATTAGATTTTATAGATTATATTTTAATTATTTTAGTTAGTTTAGTAGCACCAACTATTTCTTCTTTATTAGGATTAATAATTAATTTAAAATATCCAAAGATGGATGCAACAAGTGATACGGAAGTTGTTAAACAAAGTATTAGTTCAATGATATCTGTATTAAGTGGAATGGTTAGTGCAATTATTGTAGGAGCTTTGTGTGTAATGACAATGCTTAATTATATTAAAATTGGAATAAACACTATGCTTAGTTTGTGTTTGATTGGATTAATTATTATAATGATAGTCTTAATGTTTGTTCTTAACAGTTATGGTGTTAAAAGATATAGAGAGATTGAGGTATAAAGTAATGGTCTTAGTTTTATTATTAAGACTTTTATTTTGTTTAAAAATATCTTAGAAAATATAATATTTATTTTTGAAAAATGCTATGTTATTATTAAACTAGTGAAAGGAGTTTGGTATAGTGTGAAAAAACAAATAAAGAATAAAGAAGAAAAACAATTTAAAAATTGGATGTCTGAAATAACAGCAATTTCTTGGTTTTTTGTAATAATATCTTCTTTTTTAGTATTAGCAATAGTATTTTTAGGAACTTATTCATTTTTAAAAATAAATACTGGTACTAAACAGGAAATATTAACTGATGATGCAGTTATTTCATATTTAGTTAATATAAATAGTTATTCTGATGCTTCATTTTTAAATAATGTATTAGAAAATAATTCTACTAAGGAAGTATTATGGTTTAAATTAATAGTTCCATCTGTTTATAAATTAACTATTTTGATTTCTATAATTGTAGTATGTATTTATTTTATTAAATTAACTAAGAATGTGAAAACATCAAGTGATTTATTTACTGATGAGAAATTGAAAATTGCAAGTTTATTGAGAAAATATTTAAATATTGTTTTATTCTTATTCATATTATTAGGAATGAATATTTTTGTTATGTTTGTTTATGAAGTTTGTACTGAAATTATTTATTATTTATTTAAGCAATGTGTTACTTATAATCAATTAAAAACAAAAGCAAAAGAAAAAAATTAAGGAGTAAGAGGAATGTTGCAGTTAAAAAATATTTATAAGAGTTATATTGTAGGTGAAGAAAAACAACAAGTTTTAAAAGATATAAATATAACTTTTAGAAAAAATGAATTTGTTTCTATTTTAGGTGCTAGCGGTAGTGGAAAAACAACTCTTTTAAATATTATTGGCGGATTAGATGTTTATGATAGTGGAGATTTAATTATTGATAATTTATCCACTAAAAATTTTACTAAAAAAAATTGGGATAGTTATAGAAATTATAAAATTGGATTTGTGTTTCAAAATTATAATTTAATATCTCATTTAAGTGTACTGGGAAATGTTGAACTTGCTTTAACATTATCAAGAATAAATAAAAAAGAAAGAAGAATAAAAGCGAAAGAAGCCTTAATAAAAGTTGGATTAAAAGATCATATTAATAAAAAGCCTAATCAATTATCAGGTGGACAGATGCAGAGAGTTGCTATTGCTAGAGCGATAGTTAATAATCCGGATATAATACTAGCAGATGAACCAACTGGTGCATTAGATTCAAATACAAGTGAACAAATTATGGATATTTTAAAAGAAATATCTAAAGAAAAATTAATTATTATGGTTACACATAATAAAGAAATTGCTAATAAATATTCAGATAGGATAATTGAACTTAAGGATGGAAAAATTGTTGGGGATAGTAATAGTTATAAAATAACTAATAGTGAAGATGGTTCTAAAATTAAATTTAATAAGACAAACTTGCCTTATTTAACAACACTTACTTTATCTTTAAAAAATTTGTTAACTAAAAAAGGAAGAACATTTTTAACAAGTTTTGCTGGATCTATTGGAATATTGGGAATATGCTTAGTGTTAATTTTAAATTCAGGTTTAAAAAATTATATTAATAAATTTGAAAAAGAGACTCTTGAAACTTTTCCTATAACAATTTCACAAAGTACATTTGATATGGAAAAATATTTTAGTAGTTCAATAATTTCAGATAGAAAAAAATGTGAAAGTGATATATGTTCTTACGATGATGTTGTATCAAGTTTTGCTAAAAAAGATGGATTATATGTTAAAAATGATTTAAAATCTTTTAAAGAATATATTGAAAAAAATAATTTACTTAAAGAATATTCTAAGAATGTAGATTATGAATATGATTATACACTTCCAATATATTATAAATATAAAGATGATTTTGTTAAGATAACTGAACCTTTAATAGAATTTGTTAATAAATATGATGGTTCAGCAACTGCTTTTCCTGGCATCAAATTTAATAAGATTAATTTTGAATATTTAAAAGAAAATGATAAATATACATTAGTTGCTGGAAATTATCCAGAAACTGAAAACGACATGGTATTATTAATTCCAAGTGATGGTGTAATTAATGATTCGGTACTTTATTATTTATATCTTAAAGATAAGAGCAATGTTTCAGATTTGATTAATAAAAATGAAAAAGTAGAATCTACAACATATTCATATGATACATTCTTAAAATTAAAATATAAGTTGATTTATAATACTGATATTTATCAAAAAGTTGGTGAAAAATATTCAAGTAAATTCAATGATAAAGATTATATGAATAATTTAATTACGAATGGTATTGATTTAAATATTGTAGGTATCCTTAAGTATAATAGTGAAGATGACAATAGTGAATATGCTAATTCTAATATATATTATAGCGAAGAATTATTTAAAAAATTTGTTCAACATATAAATGATAGTGAAATAGTTAAAGAACAAATTAATAATAAAGAAATAGATGTTTTTACAGGAGAAAAATTTGATAATATTTATACTACTTATGATAGAAATATGCTTTTATTAAATTCATTAGATATAGATAATCCAGAAAGTATTAGTATAGTTCCTAAAGATTTTGATTCTAAAAATAAAATTAAAGAATATATTGATAATTATAATAAGGAACAATTAGATAAAGGTAATAAAACTAAAAAAATAGTTTATAGTGATGAAAATAAAATAATTCTTACTGAAATTTCATCAATTGTAAGTGGAGTAAGTGCTGTTTTAATTGGTGTAGTTAGTGTAAGTTTGATTGTTTCAAGCATAATGATTGCAATTATTACTTATATTAGTGTACTTGAAAGAACTAAAGAAATTGGAATTTTAAGGGCACTTGGTGCTAGTCAAAAAGATATTTCAAGGGTATTTAAATCTGAAACAATTATTGAAGGTGTTATTGCTGGGGTGTTAGGTGTAGGTATATCAGTATTGTTGTCTATACCAATTAATATTATTTTAAAAACATTAGTTAAAGTAAATCTTAATTTTAGTTTACCTTTCATACAAGGTGTTATAATGATTTTACTTAGTGTTTTATTAAATGTTATCGCAGGACTTATTCCATCTAAGATGGCAAGTAAGAAGAATCCGGTAGAAGCATTAAGAAGTGAATAAAAGTAGCATCAAAGAATGCTACTTTTTTAAGTGTATTATTGTTAAATTAATTGTTTTATTTAAAAAAATATGTTATTCTTGTGTTGTAATTAAGTAGTGCTAAGAATTATAGAAAGGATATTAAATGAAAAAAATATGTATTTTAGTTTTATGTTTAATTTTAACTTTAGTTACGTTTGGTTGTGGTAATAAAAGTGTACAAAAACCAACAAATTTACAAGATACTTATAGTGCGGTTGGTAATTATTTTGGCGATAGTAGTGTAGATAGATCTAATTTAGGTGCTTTTTATTTAGATGAAGAAAATAATATTATTGTAGTTAACTTAATTGATAATAGTGAATCAAAACAAAATGAATTTTTAGAAAAAGCTAATATTGATTCTAAATACATTAAGTTTGAACAAGGAGGACCTTATAATACTAATAGTTTAGATATTGTTTTAAAAGTATCTTCGGAAAATAATGATAAAAATATTAATTTTAAAGAATATTTAAAATTTGATAATAGAACTATCTATTTAGCAGAAAACGTTAGTGAATTATTTATTGTTGAAAATAAAAAACAAACATCTTTAAGAAAATATATAATTAATAGTACTGAGTCAAAGGATAAGTCAATTGAAAGTATTACTAACTTATTAAATAAGCAATCTATTTTAAAAGATGGTGGAACAATTATATTTAAAAATAAAGATAAGAATATTACATTAATTAAATGTAATACGATAGATGGTAATAAGGATATTTATATTGGAGATTATAATTTGAATTTTAAAAGTAATATGTGCAAGTAGTGTTTAAATTGTGGACATTTACTATGAAATGTTTAGCTGATGAAAACAAAATAATTTATAATTCAGTTGTTAAGAAAAACTTAACAACTTATATATGTGAATAAAACGTGTAGATAATGTCATTAACTTAAAAGTTGTTATTATAACTTTAATAGTAAAAATAATTTTATATTAATACGTTGTATATAATACTGACTGCAAATTTTAATTTTGTACGTCAGTTTTTTTATTTATTTCTTTATGTTATAATTTCAATAAGGCGATGAATTAAATATTCAACTGTTAAGATTTTCTTAATAGTTCAAAAAGATGGATGTATAATAAATGTTAAATAAAGAGGTATTTGATATAGAAAAATAATAAGAGACGTAACTATGCCTGAAAAAGAATCGGATTCAAGTGTTTATAATTATATAGAAGAAAAATGCTCTCTAAGTTATGTAAAACAATTGCAATGGGATGTTGCTATTGGTCTTCAAGAAGTAGATAGTTTAAAACCTTCAAAGTATTTAAAGAAATGAATGTTGTTGAAGTTATTAATAATATTGCAGATTTTTCCTCAAGAATATGGCAGACTCATCCATTTAGAGAAGGTAATACTAGAACAACAGCCATATTTATCATAAAATATTTGATTAGTTTAGGATATCAAGTTGATAATACTTTATTCAAAGATAAATCTGTTTATTTTAGAAATGCATTAGTAAGAAGTAATTATTTTAATAATGAAAAAAATGTTAGGGAAGATAACAGTTATTTAGTTAAGTTTTATGAAAATCTGTTACTAGGTAAAAATAATAATTTACAATTAAAAGATTTAATAGTGAAAGAGCTGTTTAATTAATCCTAATAAAAAAGGACTGGTAAGAAATTTCTTATCAGCTCTTATATTTTAAGCTCTTTTTTCAATGATACTAATTATTTCATAGATAATAAATGACATTATCATTATTAAAATTATACCAGACATTACTAGGTTTAAATTAAATACTTGAGTTCCATAAAGAATTAAATAACCAAT
>CAKOKM010000027.1 GCA_934091015.1 uncultured Bacilli bacterium | reverse complement strand
AGTTCTAAATCACGATTATTAAATATAGTTTGAAGTTTAAGCATATCTTCACCACTTATTTTTTTAGGTTCCATCAAGTTATCTACATAATATCTATAACCCATTTCAGATGGAATTCTTCCTGAAGATATATGCGTTTTTTCAAGATAACCTAAACTTTCAAGTTCAGCCATATCATTTCTAATAGTAGCACTTGAACATTTAAATTTCTTACATAAAGATTTACTACCAACAGGTCTTGCTGTTTTAACATATTCTTCAACTATTGTCCTTAATAAATCTCTTTGTCTACTACCTATCATCATATACCTCCTTAGCACTCCTTTTCTTTCAGTGCTAGATTAATTATATCACTATTTTTAGCATTGTCAATACATGAGTGCTAATTTATTTTAAAAAAAGATATTAAATTTCAAATTTAATATCATTAAATATTTATTTTTATTAAATGTTTTTATATATATATAACCATTAAATTACATTCACCAACAAATAAGTTATATCTACTATTTGCCAAAATCATACAAGAATCACCTTTTTCTAAAAAAATTATTTTTTTAGCTGTCTTTACAAAGCAACTTCCACCTAAACAAATTACAAACTTAAACGACTTATAACTTGTTTTTAAATTGTATTCGTTTTTTATCTTCAACAATTTTATTTTAAAGTAATGATTTTTAAATGCTTTATCGAATGATAAAGTATTAATATTTTTCTTTATATATTTTAATTGATTAAACTTAACATCATATACATCCAACGCTTTATCTATGTTCAATTCTCTAGTTTTACCATTCTTATCTATTCTATTATAATCATATAATCTATAAGTAATATTCGAGTTTTGTTGAACTTCAACTAAAGTTATTCCACTTCCAATAGCATGAATAGTTCCAGCAGGAATATAAAAACTATCACCAGCCTTTACAGGAAAAAAATTAAGTTCACCAAATAGTTTATTATCTTTAACAAGTTTTTCTATTTCATACTTAGAATATCTTGATTTTAACCCAATATATATACCAGCATCTTTTTTTGCTTCTAAAATATACCAAAGTTCACTTTTTCCTTTATCATTCTCATACTTTTTAGCATAATCATTTGTAGGATGAATTTGAACAGATAATTTATCTTTAGTATCTATTAATTTTACTAATAATGGAAATGATGAGTATTTTAAATAATTATATCCTAACAACCTATGAATATCTTTTCTTTTCAGCAACTCATTAAAAGAAATATTTTCGTTTGTTATTATTGAAGGATATTCTAAATGAGCAGATAATTCCCATGATTCGGCTATTTCATTACATTTTGATTTTTTATGATATTTATTTCTTAATTTTGTTCCACCCCATATATAGTCTCTCACATTACTTTCAAATTGAATTATTTTCATATAATCTCCTATATGTGTTTCTTTATTACATACACACTTGCCTTCTTACCATTAACTAGAGTATCAATTTTATTAAATAAAATTAATTCTGGAACTAAAGACAAAGCTTTTTCAAATTCTTCAATGTTACCCATTAAAATAATTATACAACCACTATCTTTTAAAATTCTTTTAAAACTAATCAACATTTTTTCGTAAAATTTTTCAAAATTTATATCTTGTTTATTGTATACATTCCATGGGGGATCAGTTATAATGGCATCAATAAAATTATTTTCAAAATAGCTCAAATCTAAAGCATCTCTCTTTTTGATAAATAATTTTTTATTATTTTCTTTATACTCTTTTTTTAATATTGAAACTAAATTATCATCTATATCACTTGCAAAACACATATTATATGGAAAATGTCTTATAACTTCTTTAGGTATTGCACCACTACCACAAAATGGGTCTATAACTATATCAGTATCATTAAGATTTGAAAGAGATATCATTAAATTAGCAAGTTCAGGTCGTAATTCACCTTTTTTCAATGTTTTTTCTGTTTGGCGATTGTTAGATATTTTTAACATAAATAATATAAGATCCTCACTTCTTCTTAAAATAATAAATTCAGTTTTAGGATTTCTCTTATTAAGCCTTAATCCATATTTTGATATAATCAACTTTTCTAATGGTTCAATCAGTTTAAAGTTTACACTTGTAGGCTGGTTTTTATCTATAGTTAATATTTTAAAATCACTATTTTTCTTAATAAATTTTTTTAGTTCATTTATATTAACATTAACTTTTTTAGCAAAATTTTGTAAAGAAAAATTATAATTAGTATTTGAATCTGTCTGTTTAAAATCAATAACATAATATATATTGTTCAAAAACGGAATTCTTGAGCTCAATATATCTTCACTACATCTAAATATTATTAATCCATCTAATACAGTTAATATTTCACAATTATTAATTTTTGATTTCAAATTATCTTCTACCACACTTGAAAAACCAGTAATAAACGTTCCAGCATACGTAATCATTTAAATCACCACTCACTATTTGTAATTATAGCATTTATTTTTTTAAAATAAAATCCTTATCTCATATTAATAACAATTTTTTTCATCTAATAATTTTATATTTTCTTAAAAATCTCTTTACCATCTTCATTAAATAAATTATTTTATAATATAATTTTAAAATTAGCTTTAAACAATAACCACAATATATTAAATTATAATTATATGTTTTGTCTTTAGCAAATTGATTTTTTTTATCACATTCACCTCTTGAAAAATCATATTTTAATATATCGTTTGCATAGCAATAACGCATTACAAAATATGTTAATATTTTTCCTGGCAATAGCTTACTATATTCATCTAAATAGGCAGTGTGACAACCTAGTAGATAATCACTATTCAAAAAATCTAATGTATGCGCAATACTATTACTCTTATATTCCAAAACAAATAATCTTGTTCCTTCATATGATGATATATCGTTAAAAAAATTACAAACCTTTTTGCTATTAAAAATAGTTCTATGCTTTTTTACTTTATTACTATTTTTTTCAATTTCAAAGACAGTATTTATATTATTTCTTATATTATCGCCTTTATATATTTTTAATGAAAAGTCACCATTATTTTCATTTAATATTTTATTTATATTTTTAATTGTTCTTTTAGAAATTACTGATAAATTTTCATCAATTTTAGCATATGGATTAATAGAACTCATTTTGCAAAAGCATTCATTATCATAAAATTTCAATTCTTCTTCTGGAACTTCTTTAAATATAATTATTTTATTTTTTAATTGCTTTTTTATTACAAAATTAATTATATTACAATTTTCTTTAAATAAATTTGAACTTTTATCTATAAATCTACCACCTGGTGAAACATAAACTTTGCCAAATAATACTTTAAATGGTAAAATAGCCGCCAATTTATTATCTTTGTAAACATATAAAGCCAAATATTTGCCTTTAAAATTCTTTTTACATGAATTATACCACTCATAAGAATTATATACTCTTCTATATTTGGAATTTTTCCAAAGATATTTCCAATCCTTAATATCTTTTTCATTCAAATCACTTTTAATCACTACACTAAACATATTGTTATATTCCTTCCTAAATAAGCTTAACCATAAAAAGATATGCACGCAGGGCTAATGATTCTTTTTATTTTTTTTATTAGTTTTAATTTATAGCCATTTTCAATTTTAAAAATTGATATAGAATTTGATTTTTCATTTACTACTAAAAGAATTTTATCTTTAACAATAAAATCCTTTGGACAGTTGCCTTCACTATCATATGTTCCTATCAATACAGGTATTTTATTTTTCACATTGAATATTAATATTTTATTACTCCCTCTTATTGTACACATCAATATATTCTTATCTATACTTTTAATTACACAACCAGTAGAATTTTTATCAAATTTAAAGTTTTGTAAATTAACTAATTTTACACAATTATTTTTTAATTCAAGACTATATAAATTACACGATTTTTCACAAATAACATATAAGATTTTGTCATGCACGCAAAATTGTCTTGGAAAATCATTCATTTTAAATTGATATAACATTGTTATTTTAGATTTATTATATACTAATAATTGATTTCTCATTGAATCAATTATTAACAATCCATATTTAGTAAAAAAAGTAAAATGCGTATTAGAATTACAATTTAACGGAATTTTCTTTTCTATATTTTTCTTGATATTATATACAGTTATAAAATTAGAAGAACAATTTGATATAAAAAAATCGTTTTTATGTTTTGCAATATGACAAGGATTTTCAGAGTTTAACATTACTTTTTTAACTTTATCTCCTGTAATTATATTTAAATAACCACCAGTATTGCTATTTTTAAAATTAAGATCAGTTAAAGCATATATAGTCTTATTAACACTATACATGCAAGATATATACTCGACATTAATTGTATTAATAAAATATGTACTATTTTTAAAATCATAATCAAATATTTTTAGTGAATCATTTTTTACATCACAGCCTACTAAAAACTTCATTTTCAACATCTCCAACTATATATAATCCAGGTGACAATATTTTCTTTTTTGAAAACTTTATCTTATTAATCACGTCGTAAATACATAAACATTTATTTAAACAAAGGTTACTAATATCTATTGTGCTATATGTTTCTATAAAGAATAATTCATCTTTTTTAAAATATATAAATTTATTTCTACTAAAAATTTTTTTACTTATATATTTTTTTATATTATTATACTCATCAAAAATACGACTTGGATGTAAAAATAAACTGCTCAATCTAACAAATACTTTTTTCATTTCATGTCTATCAATTTTATCACCTATACAATTCATATTTATTAACTCATATTCCACTGAATCCAAAGAAAATTTATTTGAATTAAAATTTTTTATTATATCTTGATAATCTTTAGAAAAAATAACTTCATTCCACCACCAATGTAAAGGTGTAATTTCATAATTTAATAAACTTGATAACCATAAACCAGAAGCAAAATAAATTTTTGAATTTAGTGCTTCAATATTTGGTCTATCAGAATATTTTGCATATTCACCTACAAATCTTGTATCTGTTTTTATCATATTTAAACTCATATAGTCATAAGGAAAACTATACATATGCAAATCTACATTACACAATATATTTTTTTTATATTTTTTAAATTTCGTATAATCTGAAATACTTACAATATACTCATAATTTGGATATTTCATTTTTAAAAAGAAAACTATTTCATTAATCCATGAGAAGATTATTTTTTCATTTATTTCAAGTTGATCAACTTCATTCATTATTTCTACCTTTTTAATATTGTCATATTTTAATATGCCTTGAAAAAGATTATCAATATCACTTTTTAGATTAGAATCAAAATGTTTAAAAAACATTTTCTTATCGAATTTATTTTCTTTATGATACTTATTATATTTCCAAGAGTATTTATCATTATTTGTATCATTGTACACATTATCTTTAAAATCAACAAAATTCATTAATACTAAATGAACAGCAATATTATTTTTATTGCATAAATCTAATACATAATATAATTCTTTAATCTTGTTAAAATCCATTAATGCATTTAAACTCCAAGATGACAAAACTACCCTAACATATTTTATGTTAAGTTTTAAACACTTATCTATATATTTTGAAAATTCTATAACAGAATGTTCATACCATCCTAAATTTATACCTAACTCACCCATATATTACATTACCTTATTATATTATTAGTGACAAACCACCATCACATTGTATTGAAACGCCTGTTATATATTTTGACTTTTCAGACACTAAAAACCATGCTAATTCAGCAATTTCTTCAGGATATGCATGTCTTTTCATGGGAATATTTTTTGCAGCCTCATTTATTAAAGTATCATTATATAAGTCTTTCTTTAATAAAGGTGTAAGTGTTGACCCAGGTTCAATACAATTTATCCTTATATTATGTTCAGCAACTCTATATGCTAACTCCTTAGATAGCATTGTCAAAGCAGCTTTAGCAGAAGAATAATGTGCAATCTCTCTTATTATATTTGAATGAATCGAAGTTATATTAACAATAGATTGATTGTTTGTTTGATATTTTATCATTTTTTTAAGAACCAATTGTTCAATTTTGAAAATAGAAAAAACAGTTGTTTCAAACATTTTAAGCATATCATATTTAGATATATCTAATACATCAATATTTTCTTGATATCCAACAGAATTAACTAAAAAAATAATTTTACCATTTAAACTATCTATTTTTTTAAGTAAAGCTTCTAATTCTTTATTATTACTTAAGTCAGTTTTAATATATTTATCATTATCTCTAATATTTACCACTTCCTTATCCACCAAAATATAGCTAATATTAGGATATTCACTAACCATTTTCTTATAACATGCTTTCCCAATTCCAGAAGCTGCGCCAAGAATTATAGCATATTCAGTCATTTTACCACTTCCTTTCAGATTTATACATATTAATATATGTAACATATTTTTTGTAATAAAACAATTTACTACATTGATTTTTATATATTTTTTTCAAAATTAGAAATTTTAAAATTTTTAAATACTTTTTTATACTTTTTCTATCTAATTGATAATCATTTCGTGCTTGAATTTCAATTCTCTTTAATAATGACTCATAACTACCATTCCAACAATGTATTATATCTATTTTGGGTTCAAATATAATTGTATATTTCTTTTTTAATGCTTGTTGTTGAAATAAAACATCCTCATTAGCACCCATATTTTCTCTAGTATGACCAAATTTAGAATTGAACCCTCCTATATCATTATATACTTTTTTACTCATTAATAACGCACATCCACCCAAATATTCATTCTTTTTCAGTACAGTTTTTTTAGTATACAAATTTTTGTATCCCACTAAATACCAATATTTTTGAGGTAAGTAATCAGGAATATACTCAGGTGTTATTTTAAAACCAACTAATTCATTTTCAATATTTCTATAATTAATTAGGCTTTCAAAAAAATCATTTGGTAATATTAAATCATCATCAAGAAAAAACATTAAATTATTTTTTGCTAAATGCGCGCCACAATTTCTTGCGTTACTTAATCCGGATTTTTTTTCCCATATAGTTATACAATTTTTGTATTTACCTTTCAAAATATTATTTGCACTATTATCAACAACAATTACTTCATCATTTAAGGAATTTGTTAGAAAACTTATCATAGCATTTAATTTATTAGAATTTCCTAATGTTGAAATTATAAAAGAAATATTATTCATGCGTTTCTCCATTATTATTTTCTCTTTGTAAATTTATAAAAATTTTATATAAATCTTTAAAATACATTATATTTTTTATTGTATCTAAATATGTATCAATATTAACATTATATTTTCTTTCAATTTCAACCAAAATAGAAATAAGTACTATAGAATCAATCCCCTTACTTATTAGTGTGTCATCTATGTTAATAGAATCAATATGTATTAGTCCTATAGAATTTATAAAATTTATTAAATCAGAGTATTTTTTATTTTCACTCAAAAATATACTATTAAATTTTTCATGTGTTGCTTTAATATCTAATTTTCCGTTATTATTATAAATAAAATATGGTATTTGAACATAATAATGAGGTATCATGTAATAAGGTAATAGTTTTTTTAAATAATTAATTATAAATTTATCATCTATCTTTTTTCCTATATAATAATCAATTAATATTTTTTCATTTGAATCATAATATATTTTATTATCATCAATACCATTGATATTTAAAATGTTATTTTCAATTTCTTCTTTTTCAATTCTATATCCATTAATTTTAATTTGATTATCAATTCTATCTAATATAATTAGTTCACCTTTAGTATTTATCTTTCCATAATCGCCACTATGAAAAGCACTCATACCTTTAAATTCAAAAAAAGCGTTATTTCTATTTATATAATTATCACCAACACATATTCCGCATATTAATACTTCGCCTACTTCATTTTGGTCCAAAACATTTAAGTTTTTATCAACGATATAAATATGATTTTTTTCATCAAAAACTTTTCCAACTGTAATTTCTGTATCAACTTTCTTTAAAGTAACATAAACTGTTGTTTCACTTGGCCCATACAAGTTGTATAGAATTCCATTGAAGTTTTCTTTTATCTTTGATAATAATTTATATTCAAATTTTTCCCCACCCAATAAAAGTTCATCTATATTATGAATAAAAGAATTATCATATGCTAACAATAATTTTAAAGCAGAAGGAGTACATTGAAGAAAATTAACATTATTCTCATTAATTAACTTGATTATTTTACTAGGATTTATTCTATCTTCATCTTTAACTATTACAATCTTCATTTTATTATACAATGCAACAACAGATTCCAAAATAAAAATGTCGAAAGATATTGAAGTAAATGATATAATTGTTTTACTTTTAAAATTAATGTTTTGTGATATTGATTTCATAAAAGCAAATAAATTATCATACGTAATTTTTATACCTTTTGGAACGCCAGTTGTACCAGAAGTAAAAATTATATAAGCAATATTATTACTTAAGTTTAATTTATTATCATGAATATGTTTGATATTGTAATTAGAATCTATTAATGCATTTGGACAACACTCTTTAATGATATTATTTTTTCTAATCTCAGGTAATATAATATCTAAAAGAACAAAAGTAATTTTTAATTTTATGCATGCACATATTATTTCATATAATTCAACATTTTTTTCAGAATTTATAACTACTGTTCCATTTTGATATAAACCCAATTTATTTTTCCATTTTTCAACATTTTCATTAAAAACAAGATAATCATCAATAATATATTTATTCATTATTTTTATTTGTCCTTTCTTTATAATCTAAATACAAATTATAATATGTATTAATATATCCTTCAAAAGTTACATAATCTATTTTTTTTGTTTTTATGTTACATAAAGAAATCTTAACATTATTTTTTGAAATTCCAAGATATTTTAGAACAGAAGGATATATTGGCATATCTACAGTAACATTGGTTACTTTATCGTTTAAAAATCTCTTATCATTAATATTAAGAAAATTTATAATTTGATTACAAATTTCTTTTATTATTATTGATGTTGGATGTTCTGAAGATCTATATAATAAATCATTTTTGTAATTATTTTTAACAAAATCGTACACCTTAATATCACAATTTAACTCACTTATTTTTAAAAATCTCAAACTTTTATCAAACCATTCATCTAAAAATAATTTTGAATAATAATTTGCATTTTCTAATTTATAAATTATTTTATCGATATTTTCACCAGCACTAATCATTTTATCAATATTATTATCTTTCAATTCACAAATAAAAATTTTATTTATATAATCTTCATACCCATATGGATTCGTTTCATTTTTTCCTAAATTTGTTTGAGGAAAATATCCGCTGAAAATACAACCTGAAATAGATATTTTTTTACATGTCTTATTAAGTTTAGAGATAACATCATCATTGCTCATTCTATATTTTGAATTATCAAATGTATATAATAACAAATCAACATTTGATAATAATTCATCAGGATAATTGAAATTTAATGATAATTCTTCTACTATATCAACATCTTTATATATTATTTCATATTCATTCATAAATAAATTAGAGTTTCTAATCATTTTATCTATGTCGTATAAAATGCAGCTACCCAATAACAAACATAATTTCTTTTTATTAAGTAATTTTAGAATTTCCTGAATACAAAAATAATCTTTAAATCTTACCAATCCCATATCATCTAATTTCTTTTCATTTATAAGTTGGTCTTTACACCCTAAAATAATAGCATCATATTTTCCAGACAAATCTTCAACTTTTTTTATATTTTTTATTATTTTCAAATCAAGTTCTTCATCAACATTAATAGTAATAAAACATCTATTTCTTATATTCATATTCCTACTCCTTTTCTTTAAATACTGATATTATATAATCTTAAAATTTTAACGAAAAAAATTCTGAGTTTTTTTTACTGTTATATAACTTATTATCATTCACTCCTTTTCTTTAAATACTGATATTATATAATCTTGAAATTTTAACGAAAAAAATTCTGAGTTTTTTTTACTGTTATATAACTTATTATCATTCACTTCAAAAATTATTTTTCTAATTTCATTTATTCCATGACCAATAAATTTAATATAAGCTTCTTTTAAAGTCCACAAAGTATAGAATTTGTAAATATTAGAACAGTATCCAATTTCTTTTTTTGAAAATAATGAATTACAAATTTTTTTATATTCAAATTTTCTTATTTTTTCTATGTCAACACCAATATTTCTTTTGGATATTACTAAAACACCATATTTTCCACTATAACTTAAATTAAAAAATAAATTTTCATTAACTAAAAAAGGTTTATTATATTCAGTTATATAAAACAGCTTATTTTTATTCATATTAATAAACTCACTTATACTTTTTCTTAAGGATATATCAAAGATAAAAATAAATACATCATTTACAAGAAATCCATTCATAAAATTACTCCAGCTTATTATATTTTTTATTTATATTTATATTTCAAATTTGATGATTCTCTATACATTTTTTGCAATATTTAGTTACAACATCTTTTTCGATAAAATCTTTTCTCATTTTTTGCATGTATTTATTATTCCATATATCTTCATCATTGTTTATATTTCCATAACTCGAATCAGGAGAAATAACTCTACCACAACTTCCAATATTTCCATATGAATCAAATGATATATTTTTAAAGAACCACTCACAACCTTTTTTATAGGATGTTTTTGTTATTTGATGTGGTAAATTACATCTAGTTTTAATATTTTTACTAGCAAATCGATGAATTTTTAATATGTCATCTGAAAATTCATCAATATCGGTTAATGAATCATGAATATCAAAGTCAATATATCTATGTAAATCAATTCTATCCACTCCTAAACTATCACAAAATCTTAAAAAATCATAAGCGGAATTTACAAATTCTTTGCTACATACTCCACTAACAACTATTTCTATTTTCGAATTATATTTTTTCTTTAATTCAACAAGTTTCTTAATATTATTAACAACTACGTAAAAATATGATTTATCAACATCACTAATTTTTTGATATTCACTTTCATTAGAAGCATTCAAGCTTATAGATATTTGATTAAAATACTTTTCTTTAACTATATATTCCATAGTGTCATCAGTTAATAATGTTCCATTAGTTATTAAATTTATTTTCTTTCTGTTCTTTGCTGTCAACTCAACTATTTCTTTAAACTTTGGATGAAGCGTTGGTTCTCCTACTCCACCTAACATTACTAATATTGTTTCCGGAAATTTTTCATATATTTTAGCAACTAATTCTAAACTAATAAACTTTTTTCCTAATTTTTTTTGAAACTCAAAATCATTATCATTTTTTGCGTGATGGGGACACATTTTACATTTTAAATTGCATAAATCGCTAAGATATAATATTGTCCATATTGGTCTATAATTTAAAATTTCCTTCTTTTTTGATAATTTGTATTTTGCATAATTAAAAAGTTGATTTAAAGAATATTTATATCTTATTACACTTAAAATTTTATTCATATAACACCTACCTATCTAAATAATTTTGTTTTAAAACTTTTCTTTTTAAAAAAGCTAAATGTAAATAACAATTGCCTGATTTTGTTAAAAAAAATTTAAATTTACTCAATTTTAAATAACCATTTACACATATTCTTGGTAGCTTTAGCTTATTACTTCTTTTTGTTATATGAAATGGTAATACTGTTAATCCAATCGAAAATTTTTTATTAATAACATTTTCCAAAACTCTTTTATTATATAAGCCCATAGGATAAATAATTATTTTTTTATTTAAATTTTGGTTATCAACTTTTAATTCGTATTTTAACTCTTCTTCAGTCAATTCACATAAGTTCCTATGATTTTTTGTATGAAATAACAATTCAGCATAATTTAATTTTTTAAAATTAATACATACACTATTATTTTCTATAACTCCAATCGAATATTTTATATTCATTTTTTCTAAATATTGCATTGCAATTTCACTTGATGGCAATGCATCATCGAAAAATATGCATACATTGTTTCCATTATTCTTGTTTAAAAGTTCTTCGATATGACAAAACTCAAACTTTTTTCTTATCAAGTAATCTATTTGTAATTGAAATTGATTAAAATCAACACTCATAAATTTATTACTTTCTCCAATTGCATGATATACCAAACAAATCTTTTTCATTTCATAATACCTCGTATTTTTTTCGCTGCAACTGATATATCATAACTTTTCTTTATGCAGTCTTTTTGTTCCTTAATTAATTTCTCAAATTCTAAATCTGACAAATTATTTATTTTATCGATGGCATTTAAAAAATCAAAATTGTCATTTACTACATATATATATTTTTTACATTCTTTATTCAAACCTTCAACTCCTAATTTCGTTGAAACTATAGGTAAACCCACTGACATAGCTTGTAAAATCTTATTTTTAACACCTGAACCAGCTATTATTGGGCACACATAAATATCGTATTTACTTAATTCATCTCGCATACTTTCAACGTATCCAATGTATTTAATTTTTTTATTACTAATTAATTCTTTTGATTTATTTTTTCCAATTACATACAGCTCATATTTACTATCCAATTTATCCAACACATTTTTAGCAAAATAATTTACTGCAATAATATTAGGATCATAATCCATCATTCCAGAAAAAACCAACTTATTTTTTTCTTTTAACTTTTTAATATTAAATGACACATCCCATAAATCAAAATCTATTAAATTTTCAACAACATAAATATTATTAACATTGCAACCTAACTTATTTATCAAATATTTTTTTTCTTCATTTGAACAAACTACTGATTTATACTTATTTACAACTCTTTTTTCACTAATTTTGTGTTTAAAATATTCTTCTAAGTTTAAAATTTTTTTTAATCCATTTACTTTTTTAGAAACTCTCTCATAATATTTAGTTAATGAATCTGTTAAATCAATAATAACCTTTTTATCATCAAAATATTTTGCATATTGAGCCATTCTTAACCTTTTGATATAAATCAAATCATATTCCTTGTTGCATTTTTTTAAATATTTATGAAGTTTTCTGTTATTAACATAAGCTTCTTGCAGTGAAATAGGCAAAAATAGATTTAAAAAGCAATTTAATATTGAAGTTAATTTACTTTGCTTAAATATTTTTACATCATTCAATTTTTTTAATAAATTTTCATCACGTAATTTATAATCTTTTTCAGTTGTTAATGAAACAAGACTCACAGAATTACCATCATTTAATAGTGAATTTATTATATTTTTAGTTCTAATTCTTGAAAAATCATTTGGTAAAGATGGACTTATATAAAGTATTTTCATATATAACCTCCTCACAATAATTTTCTTTAAATATTTTATAATTATATTTACCAAATTCTTTTAGTTTTTCTTTAGAAAGTAATAATTTTTGAAAACTATTAATTTGTTCGTCATCTGTATCAATGATAAATGTTCCTTTTGAACTTTCTAATCCCTCAGCACCAATTGAAGTACTTAATACAGTTTTTCCATGTGACCAATATTCTAGTATTTTTATTCTAGTTCCACTACCAAAATACACTGGAACAATTGTAATCCAAGATTCATTAATTAATTTATCTTTTTCCTGTTCAGTTGCATTCTCATAAATACTTATATTATACTTATTATTAAAATTAGCTATTTCTTTTGGCAAACAAGAACCAACAATATTAAATTTAATTTTTTTATTTTTCTCATATAATTTTAAATAAACATTATTTATGAAATGCAATAATCCATGCTTATTAGGTTTCCATGATAAATTACCTACAAATATTAAGGTTGGCATGTCACTCATTTCACTATTTATATCATATCTATCATCAAATGAATTATTAACAACAATACTTTTATCTTTAATTTTACTATCGAAAAAATTCAAATCCCTATCACTAACAAAAAAATTTTTATAAGAGTTAGTAAGAATTTTAGTTTCCTCTTTCATTATTTTTTTACTTTCCAATTTCAAAAAAATATTTATTGGAAATTTAGAAAATTTTGACGTTCTATTTATAAGTTCATATTCAACATTATGATCATCATATAAAATTGGTATATTACCCGTAAATTTAGCATATTGTGCCATAGCAATTTCAGAAATAAAAACATAATCATAGTTATTATTTTTTATAAGTTCTTTAATTTTATTTTCCATTTGTTTAGAATAGTATTGACTATTTATTAATGAACTACCATGAGCAATACTCATTAACCCAGCTTTAACAAGATTTTTTTTAAATTTAATATAATTAATTTTTAAGTTATCATTATTATCAAAATATGTTTTATTATTGATTTGTTCATTATAAAAACCAAGCACATCAATTTCAACTCTCTTTTTAAAAAAATTAATCCATGCTAAGTTTCTTTTTAGGCCACCACCATATGCTGGATAAGGCAAAAATTTTGTTAAATATAGAATTTTCATTTTTCATTCTCCTTTAGCAAATAAACGTCAGATAATTTATCAACCTTTCCAACAATTATTTTACCATTACAATTTATACAGTATATATCATCTAAATCATTAATTATTATTTCTTTATCATCGCTATAAACAAAATTGTTAATACACTTATTAAAAGTCACATTACCACGCCTATAATTTTTTTTATCTTCATCAAGTAAATATTTTTTTAATGAACACCATGTTCCCAAATCATCCCATTGAAAATCAACTGGCATAACATATATATCATTTGATTTTTCCATTATTGCATAATCAATAGAAATATTTTCACACTTATTATATTCTTTTTGTGTGTCAGTAGTATTGTTAACAATATTATTGATTATATCAAAATCCTTTTTGTTATTTTTTTTAAATTCGTTTAATATAAAATTTGAATTAAAAATATAGATTCCACTATTCCATAGGTACTTTTTTGAATCATAATACTTCTTAGCAAGCTCATAATTTGGCTTTTCTACAAATGTATTTGCTTTAAAAAAGCCATAATTATCGCACTTGTCCATATCGATATTAATATAACCATAACCAGTTTCAATTCTATTAGGGATAATACCGAATGTCAATATTCTATCTTTATTTTGATTTAATTCTCCATCAGCTTTTTCTAGTTTCTTTATAAATTCGGATTCATTTAATATTAAATGATCTGATGGTACAACAATCAAATTAAAATTAGACTTTATCTGATTATATATATACAAAACTGATAACAAAATACTTGGAGCAGTATTTTTTGATACAGGTTCAATAACAATATTTTTTGTATTAACTTCAATAATTTGGTCAAATATATATTTTGAATATTCATCAGTCGTTGAAAAATATATGTCATCCTTACTAACATACTTGCGCATTCTTTCGTAAGTATGTTGCAACATAGTTTTATCATCTAACACTGCTTGGAATTGTTTAGGCTTTTCTACACAAGACTTTGGCCATAAACGTTTTCCAGTTCCACCACACATTATTAAAACTTTCATATTTTACTCCTATCTTTATTTTTTCTTTGAAAAACCAAAGTATAAACTGTTCTAGCAAAACATTTTATATCTAAATGAAAAGAAACATTTTTTGCATAATAATATTCTAATTGTATTCTCTCATTGTAAGTTGTAAATGGCGTTGCATTACAAGCCCACCATCCAGTTATACCTGGCTTTAATTTCAAAATAGTTTGCTTATATTTTCCATATTTTTGTAATTCATCAATTACAACCGGTCTTGGCCCAATAATTGACATATCTCCTTTTAATACATTAATTAATTGAGGTAATTCATCCAGTGAATAATAGCGTAAAACTTTTCCTATTTTAGTAACTCTTGGATCTTCTTTTAATTTATAATTTTCATACCATTCATTTCTTATCTTATTATCTTTTAACATTGTGAGCAATAGATTTTCAGAATCATTCTTCATAGTTCTAAATTTGATTATTTTAAATACCTTTCCATGTTGACCAACTCTTTTTTGAAAATAGAAAGCAGAACCACTATCCCCAAATCTAATTAATAGCATAATAATAAATAGAAAAGGTAAAAATATTATTACCAGCAAAAATGCAATTATCTTATCAAAAAAATATTTTATTCTTAAATACATCTCTACCCCACTTTAAGTCAACCCTTCAAAAACTAACTATATTATATTTGTTTTGTTGTAATATGTCAAATAAAATTTCACAAAAAAATCGTTTGAAAAGTCAAATGATTTTTTATAAATAATGTTATTCTATTTCTTTCAAAAATTTCTTACTTTTTGTACTTACCCCACTATAGTCTTCATAATACTCACTGATTATTCTATCAATCGCATTACTTACTTCACTATCTATATCTAAATTACTTATTTTAGAAATATCTACATAGTTATAAAGTCTTAATAATTTTAGAATCTTCCCATCTAATATAGGTTCACTTTGTCTACAATTAGCACACAAATATCCACCTCTACTTGTACTTAAAGTTACTACTTTTGTACTTCCACAATTAACACATGAATCTAAACATAAACTTATTCCTAT
>CAKOKM010000026.1 GCA_934091015.1 uncultured Bacilli bacterium | reverse complement strand
ACCTGAAACCAATCCATATTTGGAAATTAAAAGTCCTTTTCTATCATCTATTAGCCATTTAACTGGTGATACTTCTACCCAAACATAATCACCATCTCTATATTCAACACCATTTGAAAGCATGAATTTAAAAATAAAAGAAGAGTTAACTTTTATACGAATATATCCCTTTCCTTGATATTCGTATTCTTCATAGGTTACAGGTTTAAATCCTGTATCATAGTCATCATATTTTACAGAGTCAAATGTGTAACTTCTTCCTGTCTTATTCAATCCTCTATTATATTCTGACTCTAATATATTTTGAATTCTTGCATCAGCAGCATTTTGAGGATATTCTCCGAATTCAACCTCTTCCGTTCCATTGTATCCCTTCACTCTGTTCGGGGAGATTTGGGAAAAGATTACAGAAGATTGCAAAACTGGACGAACAGCATTATCGCGTTTATACCTGTATGAGGTGACCCTATTACCAAAATGATTGACCACGCGGACATCATTATCGCCATCATCAGATCTAGTCCAAAACCAACTAGTTCTACCAGTTAAAGATCTATCTTCATCTATAGTATCTTTACGTAAATAACTGCCAGTTAAAATACATAAATCTGTAATTGCAGCTTTTGTTCCATATTTGCTAATTACTTCTAATTGAGATTCACTATTATTTCCCCATATTTGTCCTTCACTAAGTAAAGTTAATTCGAAATTTTTATTCATAATATTTCACCTTTCCCCTTCAAATTACGTATATTATAGCATATAAACACTAAAAAAGCAAACATTTTTTCTTGTTTGCTTACTTTGAATTTAATTGTTTAACTTTATTTGAAATTTTATTAACGTGCAACGATATAGACTTTCCTGCTTCCAATATTTTATTAATTTGTTCCTTTAATAGTTTATAATCCATAGAATCATATAATTTAGAATCAGTAATAACTTGGTTAATTCTATCTTTAACAATTAAGTTTAAAATTTCTTGGCTAATTCCTTTGCAAGAACCTAAACCTAAAATATTTAATGATTCTTCAATATTGTTATCACTACCTTTTTGAATACAATTAACATTTTGAAATAAATCTTTAATCATATATTTATTAAGATATTCATACATTTCAGTTTTATTAAAATCTCCATTATAATTATGATTTCTATCAAGAAATCTTATACCTGAAACCAATCCATATTTGGAAATTAAAAGTCCTTTTCTATCATCTATTAGCCATTTAACTGGTGATACTTCTATCCAAACATAATCACCATTTTTATATTCAACACCATTTGAAAGCATGAATTTACCGCAACCATAACTAGAGTTAGCTTTTATACGAATATATTTCTTTCCTTGATATCTGTATTCTTCATAAGTTACAGGTTTAAATCCTGTAACATAGTCATCAAATTTTACAGAATCAAATGTATAACTTCTTCCTATCTTATTCATTCCTCTTTTATATTCTAACTCTAGTATATTTTGCATTCTTGAATTAGCAGCATTTTGAGGATATTCTCCGAATTCAACCTCTTCTGTTCCATTGTATCCCCTCACTCTATTTTGGGAGATTTGGGAAAAGAATACAGAAGATTGCAATGTTGGTCGAACTGCAACATAGCGTACATACCTGTATAAGGCAGCCCTATCACCATCCTTATCGACCACGCGGACATCACTATCGCCATCATCAGATCTAGTCCAAAACCAACTAGTTCTACCATTTAAAGATCTATCTTCATCTATAGTATCTTTACATGAACAACTGCCAGTTAAAATACATAAATCTGTAATTGCAGCTTTTGTTCCATATTTGTTAATTACTTCTAATTGAGGTTCACTATTATTTCCCCAAATTTGTCCTTCACTAAGTAACGTTAATTCGAAATTTTTATTCATAATATTTCACCTTTCCCCTTCAAATTACGTATATTATAGCATATAAGCACTAAAAAAGCAAACATTTTTTCTTGTTTGCTTACTTTGAATTTAATTGTTTAACTTTATTTGAAATTTTATTAACGTGCAACGATATAGACTTTCCTGCTTCCAATATTTTATTAATTTGTTCCTTTAATAGTTTATAATCCATAGAATCATATAATTTAGAATCAGTAATAACTTGGTTAATTCTATCTTTAACAATTAAGTTTAAAATTTCTTGGCTAATTCCTTTGCAAGAACCTAAACCTAAAATATTTAATGATTCTTCAATATTGTTATCACTACCTTTTTGAATACAATTAACATTTTGAAATAAATCTTTAATCATATATTTATTAAGATATTCATACATTTCAGTTTTATTAAAATCTCCATTATAATTATGATTTCTATCAAGAAATCTTATACCTGAAACCAATCCATATTTGGAAATTAAAAGTCCTTTTCTATCATCTATTAGCCATTTAACTGGTGATACTTCTATCCAAACATAATCACCATTTTTATATTCAACACCATTTGAAAGCATGAATTTACCGCAACCATAACTAGAGTTAGCTTTTATACGAATATATTTCTTTCCTTGATATCTGTATTCTTCATAAGTTACAGGTTTAAATCCTGTAACATAGTCATCAAATTTTACAGAATCAAATGTATAACTTCTTCCTATCTTATTCATTCCTCTTTTATATTCTAACTCTAGTATATTTTGCATTCTTGAATTAGCAGCATTTTGAGGATATTCTCCGAATTCAACCTCTTCTGTTCCATTGTATCCCCTCACTCTATTTTGGGAGATTTGGGAAAAGAATACAGAAGATTGCAATGCTGGTCGAACAGCACCATAGCATACACACCTATATAAGTAGTCCCTATCACCATAATTATCGACCACGCGGACATCATTATTGCCATCATCAGATCTAGTCCAAAACCAACCGGTTCTACCTTTTAAAGAACTATCTTCATCTATAGTATTTTTACATAAATAACTACCTATTAAAATACATAAATCTGTAATTGCAGTTTTTGTTCCATATTTGCTAATTACATCTAATTGTCTTTCTTTATTATTGCCCCAAATTTGTCCTTCACTAAGTAAGGTTAATTCAAAATCTTTATTCATAGTATCCTCCTAAATTAAGTAATACTATAACATATCCAATATATAAAAGCAAATTTTTTAAATACGATTTTTTTTAAAATAATTATGTAAATTTAATTTTCAAAGTAAATGAACATTATTCTAACCAGTTCAATAAAATCCATAGTATAATTTTTTAAAATCTTGTTCAACCCTTCTTCAATAAATTGTTTTCTTAAATTAAGATAACTTGATAATTCGTTTATATTATCGATAATTATTTCTTATTGCAACTTAATTTAAATTGATTACAATAAGTTGTTTAATAATATATTTTTATGAAATTTCGTTTGTTTTACATTGACTACATCATATCCTATTTGTTATAGTATTACTCAGGAACATTTAGTTGTTATGGTGATTACCTTTTTTCAAACTTTAATGAAAGAAGGCGATAATATGAGCAAGAAAGATTGTTTAATTTTTATCTTACTTATAATTATAATTTTGTTAATAGTAGTTATTTTAGCTAAATAGCTATTAAAAACAAAAAAATCACCTCAACAGGGAGTTTTGGTGAATTTTACCATTTAAGGTAATCATCTAACTATCCAAATAGATGTTCCTTTTTTTATTTTATGTAAGTTTTCCTTACATATTCATATTATCAAATTTTTTAAATTTGTTCAAGTACATTAAATACGATTTTTCACGATTATTTACGATATTTGCATTGACTACATCATATTCTATTTGTTATGGTATTAAGCAGGAACATTTAATTGTTAGGGTGATTACCTTTTTTCAAACTATTATGAAAGAAGGCGATATTATGAGCAAGAAAGATTGTTTAGTTTTTATCTTACTTATAATTATAATATTGTTAATTGTAGTTATTTTATCTAAATAACTATTAAAAACAAAAAATCACCTCAACAGGGAGTTTTGGTGATTTCTACCTAAATAAGGTAATCATCTAACTATCCAAATAGATGTTCCTTTTTTATTTTATGTAAGTCTTACTTACATATTCATATTATCAAATTTTATATGTTTGTGCAAGTATCTAATAACGACAATTCGTAATAAAAAATTTTTAAAAAATAGTTAGGCAACACTAACTATTTTAATTTGATAACTTCCAGTAGGAGATGAAATTTCTACTGTATCTCCTTCACTTTTATTAATAATTGCTTTACCAATAGGTGATTCATTAGAAATTTTATTTTCAAATGGATCTGCTTCCATTCTTCCTACAATATGATAAACTTCTTCTTCGTCATCATCAACATATTTAATTGTAACTGTTGAACCAACGTCAACTATATGAGAATTTTTCTTTTCAATAATGGTTGCATTAGCAAGCATAAATTCAAGTTCTTTGATTCTTCCTTCAACTTCTGCTTGTTCATTTCTTGCAGCATCATAGTCGGCATTTTCAGATAAGTCTCCTTGACTTCTAGCATCTTTAATTGCTTCGATAACCTTTGGTCTTCTTACATTTTTTAATTCATTTAATTCTTCTTCAAGTTCTAAAAAACCATCACTTGTTAATAATATATCTTTCTTTGACATTAATATCAAATCTCCTTCAAAATTTACAATAACAAGAATATACTACAAAATAGACTCTTTGTCAATTGTTTTTAATCTCATGATATCGTCTTTACATAGAGGAATGTCTGCTTTAAATTTAACAATCATTTGAGCATGATTTGCTTCTTCTATTAAATTCATATCCTCATCATAAATATCTTCTATAGTATACTCAGTTTCTTCAAAATTAGGACTAATAAATTCAACTATAGTACCTTTTTTAAAATAATTTCTTTGTTCTAAGGTAATTAATCCATTATTATTGCTTAATACTACTCCTAAAAAATCTTGATTAGATACTTCTCTATTGCCATTATAGTATTGATCTTTATAATTAGGTAATCCTTTAAAAAATTGGGGATTACTTTCTCTATTGGCACATCTATTTAATACTTTAAGATAATAATTAATAGTTTTATCATTTATACGATTATTTATAACATCATCTATAATTTTGCGATAACTGGATAAAACAGTGGCAATATAGTAAATACTACGCATTCTTCCTTCAATTTTAAAGGAATTAACACCAGCATTTATCATATCTTTAATGTAAATAGCCATATTTAAATCTTTAGGACACATTTGATAGTTTTCTCCTAATTCGTTACCATTTTCATCATCAATGCAAAAATTCCAACGACACACTTGGGCACATCCTCCACGATTAGCGTCTCTATTGGTTGCATAATTGCTCATAATACATCTGCCACTAATTGAAGTACACATTGCACCATGAATAAATGCTTCTAAGTCTAAACCAGTATAATCTTTTATTTCTTTTATATCTTCTTCACTAGCTTCTCTTGCTAAAACTACTCTACTAGCTCCTAACTCTTTATAGAAAAGAGCGGTTTCTTTATTTAAAGTACTTGCTTGAGTTGAAACATGAAGTTCCATTTTTAGGTTCAATTCTTTCCACAAACTCATTATATAAATATCACTTACAATAATTGCATCAACATTAACACTATCTAAAAATAATAGATATTTTTTTAATCCATCTATATTTTCATCATGCAAAACGATGTTTACTGTAACATATACTTTTTTATTTAAACTATGAGCATAATTAGTAGCTTCTTTTATTTCTTCGTTAGTAAAGTTTATGGCATTAGCTCTTAATGAATAATTTTTACCGCCTATATAAACTGCATCAGCACCATATCTTAAAGCAAACTTTAATCTTTCAAAATCACCAGCTGGGCTTAATAACTCTATCATTTTAAATCACTCACTTTATATACAGTTTTATTTTCATAGAACTTATTATCATAATCTATTTTTTTACCATTTAAAATAGCAATAACATCTTTAGAAGTTAATCCATTAGGATCGATATAATACATAAAAATTTTATCATCATTAATATGTTCTAACTCAGGTATTAAATTAAAATATTTATTATAGAATAAAACTGTTCCGTATTCATTTTCTTTAGCTAAAAATTCTACAGCGTCATTTTTTAAAATGGCAACATTTGTGTATTTGGTTTTAAAAGTATCACTATAAAATTTTAATAATGTTCTTCTTGAATACATAGCCATATTAAGTCCTAAGATAGGTAATATTACTTTTTTATTAACATTATCTAAAACTGTTTTTAATTCATTTTTTTCTAATTCATTAGCAAGCATGCAAGATATAATGTTATCCTTGGATAGCCAGTAATTGATTGAATGATAATTAACCGCAAAATGGGCTTGATTCCAAATTAAATTTATATTAGTGTCTTTAAGCATTTGATATATAGCGATATCTTCATAGATAATTCCATTTACAAAACTTAATTTAGGAATAATTAATTTAAAGTTATTACAATCTTTATTATCTAGAACTCTATTAACAAGTAGATAAACATTTATATTATATTTTTCTTTAATGTTTTTTATCTCATCTAAATTAAAGGTATTATAACCAATACTATAACATGATAAAGGAAAAAGAAAGTTTGTTATACCTTCTTTATAATAGTCTTCAATTTCTAATAAATTATTTATTCTTATTAATAGTTTATTTTTCATTATTCTTTTTAAAGCTTACTGATAAGCCATCTCCAATATCATAAAATTTAGTAACATAATCTTTATTGTTATTTAAAAATTCAATATAATTTTCTATTTTAGTAACTATTCCTCTAACATTTTTACTTTTAATAGATGCTTTATCTTTAACTAAACCATGAAATTTTAAGTTATCAGTAATTATTACTCCACCTGGATTTAAATAATTACAAAATCTTTCAAAGTATTTGATATATCCACCTTTAGCGGCATCAATAAAGATTAAATCATATTTACGTCCTGTTAAACTTACTTCTAATGCATCATTATATACTATTTCTATTCTTTTATCTAAACCACAAGCATTAACATTTTTAACTGCTTCACGATATCTTTTCTCGTCTTTTTCAATAGTTGTAATTTCTACTGTATCTGTTGCATTAGCCATAAGTATTGCTGAATAACCTATTGCGGTACCTATTTCTAAAACTGTTTTAACATTATTAAGTTTAATATATTTCATAATAAATTTAATAGAATCAAGTTCTATAATAGGAATATTATTTGCTTCAGCATATCTTTCCATTTCTAATATTGTCTCTCTCACAGGGAACACTTCCTTACGAACTAGATTATATCATAGGTTATTTAAAAAATGCAAAAAAATAAGAAAAGGAACTATTTTGTAGTTCCTCTATATTTATGTTTTAAGTGCATCTTTTTAATTTTAGGGCCTGAAGTCATATAGTTATCAAGCCTTACAACACTATCTCTTTCAGGATACATAATAAATGATTGATTATATTCTTGTTCACTATAATCTTCTGTTTCATTAGACTTCATATTTTCTTTAATAATTTCATGATTTTCTTCTAATACTTTTATTTTTTTCATTTGAAGCTGCTAATTTAAATGGTATATCCTTTTTGCTTTTGTTATTTTCACTAAATGTACCATATCTAGATACTGCTAATGACTGAAAAAATGCGGTAAAAGTACCAGAACATAATAACATAAAGATTATTTTAAATAATACAGAAGATAATGAACATGTTAAAAAAATAGTATATAATACAAATATGTTATTTATTAATAAAAAAGTATATTTATTTTTTAGATTACGTTTTACTTTCTTTAATAAACTTTTATTTTATAATATATTTTTGTTTTCTTGTTCTATTTCATTTTCTATGGATATTTTTTGCTCATTCAATGTAATATTTATGTCATTGTTCATTTTACTTCTCTTCTTTCATTTATAATCATACTTAAATTAATGTTAGTTTAGTTATTTATATCATTTAAGTATGAAAAAAAATCATAGTTTTTTATTTTAATATCATTTTGAATTGATTCTGAATTATCTTTTTCTATCTGGTTTTCAGGATATATTATTTTAGATATTGATGTTTGTTGGTCATTAAGTTTTTGAATTCTGTTTTTAATTAATTCCAAATCTTGTTTTAATTTTTTTATATTATCTTTGTTAGAATTAATTAAATTTGGTATAGTGTTATTTAATAATTCATAATTTTCTTTAAATGTCCCATTTTTTAATTCAAGATTTGTTAAGATTATTGCTTCAATTAAAGATAATATTAAATATAAACCAATAGTGTTGATATTTAAAATGCTCATTAATAAGAAATTTATTGCAATGGCACAAACTATATATTTGTATTTATTTTTGATATTTTCTTTAACTAAATCATATTTATCAACGTTTGTACTTAATTGTTGTTCTTCCTTTTCTAATTCATTTTCTTTTTGAATTATTTCGGAATTATTATCAATATTTATTTTGGAAATATCTAAATTAGTTAAATTAATATTTGTTGTTTCATTTAGTAATCTAGCACTCATGAATTTCAACCTCTTTCATAGTGATATATACTACAAAATTATTGATAAAAAGTCAAACTTTAAGTTAAAAGAAAAAGTATAAATTAATATACTTTTCTAATATTCATACCATAATCCATCTTTTCTAAGTTGTGAAACTGTTTGAGTATGTTCTTTGTAAGTTTTAGCAAAATAAGTTTTTTTATTTTTATCGGCAACAAAGTAATAATAATCATGTTCTTCTGGTTCCATAACGGCATTTATTGAATTTAGTGAAGGACTATCAATAGGTCCTATAGGTAAACCAGTAAATGAACAAGTATTTTCACTTCTTGTATTATATTTATTACATGATTTTAAATTGTTATTAGTTAAATCTTTAGTAAAATCTTTATTAACTGCATAATAAGTTGTTGCATCAGATCCAAGTGTCCATCCAGCTTCTATTCTATTATAAAATACTCCAGCAACACCTGCTCTATCGTCTGAATTTGCTCCCTCTAATTCAACTATTGAAGCAAGAGTAAGTAACTCATGAACACTAAATTTGTTTACATTGATATCATCTTTATATACTTCTAATTTTTTTCCCATTGTATAAATCATTTTATTAAGTATTTCATCTATGGTTGCATTCTTTTTAAAATCATAGGTATCAGCAAACAAATATCCTTCTAATGGATGGTATATTCCATCTTGTTTTATATCCTCAGTAATGAAATCATAGGTACTTATCATTTTGTTAACGAATTCATCACTATCAGCATAAGAAATAACGTCATCAGCTTTATAACCAAATTTATTTTCAATTACTTTTGCATAATCAGTTAATCTTTTGCCTTCGATAAAAGTTACCTGAATTACTTCTGTTTCTAATGATTTATTTTTATGAAGAGTATCTATTATTTCATTAACACTCATACTTTTAGATAAATTATAAGTACCAGCATATAATTCCTTATTACTATTTAATTTAATATAGATCTTAAATATGGTTGCATTTTTTATTAAACCTGCTTTTTCTAAATCATCAGCAATTTTATTTTTACCTGTATTATTTTTAATCTCAAATTTGATTATTTCATCACTTTTCTTATCTACTGGAGATAAATAATAATCGCTTGCTACAATAAATGAGACAAGCACAACTATCACAATTGCACAAATAATTAAAATTATTTTATTTACTCCTAATTTTTTATTTTTAACAATTTTGTCTTTATTTATTTTCTTCTCCACTTTCTTCTCCTATCTTTTCTTGTAGTGAAGCAAGTAATCCTTCAATAACTTCCCACTCTTTATCTGTTTCAATTTGTCCTAAATTAATATCGTTCCCACTAGGATCATAAGTATTAGCATATACTTTAATTTTACCATTTTCATCAGTTGTATTATCAGTAAACACTATATAACTTTTTTTAAATTCGTCGGAATCAAATGTAAATAAAACGTTACATGTTAATTCTTCTCCTTTATTATTTTTAATTGTAAATGTTCCATTTGAATTATTCATTTCTTCTCTTCCCTTCTTAAATATGTATCCAAAATGATAGCAGCAGCTGTATTATCAATATGTTCTTTTCTTTTTTTTCTGGACATATCGTAATCAAGTAATATTCTTTCAGCTTCAACAGTAGATAGTCTTTCGTCAATTAATTCTATTTTTAAATCAGTTTTTTCTTCTAATAATTTTTTAAAATTTAAACTTCTTTCACTTGCAAAACCAAGTGAATTGTTCATATTTTTTGGAAGTCCTAAAACTAAATTATCAACTTTTTCTTTTTCAATTATTTCTAAAACTTCATTTACAGCATCTTCTATATTATTATATTTAATTAATTTGTAAGGTGATGCTATAATTCCTTGTTTATCAGATATTGCAAGACCTAAAGTTTTAGTTCCTAAATCCATTCCTAATGTTCTCATTTTAAAAAGTAATTCTCCACTAATATTGAAATTAATTTTACTTTTTCAATATTCATTATTTTTTCTCTAGCTCTTTTGTAATTAGTAATGTATCCAGCATCTCCAGTAACTAGATAACCGGTTATTTGATTAACTGGATTATATCCACTTTCTTCTAAAGCTTCAAATACTTCAAAAAAAGTTTTACTAACTAAAGCACTTTCTATTTTTTTATGATCAAATAATGATGTATTATCTAACAAACTACCACCTACTCAATAAAATAATTATAACAAAATATTACAATCATTTCAATTTGATTACTTAAATAAAATGGTAAAAAAGAAAAAAACTATGAATAAAATTTTCATAGTCTTAATTATTGTTCTTCTTTGGATATTTTAACGATTACTTCTCTAGGTTTTGAACCGTTTTGTGGTCCAATTATACCTCTTTCTTCAAGTAAATCAACAATTCTAGCAGCTCTTGAAAAACCAACTCTAAATCTTCTTTGTATTAATGAAGCACTTATCTTACCGGTTGTTATGGCAAAATCTACAACATTATTATAAAGAGGATCATCATATTCTTCAGTACCACTATTTGCACCAGCCATGTGATTATCAGGTATTTCAGTTAAACTATTATCATAACTAGCAACTTGTTCTTTGGAAACATAATCAATTAATCTTTGAGTTTCTTCATCAGAAATAAAGTTTCCTTGAATTCTTATTGGAGTATTTTCACCCATTGGAAGATATAACATATCACCTTTACCGAGTAATTTTTCGGCTCCAGCTCGATCTAAAATAGTTCTTGAATCGATTTGAGATGCAACGGCAAATGAGATACGTGATGGAATATTAGCTTTAACAACCCCGGTAATTACATCGGTTGATGGTCTTTGAGTTGCAACAATTAAATGAATACCAGCGGCTCTTGCCATCTGAGTTATTCGCATAATTGAGTCTTCAACTTCTTTAGCAGCAACGAGCATTAAATCAGCAAGCTCATCTATTATTACTAAAATATATGGCATCTTAGGAACATTTGTGTTATTCTTTTTATTATTTTTTTCGATCATTTCATTATATCCTGAAATATTTTTAACATTGTTATCAGCAAATTTTTGATATCTATTTTCCATTTCAGCAACTATTTTTTGAAGTACGACATTTGCTTTCTTAGGATCAGTAACAACTGGACATAATAAATGAGGTATTCCATTATAATTAGATAATTCTACCTTTTTAGGATCGACAAGCACTAATTTAATATCATTCGGATTCATTCTCATTAGGATAGAAGCGATAAAACTATTAATACAAACTGATTTACCTGAACCAGTAGATCCGGCAACAAGTAGGTGTGGCATTTTAGATAAATCAGCGCAACATGTTCTGCCCATTAAGTCTTTACCAAGAGCAACTAATATCTTAGCATCATTCATTGATTTTGGAACAGTGCTTAATACTTCTCTAATTGGAACACTAGAGACATTTCGATTAGGTATTTCAACTCCAACAGTACTTTTTCCCGGAATAGGTGCTTCAATTCTAACATCTTTAGCGGCTAACGCTAGTGCTATTTCTTTACTGATGCTTGTAATTCGGTTAACTTTAGTACCTGCTTTAATTTCGACTTCAAATTGTGTAACAGCTGGCCCTTCATGAATTTCAACTACTTTACCTGTAATTTGAAAATCTCTTAATACTTTCTCAAGGGCAATACGGTTTTGATTTAAGAAATCACTATTATTAATTTTTTTAGTTTTAGCAGGTTGATTTAATATATCAAGTGGTGGTAAATGATACTCTCCATTTGAACTGTTTTGAATAGTTATAGGCTCGTTGCTTGGACATTTCTCTTCTTTATTTTCATAGTTTTCGTTATGAAATCTGCTAATGTCTTCACTTGATGTGATTATGACTTGTTTGTTAGTATTATTGGCTGGAACTATTTCCTCGTCTTCATCGTCATTATCATCATCTTCTTCACCAGTAACTTTCAAAGCCTTGCTAGATTTAACACCGTCACCAAGTCCTTTAAAGAATTTAATAATTTTAACTACAATATCTGCAAGTGATACATTAAGAGCCATTACAACTCCAAAAATAGCAAATACGGATAAAATGATATAAGTTCCAGTTAAATCAAATAAATTAACAAATCCCCAAGAAAAGAATGCTCCAATTATTCCTCCACCAGTCTGACTTAAATTTATAAAATTTTCACTATTTATTGTATTCATAAAATTATCTATGGTATTTTGAAATATATCATTATTTTTAAGTACTGCACTATCGGCAATATAGTTTATATGACTAAGAGCAAGTAACGCGATTAGTAAAAGATATAACCCAATTAATCTGGAATTAAAGAATTTAGGTAAATCTCCTTTAATTATCATATATAGGCCTAGAATAATTAATAACAAAACAAAAATAGCCCACCAAGTTCCCATTAAAAATATACAAAATGATTTAATAAGATGTCCTACTGGACCAAACGCTCCTATTCCAATTATTCCAACAAGTACAAGTAATAAACCAATTAGTTCTGAAGAAAATTTAGTTTTACTAGCACTTTCACCTTTTCTTTTTTTCTTTTTAGCCATATACTATCAACTCCACCATAATTATAAACCATATATAAATTTAATGCAAAAAGAAACTGTAAAGTTACATTAAGAATAACTATTTAATTATATTAATATTTTCACTTGTTCGCTTGTTTATAAATTACGCTAATAGTATATTACCAATTAAGGAACAATTAGTTGCTGGGTGTCTATCCTCACCTTTTAATAATAATAAGATGAGGAGGTGATGCATATGAGTAAAAGAAAATTTATTATTAAATTTCTAAGATACTTATGTTTCATTATTCTGTGTATATCTATTTTGGTATATATAGTAAAAAAATAGACACTTAATTACCAAGATAGATAATTAAATGTCTTATCACAATATATAAAGGATAGACATTCAGCATAGCAAACTAAATGTTCCTTTTTTTATTTTATGTAAGTCTTCCTTACATATTCATAATAGCATATTTAATCCTATTCTTCAAGTTCGGTTAATTAAAATTAACTAGATTAATTGGACTATTTTTCTTAATTTTATATATAATTCTTATAAAAGATAAAAATGTTATAACAATAATAAATATCCATACATATAGTAAATATCTATAACTAAGTAAATTCATAAATTTTATATCTTTAATAATTACCATCTCTTTTAATATTAAAATTTTACTAAAAATAAAATAAATTAATATAGAAATAACATATAGTAATAAATAATATAATATTATAAAAAATAAAGTAATTAATATAATATATTTATCATTAAATCCAAGTAATTTATATAATGATATATCTTTTTCAATATTATAAATTATATTAATAGAAAATAAAAATATTAATATTAAAATAATTAACAAGCAAATAATAATTAAACCATTTGTAATATTTTTAGTTACCTTATAATTATTATTCATATCAAAATTAGATATATATACTGTTTTAAATAGATCTTTATTATTATCTTTAAATCTCATAGCATCATTATAATTTTTAAATATAATATCTATTTCATCACTACTCATATTGTTTATAATATCTTCTATTTCATACTCATTTAAATTAATCATTTCTAAATTATAATCATCTTTAAAAGAAAATCTAACTGTTCTATAAAACTCACTATTCTTCTTTAAATCAATTTGATAATCAATCGTAAAACTAAAATTTATTAAAAATAATATCGTAAAAAATAGTAACCCTAATACTATTCCATATTTAATAATATTATTATGAAAATAAGATTTAATAATTAACATATCATACCTCTTTTCTATTTAATTTTAATTTAAAAATTAACATAATTAATATACAAGTATATATCATAAACAAGATACTTCCTAAATAGTTAATATTAATCGTTAAAATATTTGCTTCAGGAAAACTACTCATTAACTTCATAATTATATTTTTAATTAACGGCATTAATAATAAATGAATTACAAATGACATTAAAGTAAGTATAATATATTCCAATTTAAAAATATTATTAATTATTTTATTATTATATCCAATTAACTTATAGAGATTTATATTATCATTATTTTCTTTAATAACATTTTTAATAAACAAATAAATAATTATAATTAAAAGTATTAATATCCCACCACAAATATATTTTAAGATATTTTGAGTTAAATTATATAAATCCATATCCAATTCATTTTCTGAAGTTGCATAATAACCTTTCTCTTTTAAAATATTTAATACTTTATTAACATTTTTATATTCATTAACAATCAAATAAGCATTATATGATAAATTTTTATCACTTAATATTTTTTGTTTATCATCTTCCCAAATAGACATTGAATTGCTAACTATCTCATTATAATCATCTTTACTAATATAACAAACATTATAATAATTTAAATCTTCTTTTATATCATAAGTGCCAACTAATTTAAAGCTTTTATTATATGTTTGTTTTACCCTAGATTCTCCTTCTTTAGGATAATATTTTTGATAATAAATTACATCTAAATTATTATTAATTTTATTAGATATATCTAAAATATCTTTAGTATCACTTACATAGCCTAAAGGAGCAAATGAAGATGAGCAAATAATTTCTCCACTATTAAGTATTCCTCGTCCATAATCAGGATTAATATTATAATTATTTAAATATTCATACACTACAATGTTTGGTTTAGTGTAATTGTCAAAATTAAAATCTTTATTAGAACTAAGACTTAAATTTAATGAATAATAATCATCATAATATGCTACTACTTCTTTAATATTTAATGATTTAATATTATTTAATTCCTTTTCTTTATTCATACTATCTAATTTAAGTGATATTGTTTTTAAATCTAAATAAGAATTGAACTGTTTATCAAAAAAATTAAATATTGAACTAGTTCCTGTAAATGTTATACTTATTAGTAAAAATAATATTAGCATAACTAGTAAATAAATTATACTTTTAAATTTATTACTTTTTATATTTAATATTGATAATTTAATTAAATCTAGGAATTTCATTTAATTCTCCATCTTCCATCTCTAAAATACAATCAGCATATTCTTTAACAATTGGATTATGACTAACGACTATCACAATTTTATTTTCTTTACTTATTTCCTTCAAAATATCAAATACATCTTTTTCACTTTGAGAATCTAAATTTCCTGTTGGTTCATCTGCAATAATTATTTTAGGATTATTAATAAGAGCTCTAGCTATCGCTACTCTTTGTTGTTCGCCTCCAGATAACTCCTTAGGTTTATGATTAATTCTATTCCCTAAATTAAATTTTGCAAGCATCCCTTTAGCTAATTCTTTACGTTCACTTTTTTTAACATTTTTATTTATGTATAATGGGAGCATAACATTTTCCAATGCACTTAAATTATTATTTAAATAGAATGACTGAAAAACAAATCCAATATTTTCACTTATTATTTTAGATTTTAATTCACTATTTACATTAGTTACATCTTTATCATTTAAAAAATACTTACCATTAGTTACATTATCTAAAAGTCCTAAAATATTAACCAAGGTAGTTTTTCCGCTACCACTTCTTCCCATTATTGCATAAAATGTATTTGTTTTAAATTCAACATTTATATCTTTCAAAACAGCTATCTCTTTCTTTCCTAAATTATAATTTTTATATACATGTTCTAACCTCATTTTAAATATATCCTTCCATACCTATTCTACAAAAAGGATAACATATCTTATTAATAAAACCAATATAATATTAAATATTTTCACTTGTTCGCTTGTTTATAAATTACACTAATAGTATAATAACCAATTAAGGAACAAATAGTTGCTGGGTGTCTATCCTCACCTTTTAATATTAATAAAATGAGGAGGTGATGCATATGGGTAAAAGAAAATTTATTATTAAATTTCTAAGATACATATGTTTCATTATTCTGTGTATATCTATTTTAGTATACATAATAAAAAAATAGACACTTAATTACCTATGAAAACTGAGTAATTAAATGTCAATACCTTAATTTATAAAGGATAGGCATTCAGCATTGCATAACTAAATGTTCCTTTTTTATTTTATGTAAGTCTTCCTTACGCATTCATAATAGCATATTTTAAAAAAATTATCAAATTAATTAATTCAAAATATTTACCTCATATAAGTAAATATTTTAATTTTATCCATTGGTCCATCACTATTTAATATTTCATTTTCTAATTTTTTTCGATTAAATTTAACCAAAACTTTTTGAACATCAAACCCTTGATTGTTTCTTTTTTCTTTTAAAATAACATAAGATGCTATATCAATTGGATCATTTCCATAAGCAAAACCAACTGCTCTTAAAGTATAAAAAGATGTATTTTTTCCTTCTTCAAACATTTCAAAATGAACATGTCCCTGTAATATAGAATCATAATCAGTTACTTTCTTGCCATTAAATAATGGTTCTTTTACTGCTGAAAGTAATCCTTTAGCTTCTTCGTTATTTTCTTCTAAAAATTTAATCTTATTTGCTATATCAAGTTTTTGTTCTTGACTATTTGTATATAAAAATTGTTTATATGCATTTTTACCATTATTATAATTTGCTTG
>CAKOKM010000025.1 GCA_934091015.1 uncultured Bacilli bacterium | reverse complement strand
ATGGTATTGATATGTCAAATAAGATTAAAATGTATAAAAAAAATAGATATTTCTATCTATTATTACTCATATTGGTACGGACAAATAGTATATCCGAAACCTTAGGAATAGTTGATAAACAACTAATCACTAAATACATTTTACCAAATAATAGAAAAAGTCGCAATATTTTTTCGCTACTTTAATATATTAATCAGCTTTTTTCAAAGATTTCACAAATGGCTTTCCTTTAGAATTACTAATTTCTACACCAGATAATTTGATTTCTAGGAAAGATTCTATTCTACCTAATTCACTTATTGAAAGTGAATCAACTAAATCAAATTTAATTAACCCTATTAATTGATTATAATATGCATCAATACTTTGTTGATTTTTATTTAGTTCTTTTGCTTTTAATAAAACTTCTAGTTCTTTTAGTTTTTCTTTCTTTTTCGTAATATCTTCAGGGACAATTTTACTAAATTCTTGATTTGCTAAATTAATTCTATCATCTATAGATGATTTAGTAGAAATATCGTAATTTAATATTTCATCTATGGCTTTTGAATTGCCATTTAAAAGTTGATTTATTAATTTAACTAAATATGGTGGTTTATATTCATCATAACTATATCGATAAATATCTCTTGTTTCTTCAAAATATTCTTTTTCTTTTCCAGTAGGAGTATATGTGAAATTTCTAATAATTTCATCAGTAAATCTTGGTGAATAATCACTTTCATACTCTTCGTGTTGTATAAAACTACAATTATTTATAATTTCCTTTTTTAATTTTTCAATTTCTTCTTTATCAAAATCAACTTGATATTTTTCAATTACTTCGTCATTTTTTCTAAAATAAATCATATTCAAACCCTCCATTAATAACTATTATATCATAATTATTTGCTTTTGTGTTTATTATAGTTTAATTTATCTCTCAAAATCATCTTTTAATTTCATAAAGGCAATGCTTGTTTATCATTAACCTTATGTTCAATATATTCAAGGTTATTAAATGATTTATTATTTTTTAATAATTCCATTTGTTTTCTTGCTATATTATTTAATCTAACTAATCTCTCACTTTGTGGTATTTTCATTTCTATTAATTCTGCATTAATGTTTTCTAAATTATTTAATATTACCAAATGAAGTAAATCAGTATAATCTCTAATATTTCCTTTATCTGCAATTTCAGGATTAAGTGTACGCCATTCCTTAGCAGTCATACCAAATAATGCAACATTTAATACATCTGCTTCTTCTGCATATACAAACTTCTTTTGTTTTTCAGTTAAAGTAGGAACTATTACACTTTTAATGGCATCAGTATGAACTACATAACTAACTTTAGCCAATACTCTATTAGCATGCCAATCAATTTTATTTTGATATGCTTCATTTTTCTTTAATCTTTCAAATTCTTGAATTACATATAATTTAAACTCTGGAGAAAGCCAACTGGCAAATTCTAAAGCAATATCACTTCTAGCATAAGTCCCACCATTATTACCAGATTTAGAAATAATACCAACAGCATTAGTTTCTTTAATCCATTTTTGTGGTGACATATAGAAACTATTTTTACCAGCTTCATTCTCAAAGGTCTCGAATTCGTGACCTTTGAAATTCTCGTTATTCAATTGTTCCCATAAACCTAAATATGCCAAAACATCTTTATTTCTCATCCAAGCATAAATAGGAACTTTAGGTTCTTCTGGATTTGCATATCGTGCTAAATCGGTTAATGAAATAAATTCTTTATTGTCTATTCTTAAAACGCTTATTTTTTGCTCTTTTACTACTATTTGTGTTTTTATATTGTCACTATTCATAATTCATGTCCTTTCCATATTTTAATAAAATTTTATATTTAAAATATTCTATTGATTATTTCGGCTATTTCATCTGTCGTGAAATTAGAACGTTTTAAAATAATACAATGAACTAATCTCTTAACTAATAAATAAGATACAATTTCAACATTCGAAAATTTCTTACTCAATGCACTTTGAGTTATTTCATTTCTTTTTTTTGCAAACGTTTGAGCTAAATCTCCATTTGAGACATTAGTCATATTATAATTAACAAATAATCTTTGTTTTGTTTTTTCTAATGGTTTTATAAATTCTTTAAGTGAGGAAGATATTTGTTCATGAAGCGCGCCATCTAAATTATTTATTGTGTCATAAAAATTGTCTATATAGCCTAATTCTGTGTTAGATGAATTAGGAGTTCTTAATTCAGATATATAGTTTAATATATTATCTTTTAGCACTTTATATTTTTTATGTTTATTAGCTTTATATTTAGGGTGTAGCTTGTCAAATTGTCCTTCAAATGAAGAGGCTATTTTTATAAATTGGTATGAATCTACATGACTATCTTCATATGAATTATTTGGATACGAGAATAAAGTATTTTTTTCTGTTGATAAAATATTATATAAATTTTCAAAGTTATTTACTAGTGTATCCAAAGAAAGAGATAAATTAATATCAGATAAATCAATATTTTTATCTTTCGGTAAGTTTATATGTAAAAAATAGTCAGTTGTTACTAATTTCCCTTTTTTATTTTTCCAGTTATCAAATTCACTTTTTGATAACCATATTTTTGAAGTTAGCTTTATTTCATCAAATTCAATTATATTTCTATTATAAAGAAAACACATCAATTCATGCATAGATTTGTAATATTCAATTATATCGTTAACTTGTTTCTTTTCGTTAAAATTAATCCATATCTGAGATTTTAATTTAATTGGAGTATTTAATTCCTTGCTCGAAATATTCCACATAATACCAAAATTAAATATATCTCCATTAACGTTTAGTTTTCTTAATAATTCTTTTGAATTATGAAATTTAAATTTTGGTTTTAATCTCTTTGTTATTTCTTTATTTTCTATTAAGAGTTTTGGACTATACAATTGATCAATGCATTTTCCTCTAAATTGCATTGACGTAAAATTTATTGCTTTTGGGGCAGGTATATACCCATTATCTTTTCCATAAATATATGCTGGAACATATCCTCTTAGGAATGAACGTCCAATTTTTTGAAGTTCGACATTTACAAAAGCGATTGAGTTTCCTTGTAAAGTAGTTCCAAAATATGTATTTTCTTCAATGCTAGAATTTTTAGTTCTAAAAAAAATACTGTTATAATTACTCCAATCATTTTCAATATCATTGGAAAAAAATAGTTAAAATATTATTTTCAAAATGAAACGCATGTTCTTTCCCTTCAAAAGTTATTTTTCCATCTCTAACAAAATTTTCAAAATTCATTTCTATCCACTCCTAACTATAAGATGCTATATCTTTATTATACTACAATAATTATATTAATTATCTTTCAAAGTCATCTTTTTCTTTGCTTAAATCTAATTCTTCAATGTCATCATCATCTAAAACATTATCATCATACATATCATTAACAACATCAATATATTTTTCATCTTTATCATACCAACTATGAAGTTTATCGTGTAAGAAAGATATTAGTTTTTCGAATTTATCTTTCCAATAATCTAATGTATTTTTTAAATCTTGTAATTTAGATTTTAAAAATGATATTTCATTATCTTTTTCTTTAATCATATTATTTAAAGTTTTAACTCTTAAATCAAGTGCTTCATTATTTTCAGTAAAAGTTTTAATTTTATTGTTTTTATCTTTTAATTGTTCGTGAGCATTAACTAATGTATTAGATAGAGTTTGTATTTTATCATATTCTTTACTAGTGTCATTAACTTGCTCGATAAAGTCGATAAAAGAATCCTTATCTTCTTTTGATAAAATATAATTATCTTTATTTAATTTAGATATTTTTAGTTTATCGATTTTATCTTTTATGATAATTCTATTTGGTTCAATATAAGTCAAATTAGTTTTATCTATTTTTCTTACATTACCATTAGTAATTGTTGGTGTTGCTTTAGCAAACCCACATATCAGTTCTAATTTCTTTCGCAAGTGTTCTTCAATAGGTAATTCTTCTTTAATAATATTTACCATAATACCATCCTTTCCTTCGGATAACTTTTGTAAAACACAAAAAAACTAATCCATTTCTGAATTAGTTATTTATCAAACTCAAACATAAAAGTTCAAGCAGAATTCCTCTTGGTAGCGGCGGAGAGATTTGAACTCCCGACCTGCCGGGTATGAACCGGATGCTCTAGCCAACTGAGCTACACCGCCATTTCCAAAGCACAAAATTATATTATCAAATAATTTAACTTTGTGCAATAGTTTTTAAAATTATTTTAGTATAAAAATAAGCTTTATTTATTCCTCAGGAACATCACTTTTAACTTTATCTTCAGTTACAAATTCATAACTACCATCATCAAAAGTAACTTTAATACTTAATCCTAAAGCATAATTATATTTATTATATATAACAATTATTTCTTTTTCTTTAATATTTTTATCATAACTAAATTCTTTAATGCCATATGATTCTAATAATTCATTAAATTCAGTACTTTCTTCTTCTAATGCTTTTTCAAATTTAATAGTATAAGTATTATTCCAATTACTCTTATCATTAGAAGTATGATCAACATTAAAATCTTTTTCTTTAACTTCCTTAAAAGAATAACCTTCTTTAACAGTTAACTTAACAGTCTTATTAACTTTGTTATTCGCATTATCACTTATAATTATTTCAATTTTATAATTACCTACTTTACTACTTAAATCTCCATCATTAGCGTCCTTAAAGCTTACAACACATGGCATTGATAAATCAGTACAAGTATTAACAAAATCATAAGCATTATATTCTTCATTAATACCAACAGTTAAATCGTTAACACCCACTATTGGTTTAGTAGTATCTTTAACAAATACCTTACCTCTACTAATATCATCATTTTTAATAACCCTAAAAGCATATTCTCCTACTGAAGAAACTTTACCTTCATCATCTGTTACAACTGACGATAAATCTAATTTATAATCATCATAATTATTACATTTAATATAATCTTTAATATCTGTACTTAACTTACTACCTAGTTCAACAGTTACATCTTTAACTTTAAGATAATTCTTTTTATAATAATTTTTATAACCATAATAAAGACCACCAGTAACTAATAATATAATTAAAATTACTATAACAACATTTCTTTTATAATGATCTTCTATATAAAAATCTTCATCCATTAAATCCACCTCGCAAAGTATATATTTCTTGTATAACCTGCTTCATAACTATCATAAAATCCATTAATTGCCTCTATTGTTTTTCTAACTAAATTCTCTCCTGATTTAACTCTTATATTAAGGACATCTTTTTGCAATTGTTTTCTAAACATATAATCTTCAATATATTTATTTAATACATAATCTATTTTTTCAAGAGTCTTTAAATCTTCTTCATTATTTACATCAGTTTCAAATATAAATTTACGGTATATTTCTATTAATCTCCCACTAATATAATCATCATCAAAAAAAGTAAAATTATTTATATTATAAAAATTAGGACAATGTTCTAAAACTTTTTTATTATTCATAATTATTATTTCCTTCTCTATCCTAAATAATTATATCACTTAATAAGACTATCTTTCAACAATTTTATCTATTTTACTAGCACATATACTTCCTATTAATACAGCTCCAATACCTGCAAGTTCAGGATAATACATATATAAAACGAATGCGATTATTCCAATTAATATACCATAAATAACTTTACCATACATTGTAATAGGACTTGTTTTATAATCAGTTGCAATAAATACAAAAGTAAAAAGAACACTATTGGAAAATAAACTATCTAATATAAGTATAATATCTCCCTTAATAAAACCATAAATAATAATTAAAATAAAATATGTAACAAAAGAACTTATTGTAATTTCTTTCTTATAAAAATCTTGGCAAAATAATATTATTACACTTATTAACAAAAGAATTATATTAGTAGTGTTTATTCCTCCACTACCCATTCCCATAAAATAATCAAGAGGTCTTAAATGTAAATTATTCATCTTTTCATAAACATTTAAAAAACTAAAATCTCCAACTAAATTCATAATAATAAATATTATTAATGCCATTACAGCTACTACATTAACATATTTTTTCTTCATTAATTTATATAAAAATAAACAAACAAAACAAACTATTGCAAATACATAAATTGGAGTATTTATGCTTATAACACTTGCAAGTAACAATCCATAAAAAGGATAATTATACATATTAATACAAGATAATAACTTAGTGTTCTTATGTTTAATAAATCTATCATAAATAAATGGTACGATCATTCCAATAACTATTCCTAATATATCAAATACTAAAGGTTTAAACATCCCAAATAAATTTACTAATCCTTGCGTATATAATTTAATTCCATTTTTATAAAAACCCGCAAGAACTAAAGGAATAATAGATAATAACATAATATTATTTATTTTTTTAATATTTAATTTTGTATCTATAAATCTATTCATATTTATTCTCCTAAGGATATATTTGAAGGACACACATACTTACAAGCTCCACATTTAATACATTTATCCATCTTATAACCAGTAACTGGATTAGCACCTACTGGACAATGTTTAACACATAAACCACATCTAATACATGGCATAGTTTCATTAAATACGTTACTTGTAACAAATATACTTCTAATATTTTCTGTGATAATCATATCATCATCATTAACTTCATAACCTGATATTAATCCATTAATAACTAAATGATAATCATCACCTTTAATTTTAAAATTTTTATCTAATAATTCTTTTACACTAGTACCAATTTTAACATTAATAATTTTAGGTTTATTAATCATATTACCACTTACTGTAATTAATTTTTCTGTAACTGGTTTATTCTTTCTTAACACTTTATATATATTAAATACATCATTTATATCTAAAAATATAGCATCATTATTAAATAATTCTTCTTTTAATATCATCTTATTACCAATGGGATATAAATCAGCCATTAATTTTAAATTAATATTAGGATAAGTACCAATTAAATTTAATAAATTAACAACATTATCTGTATCATTATCTTTTACAACCATTACACATTTATTTATACCAAGAATTTTAATTAATGCATCAATTGTATCTAATATATTATCAGAATAACTGCTAATTAACCTACTTAAATTTTCTTCATACAATTCATAATCAATTCCCGATATAATTAAATTTTTACTTTCAAAATCTTCTCTAATACTAGTATATTTATGAATTAAATCAATAAATTCTTCTTTACTATATTTATTAATATTTTTAACACTTTTCTTTATTGCTTTATTTTCCATAAAATCATTAGCAACACATATGCATTTAACTTTATCCTGATGTACGTACATTTCATTTAAACTAACAATTTTACCAGAAACACTACTAAAAATAAGTTGATTATCATTATCAAATATTGGTTCATCTAATGTAACTTTATCATGATTCTTTTTAAGTAATTTATAATTATTATAAAAAGGAATATATATATAATCTGGATTTAAAAAATTCTTTATTTCTTTACCACATTTTAAATTTTCATCTTCATCTAATTTTAAAAAACGTGTCATACTTATCAACTACCTTTACATAAGTATAACACGTTAATTATAAATTAACATTATTTAATTTCTTCATTATTATTTAATGTTTCATAATATGTTACTATTTCTTTATCATAATATGTAATTACTCCACTAGGTAAAAGCAACATTCTATCGATATTTAAGCTATCAACAAACTCTAAATTATGAGATACCACTAACATTGTACCTTCATAATCTTTAAAGATATCAGCTATTTTTAACTGAGTCATAGGATCTAAATGATTAGTTGGTTCATCAAGTAATAACGTATTTGCACCACTAAGAGCTATTTTAGCAAGTCCTACTCTTGATCTTTCTCCCGGTGATAAAACTCCAGCAAGTTTATTAATATCTTCTCCCGAAAATAAGAAATTACCTAAATATCTTCTAACTTCATAATCAGCTAGGCCATAATTATTAAAATTATTTAAAATCGTTTTGGAGTTATCAATAATTTCATGTTCTTGAGCATAATATCCAATTAAAGTTTTATCATTAATTTTAATTTCTCCATCTAATGGTTTTAACGTACCCATTATTAATCTTAAAAGTGTTGTTTTACCAATACCATTTTCTCCAACAATAAGAATTTTTTCTCCTCTTTGAATAGTAAATGATAAATCGTTATATAATAAGTTATTTTCATCATAACCAAATTTTAAATGATTAACTTCAATAGGAATACTAGTACTTGGATAATTAATTTTAATTTTAAATTTAGTTATTTTTTGTTTCTTTTCAGCTTCTACTTTAACCTGTTTTAATTTTTCTAACTTTTTAATTCTATCTTTAGCAATATTAGCTTGTTTTTCAGTTCCATGAAGATATTTAGCAATTATTCTTTTTAACTTTTCTTCTTCATCACTTTGCTTAGCTATTAATCTTTCTCTTGCTTTATCTTTTTCTTCCTTAATTTTTAGATATTTTTCATAATTACCATTAAATATTTCAAAATTATGTTTTACTTTATCAACATATAATGTTTTAGTAGTTACTTCATTTAAGAATGATGTATCATGAGATATTACTAAAATCATTCCATTGTATTGTTTTAAATATTCGATTATAAAATCTTTAGTATCTAAATCTAAATGGTTAGTTGGTTCATCTAAAAGAAGAATATGAGCCTTAGAATATAATAAACGAGCAAACGCTATTTTAGATTTTTGTCCACCAGATATATCTTTAAGCTTTAAATCTAACATATTAGAATCAATATTCATTCCACTTATTATTTTAAGTAAAATATTTTCATAATTATATTGATCGTAATAATCTAATTCATTATTTATTTTATTAATTTTTTTGGCAATTATTTTATATTCTTTATTATCAGCTGTAACCATTTTTTCATATAAAGCAGTAAGTTCATCTTCCAACTTTTTTATTGGTCTACCTTCTAACAAATATTCAAACACAGTTAAATTACTATTTTCAGGTGTTTTAATAACTTGAGGTAAATAACCTATTTTATAATCAGTTGGGATAACCATTTTACCATGATCAAGAGGAATCTCACCTAATATCACTCTAAATAGTGTTGTTTTTCCTGCTCCATTAACACCTACTATTCCAACTTTATCTTTTGAATTAAAACTGCTACTGGCATTATCATAAACAACTTGAGTACCAAAATTAAGATATATATTTTCAAATCGCATTAGTTATTCACCTCTTCTTACTTTTTCTATTTCTTCATTGCACCTTTATTAATATATTTTTTACTTTGATCAATTGCATTCAAAATCATTTGATATTCTTCCAATAAGTTATCATCTGCATAATTATTAATATAACTATATTGAACAATATAATTAATTTTTTCATTTAAAGTATAAACTACATCATCTATTTTATTATTAATTATATTTTTAAACAAGACATCATCATATTCAACTATTTCATCATCTATTAACCCAAGACCATATAATAAAACCAATGTTTCTTTGTATGTTAATATATCTAGCATAAATATATATATTTCATTTTTAATAAAAAATTCAATTACATCTTTATTATCAGTCTTAGTTTTAAGTTCTTTTAGTAACCTATTAGTTTGAAACTTTACATCAACTCTCCTACCTACGTCATTATAATAATTGCTTTCACCTGTTTTTACCCCAGGAAAAAACGCATATTCTTTATTTACAGACTCTCTTGCTAGTTTATAAGCTTCAAATCGAATTGTTGGTAAATAGTCATTTAATAATCTATCAATATATTCTTCATTTAAATTGAATATTTCAGATAAGAAATTTCGAGGAATATCATTGATACCTAAATATGAACAAATTATTAAAGCATCACTTATTTTTTTATTTAATAAATTATAAATAAATATAAAAGAACGATTATTTGCATCAAAATCAAATCCATAATTAGATAACTTTTCTTGAATTAATTTTATTTCTAAAACACTTTTACTTAATTTTTCATTATAATCTTTTAATGATGTTTGATTTTTATTTTCACTTTTTAAAAATTTAAACATATAACCCTCCAACATACATAATTTGCAAACTTAAGATCCGTTTTTCTTATACTCTCATCCATTGCTTCTTTATCATAATATATTAAGTTAGATGTATCTTCTGAATATTCTTTCATAAGTCTAGCAACCTCCTTTAAATCCTGGCTTTCACCTGCTAGTTTTTCTGTATATTTTATACTCCTTGATGTTAAGATTTTCATAAATCTCATATTCCAGTTACTTATATTCTCATTATACGGATTATCATAGACTTTATCAAGTCCTATATGTACTACAACAGGCATTTCTGGTAAGATATTATTATTTAAATTATTTCTTGATGTATATATATTTATTATTCCTCCCATAAACTTTTCCGAATATAAATCTAAGTTTGCTTGTGTTAACTTAACACTTTTTAATTCTTTTCCAGTTTTTTGTTTACTTAATATAAATCTAAACATATAATTGGTATTCTTAATTAAGATACTTCTTCCTTTTGAAGTGTTAGCCTCTTTATTAATATATCCTTCTAGTGGGATATTAACAAGTAAATCAACCGTCATTTTTTTATCATTAAATCTTAAATCAGGCATTGAAGTATCTATAAAATAAGCTGATTCAATTAAATTTTCATCGATATTACAAACACTAGCTAAAAACTTAATAATAACTTTAGGATAAACATGACAAATATACCTAAAGGCTCTATCTTCTATCAAAGGTATCTGAAAATCTTTATCTACTTTGATATTATCTTCAATAACTTTAAACGAAGTACCATATATTGTTTTTTCTTTAATCAATTCATGCTTTTAAACCACTTCCTTTTCTTTAACTTTGACTATAGAAATAACAACATAACTTTTAAATTAAACATAAAAAAACTCCCTTCCATTTATTTTTTTAGTAAGTACCAAAAAGAACTTACAATTTGCGCCTCTATATATTCTTATTACCCAAAAAGTGTCATTTTACTTGTTTATTTTTAAAACTTTTACATTCACTTGACGTTATTTCAAATTAATAAAAATTAGCAAAAATAAAAAAGACAACTTTTTAAGTCATCTTTCTAAAAATTAGTTTTCTTTAAGAAAGTCTAATGCTTTACGCATTTTTAAATCATAACCGATAACTTCACTATCTCCAATATGAGTAGTAATTTCTTCTTCAGTAGTTCCATACATTTCAGCTAATCTCTTAACTTCTGCTTTAACTTCATCATCAGTTACAGTTAAATTTTCTTTTTCTACAACACCTTCAAGTAAGTATCTAGTTTTAATTCTAGCAACTGCTTGTGGTTCTATATTTTTCTTTAAAGTTTCTAAATTGCCTTTTGTAAACTCTAAATATTGTTCTAAACTAATACCTTGCATTGATAATTCTCTTCTATAATCATCAATCATACGTTCTTTTTCATCTTCAATGATTTCAGGATTAATTTCTACTTCTAAATTTTCAGCAGCTTTTCCAATTAATTCATCTAAATATTTATTTTCAGCATCTTCTTCTTTATGTGCAAGTAAATCAGCCTTAACTTTTTCTTTTAAACCAGCTTCATCTTTAACATCATCATAACCTAAATCTTTAAAGAATTCTTCATTAATTTCAGGTAACACTCTTTTCTTAATTAAATTTAATTTAACTTTAAATAATACATCTTTACCCTTTAAATTTTCAACATAATCTTCTGGAAATTTTAAGTTAAGTTCTTTTTCTTCTCCAACTTTCATTCCAATAACGCCATCTTCAAATCCAGGAATAAATGTATTAGTACCCAATTCTAAAGGATAATTAGCTCCAGATCCACCTTCTAATTTTTCTCCGTCAACAAATCCTTCGAAATCGATTACAGCAGTATCTCCTTTTAATGCTTCTCCTTCAGTTTCTTCCACAACATCAGCATAATGAGATCTTAAATGTTCAATTTCATGATTAACTTCTTCTTCGGTAACTTCTACTTTTTCTTTTTTAACACCTAATTTAGTATATTTACCTAATTTAACTTCCGGTTTTTCAATAATAGTAAATTTATAAGTAATACCTTTTTCATTTACTGAAGTAATATCTACTTTACCAGGGCAAACAGGATGTAACTTATTTTCAGCAACAACATCTTTATATGCTTCATCTAAAGCCATTTCACTTGCTTCCATATATAAAGATTCAATACCAAATTTTTTTATAAATACTTCCTTAGGACAATTTCCTTTTCTAAAACCATCTACTTGAGTATCTTTAGATTTCTTTTTAAATGCTTTATCTAATAAATCATCCCATTTTTTTCCTTCAACTTTAAATTCTATTTCTTTAACGTTTTTCATTCTATCTTCCTTCCCTTAACAAAAAATATTATATCTAAGTTTATAATATTAATCAAGCAATTTTGCATGCATTATTTTGAGCACATAAGAGGAATACTACAACTATTTATACAACCAATTTAGAACAAATATAATAAATAAAATTTATTATTTTCGGCTTTCGCCTTTATTTTCCTGCTTCACAGATAAAGTAACCTTTATTCTCCACAGGCTTAAATTCCGATAGTCGCTACCGTACATTATTTGTTTTATTATGAATTATATAATTTTCTATGTACTATACATTGTTTATTAATCTTACATTTATTTAAAAAATAATTATATACAAATCTAACGCATCCAAAATTTTTATTAATTAATATTATTGGATTATTATCAGGATACATTCTAAATTTATATGCTTTATACATAATATCGCCTACTTTCTTGGTTTGTAGTTATTATTATACATATAAAACATTTGTACGTCAATACAAAATCATACATTTGTTTAAATTTATTTATTAAGTATGAAATTCCTATTATATAAAATTAATATCTAACATATTTTTTAATTTTTTAGTGAAGTAATTGGAACAACATACACACCATCTGGTCTTTTATATGCGGCAGTTGCAAGTCCACAAACAACACATAGTACACTTAGTGCTTTACCATTTTCTTTTAATATAGAATCTCTTATGTTTATTAAATTTTTAGCAGCATTATCAATTTGATTAGCTCCTAATTTTATCTCAAATGCACACCACGAACCATCTTCAAGTTCTATTACCTGATCAATTTCTTTATTTTGATAATCTTGATAATGATAACATTTAGCATTAAAACTATCAGCATATACTTTTAAATCATGTATAACTAATGATTCAAATAGAAAACCAATTGTTTCTAAATCATTAATAAGTTTATCTTCAGTTAAATTAAGAAGAGCACAGACAATAGATGGATCAGCAAAATGTCTTTTTTCAGCTTGTTTAACTCTTACGCTAGATCTAATATTTGTACTAAATGGCTCATCATTATCAAGTAAGAATAATCTATCGAATGCATTCAAATAAGAAGCTAAGGTATCAATATCAATATCTTCATTATCTATTTCTTTAATATCATTTTTTAAAGTATTATTTGTTACAGTTGTACTCTCATTTCTAGCTAAGGATTTAAGTAATAACCTAACCTTATGTTTGTCCCTACTAATACCATCCAATCTATATAAATCATCATCTATTATTAAATTCATATATTCATTAACAACTTCTTTTGCCTCATCAGCAGTATAACTTATATTTTCAGGAAAACCACCACGAATAATTAATCTAGCAAGATTTCTAAGTTCTACTTTACCGGTTGCTTTATCTATAAATTTACTTTCACAAATATCTTTTAAAGATATATCACCAGTAGAATCACCAGTTTCATAAAGTGACATAGTTCTCATATATACTTTTCCGAATCTTCCAGCTCCACTATGAGAAATACCATCTCTTTTAGGTGTACTTGAACCTGTTAAAATATACTGTCCTTTTAATCCAGTTCTATCGACATCATATCTTATTTCATCCCAAAGATTTGTGGCTTCTTGCCACTCATCAATCAATTTTGGCTTTTCACCTTCAAGAATTACCTGTGGTGACATTTTAGCAAGTTCTAAATCATTGGATCCAGTTGCCGTATTAACATACAACAAAGCCTCACTTTTTGCATGATATCTAGCCGTCCATGTTTTGCCTGAATATTTTGGTCCTTCTATGCATATTGCTCCAAATAATCTTAAATATCTCGCAATTTTTTCATCGATTATTCTTTTCTTATAATTATTTATTTCCATAACAAGCTTCTTCAAACACACTTATATTATACAACATCCAAACAAATTATTCAAACTCATTCCGTAAGATTTTGATAATCTATACTCATTCCGTAAGATTTTGATAATCTATTCCGTGACATTTTGCATTTTTATTCCGTGTGTTTTTAGAATAACTACATCTTTTTGTTTTACTAATTATCTCCAAAAACAATTGCATAATAATTAAATTTTTTCATTATATATTTATTATGCCCTACAATTCAGCAAGTTTTTTTTACAGCTTTACCAAAAGTAGATATGATTTCCTTTATGTTCTTACATTTTCTTTAATGGCTAATATGTAATTATAATAATTGCATAAGTTATCATAAATTTTCAGATTTTAAATAATTAAACTATAATTACCTTTACTTAAAACACGATAAATGTTTTCTCATAATTAATTATTCAATACGAAAAGCTGGAGCAATACCTGCTAGTACATTAGCAGAATTATTGTCCATATTACCCTGACGCTTTACCCAAAAATAATTCAGAGAATTATCAGAAACTGCTGAGCGAAGCCACCAAGAATTATTTGAATTATTATATTGTTTTATTGATTCTTCATAATTACTATTTGTATAAACTTTTCTATTCATATAATAATCTAACTGTCTTGTATCATAATAAGCACTATCTCTACTTGATTTATTATACCAGACTTCATGTGGGCTTAATAAGTATAATTTGTCAAAAGTTTGAAAATTTTCTTCATTGGTTGTACTTCCGTGACCAGATATTACTTTAGTATCTATTATAACTTCTCTTAATTCTATAGGCAATTTATTAAGAAAACCTGAACTAGAATATTCATCTAAATCATTTAGATACGTTCTAATATCTGATACTTCCCAACCACCAACATTAGTATTAGTTAAATTAATTTGTCTTTCTTCTACTATATCCACAAATTCAACTACAAATCCACATGCTGTTTGGGAAAAATCAGTCCCACTACATTCATCTGGTGTGGTATTATTGGCTACTCTCACTGTATAATTTGTTCCATCTATTTCTACTTCCTTTTCTGATCCGACTGGATATGCATCCAATTGTCCATTTTGTACTATTGTGGCTATTGTTTCCCATGAATCATTAGCAAACGTAGTTGCTTTTGGTGTATCATTTACAACTATCTTTCCATTTATTGTTTTTCCTTTTTCACTATCTTGATTATCATTATTATCAGGAAACTGGATTATTAAATTAAATGTTATTGTTTGATCTTTATCACTTGCTGGAAATTCTCCTGTTACCATTTCGGTATATCTATTTCCTTTTTTTAGTGTTCCTTTTGAATATCCTGTATATGTTTCATTTCCTTGTACTGTTTGATTTTCTTCTCCTGTATATTCTACTACTACTTTTGATGTACTTACTCTATTTACTTCTTTTATATAATAATATAACATATCATCACTAAAAGTTGATGTATATTTTAGTCCTACTTTATATGGCATTGCTAATCCATCTCCTGTAGTTATTCCTGTTGTTGTATTTGTTCCTGTTAAACTAAATGTTTTATTTACTAATATTGCGTTTGTTGGAATAATATCTGTTACTGGTTTTATATCATCTGTTCCATCATCATAGTTAATTAACATTTTACCACCTACTGCTACTATACTTGATCCTGATCTTTCATTATTTACTGATGTAAAGTATGCATAACTTATTCCTATAAACATTAGTACTAGTGCTATAATTGTTACTACAATTATTATTTGTTCTTTTTGCTTTCTTTCCATAAAAAATAATTTCACTCCTTATCCTATAGTGAAATTATATCTCGGTTTACCCCCCCGTCAAGCGAACATAGGTTTCTTTTTATATACAAAGTTCCGGACACTTGACGTCATAGGTTAATCAATTTATTAATTGCTTCATCAAAAGTAGAAACATTTATAATTTTAATATTATAATTATATTTTTTCATTTCTTCCATAACTTCATCATAATTATCATTAGGACAAATAAACACAGTAGCCCCTTCTTTAACAGCAGAAGCAAGTTTAAAGTTTACTCCACCTATCTCACCAACAACACCATCTCTACTAATAGTACCAGTACCAACTATTTTATTTCCTTTTGTAATATCATTTTCAGTAATCGCATTATATATTGATAAAGCCATTATAAGACCACCTGAAGGACCAGATTCACTTTCTTTATTCTTAATATCAATATTATAACCACTTTCTAAATCCAATATTGAAATAGAAGAAATACCTATTAACTTTTTACCATTCTCTTCATATATTTTAGAATAAGTTTCATATTCTTTATTATTTCTTTTATATTTTATTAATAAATTATCAGCTACATTTAAATCATTAATATATTTACTAAGAACTTCAATACTCCTAAATTTAATATTATTATAGCTTAATAGTTCATCTCCTACTTTTAAATCACTTACATTATCCTTAGTAATATAATAAGCATAAAAATGTTCATCTAATATTTTATAATCAATGTTAGCTTTATTAAATGCAACATACTTAGCGTTACTAATTGCTTCCTCATAATCTAACTTATCTTGTTTATTAGCATCTTCCATAGTTTCATTATCAAGTAAAACATCACTATTTTTAACAACTTCCCAATTAGGCATAAATTTACTAAGTAAATAAATTGGAGTTCTTCCCTTCATTGCTGTAACATAAGCCATATTAAAAGATCCCTCTGAACTATAAATATTATCTCCTATTACTCTACTATTCATATTAACTATACCACCAGGTCTATAAATGGTATAACCAGTATCATAAAAACAAAAAACAATAAATATAATTAAGAAGAATAGTTCTTTTAAACTAAAGATACTATATTTTTTATATAAATTTTTTAACTTTTCCATACAATTTATTATATCACTTAATAGGAGAATATATGAAGAACATTTTTAAAATTTTACTTATATTTATATTTATTTTACTAATATTTTTTAAAAGAAACATTATAGTACTAAGTACAATTGAATCAATTGAATTATTTAATAAATCACTATTTCCTAGTATATTTCCCATTATGATTTTAAGTGATTTTATTTTAAGTACTAATTTTATTAATATCTTAAGTAACACTATTGGTAAGATATTCTCTAAACTATTTAATTTAAATAAAATATCTATATATCCCTTTTTTATGTCAACAATTTGTGGTAGTCCTAGTAATGCAAAATACATTAATGATCTACTAACTAATAACTATATTAATAAAACCGAAGCAATTAAACTACTATCCATGTGTAATTTATTTAACCCCCTATTAATTATTTCTTTAACTAAATACCTTAACTTAAAAGATAGTATAATAATTATTATTTTAAATATATTTATTAATTTAATTATTGGTTTAATAAATAAGAATTATAAAATTGAAAATTTAAACAAAAAATTTATTAGTAAAAAATTTAATTTAGTTAATTCTATTGCCAATAGTATTAATACTTTAATATCAATTTTTGGTATCGTAACCTTTTTTAATATTATTAATAATTTATTACCTATAAAACATCCTTTAATTACCGGAATATTTGAAATAACAAATGGATTAAATTTAATAAACAAAACAAATATCACCTACAAATATAAATTAATATATACTGCTATATTAATGAGTTTTAGTGGTTTATCTATAATTACTCAAATAAAAAGTATTTTCAATAAAGAAAACACTTTAAACTTTAGTTTATTCTATAAATCAAGAATAATTCATTTAAT
>CAKOKM010000024.1 GCA_934091015.1 uncultured Bacilli bacterium | reverse complement strand
AAGTTGGTTGCATCTCCATTAATTGATAAATCATAATTTTCTTTTTTACTATTAAAAATATAAACAGAACCAATATTGTCATTCGTACTAACTATAGTTTTTATTTTATAATTTGTAAAACCATAATCTAATAATTTAGTAGTTTCCTCATTTCTTTTTTGACTAGTTTCTTCCTTCATTATTACTGAAATTAAACGCATATCATTCCTTTTAGCTGTGCTCGTTAGGCAATAACCAGCATTTTTAGTAAAACCAGTTTTTAATCCATCTAATCCATTATAATATTTAATTAATTTATTAGTGTTCACCATCCAGATACTTGTTCCATCTGGTTTATTTAAATAAGATTCATAAATGGTTGTATAGTTAAAAATATTATCATGTTTAATTAATTCTCTAGCAATAATAGCCATATCTCTTGCTGTTGTATAATGATTATCAGCATCTAATCCATGAACATTTACAAAATTCGTGTTTGTACATCCTAATTCTTTAGCCCTTTCATTCATTTTATTAACAAAAGCATCAACTGTTCCTGCTATTTTCTCTGCCATCGCAACTGCTGAATCATTAGCTGAAGCAATAATAATTGATTTAAGTAAATCCTCTACCTTCAAAGTGGTATTAGGATCTAAAAACACTTGTGAACCTCCCATACTAGAAGCATTATTGCTAATAATAACATCATCTGTTAAATTAAGTTCTCCTCTTTCTATAGCCTCTTCAATAAGAAGTATTGTCATAATTTTAGTCATAGAAGCCGGAGCCATCTTTTCATCTGCATTTTTTTCATAAAGTATTTTACCAGTTGAATATTCCATTAAAATAGCACTTGGAGCCTCAATAATCATTTCCTCTGCCTCAACAACAAAAGGAACTAATAATATAAGTATTAATAACAATTTTTTCATACATCACCTATATAAATGTATTCTTTTAAAATTATTTTATTCTCTTACTTACCATTAAATTTATCAACTAGATAATTTATATACGTAAAAATTTTCTCATCTACTTTTTTCACCTATCAAAGCAACATCTTCTAACATCGAAAATGATACAAATAAATTTCGATAATTAAATTTAGCTACAATAATTGGTAATTTCTTTTGTTCTTCTGTTAATGGTTCAAATATACAACCACAAACATTTCCTTTTTGTGATATAGCTTTAAAAGATAGGCATTCGTTACATTTAAGAACATTATAGTAAGTAATTCTACCATCCAAATTAAATACTTTAAGAATAGAATGCACTTCAAATTTACAAGTATGCCTAAATTCTTTATACTTATCTTTATAAATAGTATCTCTTTCAATTAATTTTCTTAATTTTAAATTTCCCATAATAACCTCTTAATTATAGATTACAATAAAATAAAATTAAAAACAAATAAAAAAGAACACTAAGTTCTCTTATAATTTTAATGGGCATAAATACCATGAATTTTTTCTAAATCTTCATTACTTAAGTTATCAACTTTCCATTCATTATCCACTTTAGTTAAGTTAAAAACAACAGTATAAGTAACTCTATCTTTAGCGTTAGTTAATTTATCAATTTTATACTCTAAAACTTTTTTACTATCATAAACATTGTTTGTTGAAAATTTATCTGGATTATCACTAACATACTTAGTAGCATCATTATCTATCTTATAATAATCATATACTTCGATTTGAGTAGTAACCGTAGCAGTATCTCCATCAATCATTTCATCTTTAATATTATAAGTTAAATCACTATATTGTTTAGTATACACTTTTTTATATTCTTCATGAGCATCATCTTTAATATTCAAAGTATTTAAATAATCATCTAATTCACTCATTACCGAATCACTATTTTTTTGATATTTCATTAATAAAGTTTCAACTTTCGCTTTAGGTGTATTATTTAAAGAACAACCAGTTAATATAAAACATAACATAAATAGACTAATTAAAATAATTTTTTTCTTCATTTATTCTCCTTCTTTATTAGTATTTTGACATAATATCAAAAATTTATACTAAAAAAAGAAGAAATATTAATCTTCTTCCAATAATTTTTTAAACTTAGCTAAAAATATAGCCGCTAATGAATTTAATTTTTCATCATCAATAACGGGAGTCAAATAAGTTCCATTATCATCTTTAAATTCTTCAAATATTTCTGATTCTGTCGTTGGTAAATCTTCATTATTTAATTTAGTTCCCAAAAAATATTTTTTATTATCTTGTACTGTTTCATCTATTAAATAATATCTTCGATCTTGACCTAACGTTACTATAGTATCAACACTCATCTTTAACCACTCTTTTCTTATCTACTCTTGCCGTTTTTAACTTCATCATATATCTTAGAAAATTCTTCTAAATTTAATAATTCATTTGATGAATTATTATCATAATAATATTTTTCTCCTAAGTCATCATAACCTTCTTCTGAAATACTTCTTTTTATAGTACTTTTTATAATTGAATTAGCTATTTTATTTTTTAATCCTTCTAAAGCAACTCTATATATTTTTCTTATATCGAATTTATTTTTACACTCTTCTAAATATGTAACTAGATTTGACTTATCTATTATATATTTACTTTCAGGAACAACATCAAAAATAACAACAGGAAAAGGTACATTACTTCCCTCTAAAAAAAATATTTCATTTCCTTTATCATCAAAATCAACTTTAGAAACTCTATATGTAACATTTGGTTCCAATAACTGACCATAATCATATTCTCCCAAAATAATAGAACCATTATAAGCAACTAAATCACCAACTTTTAAAGAATGTTCACGAACTAAGCCCAATTTATTTGCATTATTTAAATTAGCTTCATTACTTAAATATTTTTCAAAATTTTCATTAGCATTTTCAACAGTTATATTATTTTGTATTACACTATCTTTTTCATTTGGTAATAATCCAGCATTATTACATAAACTGTTAAAATCATTAATATCGTTTATACACTTAATTTTTTGTGATTTAAAATACTTATTTAAATTAGTAAATATTTCAATTAATTTATCTTTTGAATCATTTGTTAAAGATAATTTATTCATTAACGTACTAAGTTTAACCATTTCATTACTAATTAATCCAATCAAATTAACAAATTCAATTTTACTAGAATATTTAGTAATAACTTTATTAGTTTCTTCAATAGATGTTAATAATCTTCGATATTCCATATTTTCTATATCAATTTTAAATTTTAAATCATTAATTTGTTCAATAATATCAGAAGATAAAGATGTATAACTATTATTAATTTTATCAATTTCAGATTTTAGTCTTTGAATTTCATTATATTTTTTCTTACATTGATCATTATCATCTTTAAGTTTATAAATAATTATATACTTATCTACTATACTTTGAAAAAATTTCTTAAAGTTATCTATATCATCTTCATTTGATAAATTAAACAAACTATCTCTATTAATAATATTTTGCATTTCTTTAAAATAATTAACTAAATTTTTTTCAAAATCTGTATAATCTACTTTTTTTTCTTTTAAATTTTTAGTATCTTTAATTTTATCAATTGCTTCTTTGTATGAATTATTATTACCTTTAACAAATTCCATAAATTTTTTATAATCAGTAATTTTTAATCCTAACGCAATTAATTCACTATAAATAGAATTTATATCGTTCATTATAATCACCTCGAATTTTATATTAAATTAGCAGTTTTTAATTCCTCTTCTAAATTAACATTATCTATATCATATTTTTCAGTTAATTTTTTTAATGTTGTGTCACTAATATGAATTAAATTTATTCTAGTATTAATTCTTTTAATTAAATCTTCAACTTTTTCTTTAATTTTTTCATCACTTATATTTTCTCTAAGTACAATTTCATTTGTTGAACTTAAATTACTTACAATATCTAAATAAGATGACTCAATATTAATATTTTTCAATATTTCATCAATTTCTTTAGCATATTTTAATATTTCTGAAACTAATGTATCAATATTTTCATTTATCTTTTTACCCTTAAAAGTAGCAAGTACTTTTTCCGTTGCTTCTTTTTCCTCTATACTCTTAAATATTAAATCACTATTTTTCATCTTCATTTTTTCCTTTCTAACAAGAAGTCATATCTGCCAAAGATGTTCCAGATTGACCACAAATCAATATATTTATACTATAAGTACTTCCAATAACACTATTTGGTATATAAACATCACCATTTTTATTAGATAACCAAATTTTTAATCTATATGACATACTATTTTTTCCAGAAGTAGGTGTCAGATTTTCTTTTGCCGCAATTTGTATACTACTAAAAGTTGAAGCTGAACTAATAGATTTAACTACACAATTACTTGAAGTAAAAGCTGTTGTAGATACATCTGCTCCCTCTGTACTTTCTATTAAACAATATTTTATAAATCGTGTATCAAGCAAAGATGAAGGAGTACTTGATTTTAAAAATATTTTATATGTATAAGGAACATAATCCTCACTACTTGAACTGTTATTAGTTATAGTAAAATTATAAATATTATTTGTATTACTAATTGCAACACTATCATCAAGTGGATCAGTTGATAAATTTATCGTACTACCATTTGTAAACACAATATCTAACTTACCAATTTGTGATTTATATGAACTAGTAGTAGTTATACCTCTTAAATAAGCTGCAGATGTACCTATTATTAATAAGCTAATAAGCACAAAAGAAAAAATAGATAATGTAACTTGTTTTTTTATTAAATTTTCCATTCGCATATCATTAACCTCTATTTTCTATTACAATGATAACAAATAATATATTTTTTATCAATATTTATGTAAGAAAATATACAAGAAAAAAGAATAACACTATGTTATTCAATTTTAAATTTTACGAAAAATATTTTTCTTTTTAATATATAAATATATATTTAATGTTACTAATAATATAAGTATTAATGTTAAAAAATATGATTCAATTCCTGTTTTAGGATTATTAGAACTTTCTCCAATATTACCCGTATTGGTATTATCATTTATAATATCTGTATTTTGTACTCCTTTTACATATATTTTCTTAGTTGCTGTTTTATTACTTCCATCAGTAGTTCTAGCAGATATAATTACTTCCCCTTCAGTGATACCACTTACAATACCATTTTCAACAGTAGCAATATTTATATCACTTGATTCCCATTCAATTTCAGGTTTTACATTAGATGATGAATTTACTTTAATAGTAAGTACTAACTTACCATTAGCAAAAACTGTATCTTCGCCAACTATTTCAATTGATTGAATAGTTGATTCTTTTTTAGACACTGTAAACTCATCTGTTAATTCAATACCATCATAAGTAAATACAGTTTTGTAATTACCAATTGAAACTTTGTTAGATTCAGCAATAATAGTATATTCATTATTATTATTGATTATTTTAAAATGACTTGTTACATCCTCTGATTTTGAATTTAATATTTTTAAATCAATTTTTGTTTTATCAATATTTTCAATATTTAAATTGTATTTAATTTGTCCCCCATCAACATTATTTTTTAATTTATTATCTATAGAATCAATATCAAAGCTATATGATTCTACACTAGTAAAGGCATAAATGAAAGGATTAAAATTAAGTAATATATTATTTTCTTCCAATTTACAATCTTCTGGATTAACACATAGTTTTACTCCTTCATTAACTGAATCAGCCCAATTTTTTGCATCTTCACTATAATAACTTACACCAAGTTTCGGATTAACATATATTGGTGCAGAAAATTCAGTAACTATTAGAGGATTTGAATTACTTGTTGCAAATACCCCTATTGGAACACCACCTTGTGAAATATATTTTAATATTATATAAAATTCATTATCAACATTTATTTTTGAATCAATATCTATATTAGTTAGTCCAGTATATTCAAATGTTCCTTTTGCTAACAATTTATAATTAGCTGTAGATAAATCTTTCGAATAATAAACTTCATATTTATCACCAGGAGTTGTTGAAAATATTGAAATATTTTTTAATAATTCTACATTATCATTTTTTTTTACAAATTTATTTGCTAAATATAAAGTATCTAGGTCCAAGTTTAATAATACAGATGTATTATCATAAAAATACGAATAATCATCTTGATTTTCTTTTACTCTATCTACAGAAAAATTCATTGTGCAAATATTTTTATCATAATAACTTATATAATAGTATCCATTTTCGCCAAATGAAGTACCATAAGAATTTTTAATAATAAATGCACCATCACCAGCTGGCTTATCTCCATTTTCATTTGTAAAATTATCTTTAGAATATCCGTCATCCCAACCAACTATTGATATTGCATGATTTTGAATTCCTTCTCCTGTATAATAGTAATTTTTTAAATCATCACTAAAACCTTCTAAATTTTCACTTACATCAATATATGTTCCAGCATTTACTGTACCATTATTAACTAACATATATTTAATTGCATTAATTTCATAATTGTTATTTTCTTGACATGTATTAGCAGCTGACAAATAAAAATCACCTACAGCATATTCAGATTTCATTTTTAAATATTCTAATAAACCACTGGATGAATCAGTGATTGTTTCATTAAGAACCAGACCACTTTTTTCTTCTGTTACAATACTTCTTCTTGAACCTAATAAACTCATAATGCCACTAATAGTATTACCACTTAAAATAGTATCAAATGGTACTACATCGTTAGAAGCAGCATCATACATTAATACACCATAAGGATTAATACCATCTTTCAACTTATAAGATGAGGCATATCCAAGTGCTAATTCAGAAATATTTAATTCTTTTCCACCATTCATCATATAATTCGATTCAATTGAACTTGCTAATGAATGTGCCCAACAAGTATTTGTTGCCATTTGATTTTTTACACTTGTTACATAATTTTCACCAGCTACATTTCTCAAATCAAATTTAGACGCTTCCAAATAATTTGGCTCTACAACAGTCATCCCATATTTAGTGTTTGCTTTAAATTCTTCACACATAACAGGTACTATTACATTTTTTCGTTTTTCTTCACTTAAATTTAAATAATTTTTATATTCTTTTGTCATTGTACATTTAATATCTTTAATATTAGTTAAAGACAATGCATTAATGTTTAATGGTAATAACAATAATAATCCACTAACTAGCAATTTATTAAATACTTTCATACAACTCCCTCTCGCTATTTTAATAATAACATAAAAATCTAAAAATTACATAAAAAATATAAATTTGTAAAAAATCGTAAAAAATTGTAAAAAAAAATTACAATAATATGTAATCTTTTCCAAACTTTTTATCAGTTTTAGTTTCAATAATTTCAATAATTTTTTTATATTCATCATTAATATTATTAATTAAAGTATTAAAATCATCTTCTGTATAAAATGACGAATTACTTTTCATTTTAATATACTCTAACTTATTATCATTTAATTTTTCTAAATCAATATCTAAACTATAATTTTCTAATACTTTATCAATAAATTCATCATATTTTTCCCATAAACTATAACTACTCTTATGATAATCACTATAACTTTCTAAATTATCTAGCACAATATCTTTAAATTTAACTAATTTATTATTTTTAGGATAACATCTAATTATTCCTGATGTATTACCTTTAACATCATATTCAACAATCGTTTTCATATTATAACTTTAATAATTTATCCATAACTCTAATCATTTGAGAAGTATATCCATATTCATTATCATACCAAGCAACTATTTTAACTTGTTTTTTATTAACATCTAACACCTTAGTAGATAATCCATCAACTAACGCACCACATGTACTTCCAATAACATCACTTGATACAACAGGATCCATTGTAAAATCTAATACTTCATTCATATTATTTCTAAATAAATCATTTAATTCTTCTACACTAGTTTCTCTATTTAATGTCAAAGTTACATCTACCATAGAGCCATCAATAACCGGAACTCTATAAGCAACACCATCCATTTTACCACTAAGTGTTGGAATAACTACACCAATAGATTTTGCAGCACCTGTACTAGTCGGAATAATATTTGATGCAGCGGTTCTTCCTCTTCTTGATTTAATTCCTTTTTTATGTGATCCATCTAAAGTATTTTGATCATTAGTGTATGCATGAATTGTTGACATAAAACCAGATTCAATTCCAATACTATCCTCTATTACTTTAAGAACCGGAGCTAAGCAATTTGTAGTACAAGAAGCACTTGAAATAATTTCGTCATCACTACTTAAAATATTCTCATTTACTCCATAAACTACAGTTTTCATCTCATCTTTACCAGGAGCCGAAATAATTACATGTTTAGCTCCGGCTTTAATATGTTTATATGCATCTTCTTTTTTAGTAAAAGCACCTGTACATTCTAAAACTAAATCAACATTTAATTCTCTCCAAGGACATTCTTCTGGATCATCAATTTGTAACACTTTAGTAAAAGTTGTATCAACCATAATTCCATCATCTAACACTGAAATATTTTCATCAAATTTTCTAAATACAGTATCATATTTTAGTAAATAAGCATTTTCTTCGGCTGTTCCTCTTGAGTTTATAGCAACAACTTCATAATCACTACTTCCTAAAAGTAAACGATATGCTATTCTACCAATTCTACCAAAACCATTAATTGCTATTCTTTTTTTCATTTTCTAACCTCTTTCTTTTTTATCTTCTTTCAAAATAACTATCTCCAACAAATTCCCTTAATATATTACTATCAGAAATATATTCACTAGGAATCGGAAAAAACATTTGTAATTCATCTATTAACCTTCTTGATTCATTATAATATTTAGAATCTATTGGTACACTATAAAGAAGCGGTTCAGCATAAACCTTTAAAACACCAAGTTCATAAGTATATGCTGTATTAAGTATTACATTAGCTTGATTAGTAAATGGAAAAACATATTTTATTTCTCCATTACGTACTTTATCCCACGATTTTAATGTATCTTGAACATTATATCCTCTAGTTCTATTATCTCTAACTATTCTTCTAAGTAGCCTAATATCAACTGTCGAAATATGATTATGTCTATCAACCGATAAAGGCATAAAAGGACTAATATATACTTTTAATTTAGCATCTTTAGGAATTGTACTAGTTAATGCTTCATTTAAACAATGTAATCCCTCAATAAGTATTATGTCATTTTCTTTTAATTTTATTAATCTACCTTTATATTCTTTCTTACCTTCAATAAAATTATAAGTTGGAACACTTACTTCCTCACCATTTAAAATTTGATTTAATTGTTTATTAAATAAATCTAAATCTATACAATCAATTGATTCAAAATCATATTCACCATTTTCCAATTTAGGTGAATCAACTTTTTCTTTAAAATAATCATCTAAACCAAGATATATTGGATTAAGACCTATCGCACTCATGTAAAGTGCTAACTTTTTAGTACTTGTTGTCTTACCAGAAGATGATGGTCCCCCTAAAAGTACTAATTTTTTATTCTCTTTTCTAATTAAATTTGCTAGTTCATATATTTGATTATCCATCATAATATCATTTTTCTTAATAAATTCTTTAATTTTACTTTCCGAAACTAACATATTTAAATCTGAAATATAATTAACATGTACTAAATTACACCAATTTTTATAATCACTAAAACTTCTTAAAATCATATCTTGATTAGTAAATGTTGGAAGTGAAAAATCACTTAAATAAGGAGTAGATAACACCACACTATTATCTCCTAAATAATTTAATATATAATTCTTAAGACTTCCTGTAGACTCTGGCATATCACTTAAAAAATAATTATAATATCCGCATAATTCATAGATAGTAACAGTTTTATCATTAGAATATAATATGTTATTAGCCTTTTCCATTTCATTAATTTTAATATAAAAATTATATGCATCTTTAACAGTTATAACTTTTTTAGTAATCTTTAAATTTTTATTTATTAAATCATCCATCATCTCTTTTAAATTATTAATATCATCATTATTCAAATTATTTTTACTTTGAATTTTACAATATAATCCTTTATCTAATGAATGCATAAAATAAACATCACATTTAAATAGTTTTCTAACTGCAACATACATTACCATTTTTAATCCAGATTGAATTAATTTAGTTTCATATCTATCAAGTAACACATTTATCTTCCCCTATTCTTTTATTAGTATATCAAATTATATAAAAAAATAAAATATTGTATTAATTGAATTTATCATAAATCTAATTTTTGTATAAAATTCTTTATAATAAATAATTACATTATAGTTATATATTTTATATTGTTAAAAATATAATTATATAGGTGATAAATATTAAAAATAAATATAGAATTATTATATCTTGTATTTTGATATGTTTATACGGATTATTAATGGTCTATTCTTCTTCAACTATATGGGCTGAATATAAATTCAATGATTCTTTATATTATTTTAAACATCAAGGATTATTCTTTATTGTTGGATTAATAGCAATGTATATTGTATCTAAAATAGATTATAAGTTATATTTAAAATATAGTAATAAAATATTATTGTTATCTTTTATTTTGTTAGTACTTGTTTTAATACCAGGTATTGGTCAAGTTAGAAATGGATCTAGAAGTTGGTTTGGAATTGGTTCTTTTGGTTTTCAACCATCAGAAGTTGCTAAATTATCTTTAATAATATTTGTTTCTAAATATTTATCTAATAATGAAAAAGAGGTTAAATCAATTAAAAAAGGAGTCCTACCTATTTTACTAATTATATTTTTATTTTTTGGACTAATTATGTTAGAACCTGATTTTGGAACCGGTATGGTAATAGTTGCTACATTATTTGTAATGCTATTTGCATCTAATATTAAATTATCTTTTTTTGGATATTTAATGGTACTGGGAATTGGGGGAATAGTTGGATTAATTATAATGGCTCCTTATCGTATGGCTAGAATAATATCTTTTATTAATCCGTGGACAGATCCACTTGGTTCAGGATTTCAAATTATACAAAGTTTATATGCTATTAGTCCATCAGGTTTATTTGGTAGAGGTCTTGGTAATTCGATTCAAAAACATTTTTACTTACCAGAACCTCAAACTGACTTTATCTTTGCAATTATATCAGAGGAACTAGGAATACTTGGAATAGTAATTTTAGCAATATTGTTTTTAGTATTATTTTCCAGTTCTTTAAAGATAAGTTTGGTGAGTAAAGATTTATTTGGTAAATATTTATCATTCGGATTAATTATTGGAATAATGCTTCAAACGGTTTTAAATATATGTGTTGTTATTGGCCTTGTTCCTGTTACTGGGGTTACTCTTCCATTTATAAGTTATGGAGGATCTTCTTTACTTGTTAGTATGGTAAGTGTTGGAATAATTCTTAATATTAGTAATGAAAAATAAAGAGTTAATAATTTATATGTCAGATTTAATTATGCTTGCAAAACTCCATAAAAAATAAAAGTTTTGTAAACACACTTGCAAAACTTTACTAATTAATTATTTTGTGATATTATTAATATGGAGATGAAAAATATGATAATCAGAGAAAAATATTTAAAAAAAATGATAGATTCCAAAGATACTGAATTTATAAAAGTCATAACTGGTATAAGACGTTCTGGTAAATCTACACTACTATTAATGTTTAAAGAATATTTACTTAAAAATGGTGTAAAAAAAGAGAATATAATTCATATAAACTTTGAATCGGGTTTATATGATAATATTAAAAATTATCAAGATTTATACCAATATGTTAAAGAAAAAATAAAAAATAATAAAATATACTTATTATTAGATGAAGTTCAAAATGTTGAATCCTGGGAAAAAGCAATTAATGCATTTAAGGTTGATTTTGATATAGATATATATATTACTGGATCTAATGCATATTTATTATCTAGCGAACTATCTACACTTTTATCGGGAAGGTATATTGAAATAAAAATGTATCCACTATCTTTTAAGGAATATCTAATATTTAATAAATATGATGAAAATAATTTAGAAGATAAATTTAATGAATATTTAAAATATGGTGGTCTTCCAGCTATTACCTTAATTAAAAATAATGATGAATTAATTTTATCTTATCTAAACGACATTTATAACGCCATAGTAAAAAAGGATATAATTGATAGAAATAATATCAAAGATATTGCATTACTCGAAAACATAATCAAATTTTTGTTTAGTAATATAGGTAGTCCTATATCTTCAAATAAAATAAGTGATTATTTAAATAGTAATAAAATAGTTCAAAAAGCAAATCATCAAACAATAGATAATTATTTAAATATGCTTGAAAAATCATATATAATTTATAAAGCAGATAGAACTGACGTTAAAAGTAAAGCATTATTAAAAACATTAGGAAAATATTATGTTTCAGACACAGGTTTAAGAAATATAATTCTTGGTTTTAGAAATATAAATGAAGGTCATCTTCTTGAAAATGTTGTATATTTAGAACTATTACGAAGAGGATATAAAGTAAATATAGGTAAAACCTCAGATTATGAAGTAGATTTTGTTGCTGAAAACACTCATACAATCAAATATTATCAGGTAACACAAACGTTAAGTGACGAACAAGTAAAAAATAGAGAATTAAGAAGCTTAGAAAGTATATCTGATAATTATGAAAAAATAATTTTATCTATGGATAAATCAATAAATAATGATTATAACGGAATTAAAATTAAAAATATAATAAATTGGTTGTTAGATAATGAAGAATAAGTTTTATATATAATTGATAGATATTAAATTACTTATTTGTTAAAATGTTAGTGAGGTGACATAAATGTTTGTAAATAATCCAGATGAATTAGATCAACATTTTTTAATAGATAAAGATATTATTAATAGTTTTATAAATATTTGTAATTTATCCGAAGATGATATTGTGTTAGAGATAGGACCTGGGATAGGAACTTTAACTAAATTAATTGCTCCAAAAGTTAAAAAATTATATGTAATTGAAAAGGATATTAGATTAAAACCTTATCTTGATAAAATAGATAATATTCAGGTTATGTATGATAGTTGTTTAAACGTTGAATTTCCTAAAGTAGATAAAATTATAACTTCTCTTCCTTATAGTATAATTGAACCATTTATATATAAAATTATAAATGAAGATTTTAAAGAACTTTATATGATTATGGGAAAGAAATATTGTGATAATGTGTTAAATAATAAAATTACTAATTTAAGTTTGTTAACTAATATTTATTTTAAAGTAACTAAATATTTTGATATTATGCCAGATAGTTTTAATCCTAAACCAAGAGTTGTATCTTCAATTATTAAATTAGAATTTAAAAAAGATAACTCCGAAAAAGAGTTAATATTTAAAAATATGTATAAATTAAATGATAAGTTGGTTAAAAATGCTTTATTAGAATCTTTAATTATAGCTAAAAATTTAACTAAAAGAGAGGCAAAAGATTATATTAAAAATTTAAATATTAAAGAAAGTATTTTAAATAATAAGTTTAGTCAGATTAATAATAATGAATTAGAAGAATTATATAACCAAATTAAAACACCTTGATTGGTGTTTTTTTGATTATATTAACTCTTTTATTAAAAATGTTGCATATAATGGGATAGATTTGATTTTGCTATCTGGATTATATCCAAAATCTTTTGTGCTAATTCTTATCATGTATTTTGGTGAATATAGATTGTTATAAACATTTAAACTTTTTGATTGTGTGTTACTATCTGCTTTTACTTCAATAGGAATAATTCCATCTTCTTTAGTCGTTATTAAAAAATCTACCTCTGATTCTCTATTTCCTTTCCAATATAATAAATTGATACCATTTGCTTTTAACTCATTTGCAACATAATTTTCAGTAATTATTCCTTTATATATTTTCATATCATCTAAAAGAATAGTTTTAATATCATTATTAAGTAAACGATTAAAAATACCTACATCAGAATAATAAATTTTAAACGTACTTTCATCAACAAATCCTAGTAATGGTTTTTCAGGTCTTTTGACACATTTACAAATTTGAATCATATTACTTTCAATTAACCAATCTAGTGGTAAAGAATAGTCCCTAGATTTTGCATCTTTATCCACTACTGAATATTGAAACTTTTTAGATGCATTTTGAAGTTGAGATGCAAGTGAATTATAGATTTTACGAATTTTTAATGTTTCACTTGTATTTGCAACATGACTATTCATATCATTTTTATAATCTTCTATAATATCGTTTAATATGTTTAGATTATAATTAAAATAATCATTTTGACAAGCTAAAAGACTTTTTATACTGTTTGGCATTCCACCTGATAATAAATATTTTTTATAATAGTCTAGTGCTTTTTCATGAATTATACCCATTTGTTCATTTTTACTAAAACATTCTTTTATTTTATTTAGTAACATTTCTTGGTTATTGGCAATTAAAAATTCTTCGAAATCCATTGGATACATATATAATCTTGTAACTTTACCAACAGGAAATGGTTTTGTTAATCTTGATAATTTAACTCCTAAAAGTGATCCAGCACATATTATTCTAACGTTGCTATGTTTTTCATTAAAAAACTTTAATTCGGATATTAACTCTTCACAAACTTGAATTTCATCGATAAATAAAATACTATCTTCTTTATCAAAATCAAAATCTAATATTAATTTTAAATTATTATACTTTTTTTCGGATGAATCATCCGATTTATATAAATTAACAACATCTGTGTTTTCTAATAAATTTAGCTTTTTATAATATTTAAACTCTTTTTGGCAAAATTCATCTATAATATAGGTTTTTCCACATTGTCTAACTCCTAAAACCATTAATGGTTTAAATTCATTAGTTTTTTTCCAATTAATTAAATCATTATATATTTTTCTTTGCATATATATCACCAATTCAAGTATAACATATTTTCTTTATTTTTTGGCATTTTTTATATTTTTTACACCTTTTTGTACCCACTTTTTACTCTAATTTACACCTTTTTGCACCCACTTTTTACTCTAATTTACACCTTTTTGCACCCACTTTTGATTTAAGTAAAAGAAAAAGCACATTAATTTGTGCTTTATAACCAAACTCCATATATTACACCTATCATTGATAATAAGAATCCGATAGTCCAAAATAACTTAACTATGTCTATTTCTTCCCAGCCTAATTCTTCAAAATGATGATGTAATGGGGCTTTTTTAAATACCTTTTTATGGAATTTTCTAATGGCAATAATTTGAATTAAACTTGATAATGTTTCAACTACAAATACACCACCAATTAATATTAATGAAATTTCATGTCTTGTAAGTATTGCAATTGTTGCAAGAGCAGCACCTAACGCTAAGGAACCGGTATCGCCCATAAATACTCTAGCAGGATATGAGTTAAATACTAAAAATCCCATTATTGCTCCAGTTAAAACGAATGAAAATATGGCAATATCTTGATAACCTGTTAACCAGGTTGTTCCCCAAGTTATAACTCCATATGCTAAGAAAGTAATAACTGATAATCCTCCAGCAAGTCCATCTAATCCATCGGTAATATTTACTGCATTGCTTGTACCTACTAATACAAGTAAAATAAATAATCCATATGCCCAACCCAAATTAATAGATGTACGTAAGAATGTTATTTCTATAGTTGGTGTTCCACCATTTTTTCTAAATATTACGTAAAATATAATAGCGATTATGGTTTGAAAAAGCAACTTAACTAGTGTTGGTATTCCTTTATTGTTGTGATATCTTACTTTTAAGAAATCATCAATAAATCCAAGCAAGGCATAAGATAAGAATGTAATTATTAGTATGATTAAATTATAACTATACTCTATACTTCCTCTTAGATAAAGAACAATCATTATAATCAAAGTAGTTAATATAAAGATTATTCCTCCCATGGTAGGAGTTCCTTCTTTTTTTAAATGTCTTTCATTTATTGTATGACTTACACTTTGTCCAATATGTAATTTTTTTAATAAAGGTATTGTAATAACAGACAATATAAGTGATAATACAAACCCTAACATTAATCCTAATAATGATTTTGCTAATATTAGCATAAATTCACACCTCTTTTGTTAATTATAACCACAATGGAATTATTATGTAAATATAAGTTTACACTTGTTAGACTTTTACTTAACATATTATTTACCATTTAATTATATTCTAATTATTATTTTTTATTTATAATATCAAAGCTTTGATCTATTAAAGAATAAATTATTTCATTGTCTAAACTTGAATCTAAAATAATACTTATCCAACTTTTTTTATTCATATGAAAGGCTTTAAAAAACCCTTTTTCTTTAAGTAATTCGTTTATCATAATTTCATCTAATTTAATATTTATTACTTCAACTTCTTCTTGTTTATAGTTTGAATCTAATTTATTTTTTGATACATTTAGAATAATTCCAAACCATTTCTTATTATATTTATTTCTAAATACTCCATTATCAGGACTTGTATCCCAAAGAAATTCTGGTTTTATTTTATATTTTTTATAAATATAATTACAAATATCATTAGATTGTTTAAATATAAAATTTGATTCTGTTGTACACTTTTCTTTAATATCTCTTAAAATTAATTCATATTCTTCCTTAATTTTATTATTTATACTTAAATTAGAATTTACTTTAAAATTTAAATATTCATCATTAAAATTTAAATCTATTATTTTACTTATTAACTTGTTATCTTTAACATTTATTATAATTTTAAAATTGCTATTTAAAATATTTTTTTCATATTTATAACTATTTAATTCTTTAATAAAGCCATATTTAATTAAATTAGGATAGTTAAAAGAAGACTTTTTAAATAATTCGTATTCTATATCCATATTATTTTACTTTTTTATTTTTAGTTAAATATGTTTTTATTATGGCATTTATTAATGAAAGAATTTTTGTACGGTCTATTTTAGATAAACTTTTATATTTTAAAAGCATTTTTGGTAATATGATAGGATATTTTTTAAATAAATCATAAGTACTTTCAATTTTAGATGTTTCTAGGATATCATAAAATGTATCTATTACTATTTTTCTTTCTTCTTTAGTAGTATTAGCAAAATAATCCTTAATTGCTTTATCTAAGCCAGCACTTTTATTAAATTTAACAGTAGATAAAACTAAGTCATCTTTTAATACTTCCCATGAAAATATATCATGTTCTAATAAAAAGGTTTGATTGCTTTTAACTGTTGTTATCTTTTCTTTATGTTCAAATAAAGCACCAACAATAGAATCTTGAGGAAGATATGTTTCCATTTTGTTTATTATATTTTTATTATTATGTTTGCTATAAATTGATTCATTTAAACCAGGTCCATCATAGTTATATACTTTTATAATTCTTTTTTGAATGTTTTTATTAGCAGTTAATGCAGAATAAAGAGCTATATTTCCTCCTTTGGAATGGCCACCTATTCTAATTTTTTTATACCAATATTTTTGGGCAATTTGATTTAAATATGATGTACCTAATTTTTGACAAGGAACTTCATCCATGAAAGCCATATTAAAGTCTTCTTTCCAACCATAAAGGTTTTCATCAGTTCCAACAAAAGATATGTATAATGACTTTTTAGAAATATGGATAACTAAAGCACTAAATTGTTGTTCTTCTTTTTTACTGTTATTTCTAACGTAATCAGTTACTTTTAAATCTTTGAATCGACGTGATTTTCCTAGAAGAGTGATCATTTCCTTATCACCATTAAATAGAAATTCATTATTTTTAAAATGAATCATTTTTTTAGATATTGATTCAATTGTTTCTACTTTATTCATCTCAATTTTATGAAATATCAAATAAGAAAATCTAGCTAATATTAAGCTGTCTAGTTCATTAAATTTGTGTTCATTAGAAAATCTAAGATCTCCTCTCCATTTAATATAATCATTGATACTGCTCATAATTTATTTCTCCAATTCCTTAGAATTTGTTTTATTATATAAAGTTCTTACACCAATCATCACAGCTGTAAATGAGATTAAAAGTGGTAAATAAAACATAAACAATCTATTTAGCATCATTCCCTGAATAGATAAGTTATCAAATATTTTGGTATATAATAATCCGGTTATGTACTCTCCTACACCAGCTTGTCCTGGTAGTAGTGTTACTTCTAATGACTGTTGAACGAATAATTGCAACATTACTATATCAAAATAATTTAATACTGGATTAGAATTAATACTTATATAGATAATGTAAATTATTGAAAACATAATAGTACGTTGCAAGAAAACTAAGATAGTTGATAATATTAAACATCCAATATTATTTTTAATGTAATTTGCTTCTTCAATATATGATTCAGTAATATCCTTAATTTTAGTTTTATAATCTACATTTTTATTTGTGATTTTATTATATATTTTGTAAAAAAATGTTAATATTTTACTTATTAATTTTTGATTATACATTAATAATAGACATAAAATGATTGCTACTACATCATAAGTTAAACCAATGAAGAATAAAACTTTAACAATAGTTTTACTAGTAGAAATATAATTGAATTTAAATATAATTATTAATATTCCAGTTACAACAAAAAATAATTTAAATAGAATTGTATTTAAAATTAAAGCTATCATACTTTTCTTCATAGGTATTTTATCTTTATTCATATAATATAACTGAATTGGCTGCCCACCGGTAGATCCAGGCGTAATACCACTAAAGAAGAATTCAACAAATGAATAATGCATACATCTTTTAAATGATATATTCTCATCTAAAGATTTAAAAATCATTTTAAAATAGATTGCTTCTAAAATAAAAAAAGTCATTATAGCAATTCCCATAATCAAATAAGAAGTACCTTTAATCATTTTTAAACATAATAATAAATCATCTACACTGTAAGTTAGAAAAAGAATTCCAAATGTTACAGCAAATAATAAAACAAATATACAAGATGATATTAACAATTTTTTATTTTTCATATACTTTTTCTCCACTATAATCAAGTATATCATTTAAGTTGATTAAAGCAAATAATTTTAGTTAAATATTTAAAATTTTTAGAATAAAATATTATACAAAAAAATCACCAATACTTTTTAGTGATTTTTTAAATTAATTTCTTATAATTATATTAATAATTAAAATGTACTGAATGAATTATCTAACTTAAACATTCCTCATATGTGATTGCATAAGGATTATTACCGCTTCCATCTCCACATGCAAATTTAACATCTTTTTTTAAATAAAATGTTGGATATACATTGCCACCTGTAGATGTTGATTTTGGTGCACGATAATTATAATCATATAGGTACATATTTGATATAGATGTATTATCTTTTGTTAAGGTTAAATTAACGGATGGAGCAGATACTAAATTTGCAAGTGTTGAACAAGTTGATAAATCACTTGCACAATCAGCTCCTAATTTATCATATAAGTAATCAGTTAAACTTGGTAATCCGATTTTGCCTGTCCATGTTTTCTTATTTGTGGTATATAGTGTTAGTCCTCTTTCTTGTTTATATGCATCTTCTAAACTTACATTTAAACTATCTAATCCTCCAATATCCCATTCTACATTAGCGATTACACCAATATAAGTATTTGAATCAACTGTTCCAAAATCATTGTCATAATCAAAATAAGTACTACCACTTTTTGATGAACTAAAATAATCTTTATAATAATTGTAATATTCATTTAAATTGTCTTCACTGTTTAATGTTTGTATTAAGCTGGATGTTTCCCAATTATTTGTTCCATTTGTATCAAATGGTTTATAGACATAATTATCAAGTTGAACTTTCAATAATCTTTCATATTCTCCAGTGTCGACATTTTTAACTTTGAACACTCCTATTATTTGGGCACGTTGTCCAAATATTTTTATGTAATTTGATATTTGTAAAGTTGTTCCTAACAATCTTGTTTCATAATAATTCTGGTTTTGATTTGATACTGTTGTTGTATTTAATAATGATTCATTTCTGGTAAATCTAACATTTTTATCTGGTGTATTATCAGTAAATATTTTTGTTAAATATAAACTATTATCTTGGGTTTCTAATTGTCTATCTATTGTATCTACTGCTGTTTGGCCTGCTATCTCGGTTGATAATGCATCATTTATTAATATCTTTCCATTAAAGGTTGCTCCTTTATTATA
>CAKOKM010000023.1 GCA_934091015.1 uncultured Bacilli bacterium | reverse complement strand
GCTTTCGCAATTAAATCTATATTTTTATTAATACTTTCATTATCAATTTTAGTTTCTTTTTTACCAGTAGAAACACTAGAAGCCAAAAGAACTATAATAATTAATGTGTAAATTTCAAAAATTACTAAAAATCTATTTTTCAAATTATATCACTACCTTAAATAAATAATAACAAAAGAATTAAAAAAAGTCCATAAAATAGGACTATATATTAAAAACATCATTAAAATTATCTTCTAGTGCATTTGCAAGTTCATTTAACGAAACATTATAAATTGAACATAAATAATCAGCAATTATATTAAGATTCACCGGTTCATTAGGTAATCCTCTAAGTGGAACAGGTGACAAATAAGGACTATCAGTTTCAAGTAAAATATGACATAAATCTATTTCCTTTAATACATCTTTTAAATTGCAATTTTTAAAAGATAACACACCACCAATTCCAAGTTTATATCCAAGCTTTATATATTCTCTTGCCGTTTCCAAACTTCCAGAAAAACAATGTATAATTCCTTTGCATTTATGTTTCTTTAATAATTCAAGTAAATCACCAGTCGCTTCTCTAGAATGAATTATTACCGGCAAATTATTTTTTTCAGCTAACCCAAGAAAATAATCAAGCATTTCTAATTGTTCCTTTTTATTTTCCTTATTATGAAAATAATCTAATCCAATTTCTCCAATAGCAATTATCTTTTTATTATTAATATTTTCATTAATAAATTTTTTAGCAACATCATTAAAATCAAATATATTATCAGGATGAATTCCAAGAGCACCATAAACATTTTTATTATTAATCAGATCCATAACTTCACAATTAGACTTAATATTAAATCCATTAATAATAATTCTTCGAATATTATCTCTTCCTAAATTATTAATCACATTCATAGGATCATAAAATTTATCAAATAAAATATGACAATGAGTATCAGTAAACATAAGAACATCTCCCTACCAAAGATAATAGCACAAAAGAAAAGGTAAATACAAACATTTACCTAACCTTTAACATTTATATACGTAAAATAAATTGAAATAATACCAGATATAAGTTTAACATCAGTCAAAGTAACATTATCTCCATAAATAGAAATCACACCAATGTTTACCGAATTAACAATAATTGGACTATCCAAACTAATTTTAATACTATTATTATAATTAGAATATATAACATTATCTTTATCTTTAATCACAAATTCATATCCATATATCAAATTAAAAAGTGTACAAATATCATTTAAAAATTTACTGTAATTTTCCAAATAAGAATATTTAGAAATACAAATATTGTCATCTTTTTGCGTTATAAGTACATTCTCATTATCTTGTATTTTAAGATTATTTCTTAATTCTTTAGGCACAACAATTCTACCTAATTCATCTATTTTTCTTACATATTCATTATTCACATAAACCACTAATTATAGTTTGCAATAATTTTAAAATTTTATTCTACCTCATTAATTATTTCTTCTAAAACTGGCACAAAATAATAAACATAATGCTTATCTAAATTAATTAAATTAAGTTTAATAATTATCTCTTTATTAAAGTATCTTAAACTTAACTTAGGATTAATACTATATAAAACCATAAATAGTTTTTCTCCATTAACTTTATTAGAAATATCACTAGGAATATATAATTCAACAAAATTTTTATTTTGAACAACTTTATTAATGTTTAATTTCATAGCTAATTTTTCAAACCATTCTTCATACATATAAATAATTATCTTTTCATCTAACTTGCCAAAACGATCCTCTAATTCACTTTTAACTTTTAATAAACTTTCTTTATCTGAAATCGAATTAATTAATTGATGAATTTCAATTCTTACGCTTTCATCTTGAACATAATCTTCATCAATATGAGTATTTACATCAATCAATGATTTATCACTGTCATCTTCTTTTATCGGATTACCATTTATTTCTGAAACAGCTTCCTCCACCATTTTAGTAAATAAATCAATACCAACAGTTTCTATAAAACCAGCCTGTTCACTACCAAGTAAATCTCCAGCACCTCTAATAGATAAATCTCTCATAGCGATTTTATAGCCACTACCAAGTTCTGTAAATTCTTTAATCGCATTTAATCTCTTTTCAGCAACCTCACTTATAATCTTACTATTATTATAAAGTAAATAAGCATAAGCAATCTTATTTGTTCTTCCAACTCTACCACGAATTTGATATAACTGACTTAAACCAAAATTTTGAGCATCTTTTATTATTAAAGTATTAACATTAGAAATATCAATACCAGTTTCAATTATTGTAGTACAAACTAAAATATCAAATTTATAATTAACAAAATCGTCAATTATTTTTTCTAAATGAGATTTATCCATCTTACCATGAGCAAAACATATACGTGCTTCCGGTACCATTCCTTGTATTTTATTTACTTCATCTTCTATCTTTTCAACATTATTAAATAAGTAGTAAACTTGTCCCTTACGGCTTAATTCTTTATAAATAGCTTCTTTAACTAAGAAATCATTATCCTGAGCCACATAAGTTTGAATAGGATATCTATCCACAGGTGCAGTATCTAAAATTGATAAATCTCTAAGCCCACTCATCGCCATTTTTAAAGTTCTCGGAATCGGAGTTGCTGACAAAGTTAGTACATTAATGTTTGTACACATTTCCTTAATTTTTTCTTTTTGACTAACACCAAATCGTTGTTCCTCATCTACAACAAGCAATCCCAATTTTTTAAATTTTATATTTTCATTAAATAATTTATGAGTTCCAAATAAAATATCTACTTTACCATCCTCTAAGTCCTTAGTAATTCTTTTAAAATCACCAAGACTAGTAAATCTATTAACAATTTCAATTCTAATTGGAAAATTCCTAAATCTCTTTAAAGCATTTTCATATTGTTGTTTAGATAAAATCGTAGTTGGACATAAATAAGCTGCTTGATATCCATTAATAACAGTTCTAAAAATTCCTCTAAATGCAACTTCAGTCTTACCAAAACCTACATCACCGCAAAGCAATCTGTCCATTGGTTTCTTACTAGCTAAATCATTTAATACTTCATTAATACATCTTAACTGATCAGAAGTCTCCACATATTCAAAATCACTAGCAAACATAACTTCTTCCGGCATTTCTTTAAATACAGGACTAGTAATTTTCTTTCTTTCTGAATAAAGCCTAATAAGTTCATCAGAAATATCTTTAATTTTACTTTGAACCCTTCTTTTAGCTTTAGCCCAAGACAAAGAATTTAATGAATTTATTTTTTGATTCCCACTACCAGCATCAGCATATTTATAAATAGAACTAATCTTTTCAACAGGAATATATACCTTGTCATTACCTGCATACTTTATAACTATATAGTCTTTATTAAAACCATTTTTAACTAAATTAACAACACCACCATAAATTCCAATACCATGTGCTCTATGAACAACATAATCACCAGGTTTAATATCGCTAAAATCTTTAATCTTCCGACCTATCTTAATCGGATTATAATAAGAAGCACTAAAATTACTACCAATTATATCATTTTCCGAAATAACAATATATTTATCAAAAACAAAACCATGATTTATCTTATAATCTAAAAAATAAATATTTCCCGGAAAATAATTTTTATCAGTACGCACATCAAATAAATTACTTAAAGTTTCTTTTAATCCCTTAGAATTTATTGCCAAAAACGTAATCATGCTATTTTTACGATGATTAATAAAAAATTGTAAATTTTCTAAATTAGAATTAAAATTATCTATTGATTGAGAATTAACCTTCAAACTTTTACTATTATCAAAATTATTAAGTTCATATTCATCTTTAATATAAATATCTTCTAAATTTGCCATATATTTATGATTAATATCAATATTATTAGATTCTTTATACTCAAGAATTTGATTTTGTAATTCAAGATAAGATTTTTTAATATTATCAGAATCTATTTTAACAACTATTGGATTGTCTAAAATATCATATAAAGTTGAATCAGATTCTAAATCATTTTCCCTATAAGGCTTAATAGTAACACCACTAATATTTTCTATAGATAGCTGAGATTCTTCATCAAACTTTTTAATACTATCTATTTCATCACCAAAAAATTCAATTCTAATTGGTTTATCATAATTATACGGAAATAAATCAATTATAAATCCTCTAACAGAATATTCTCCAGTTGAAGTAACTATACTTGTCTTATTATAACCATATTGAAATAATTTATCTTCTAAATCAGTACGTTTAAAATTATCATTTATTTTAATAACAATATCCTGATTTACAATATTATCTTTTTTAGGAACAAACTTTAAAAATCCTTCTAAATTAGTTACAACAATCTTATTTTCAATATTTTTACTTATTAAAGATAAAGTTTCTAATCTTTTAACCATTAAATCAGGAGAAGAAGTCGTAAGAACAGTAGTTATAAAATCATCCATTGGAAAAAAGTAACTATTTTCAAAATAGTTATTGATTAAATTATAATAATTGGTTGCCTGATATAAAGAATTAGTTACAACAATTACATTTTTCTTAAATTTATTACATAAATATTTAATATATAATCCTTTTAAATCATCAGTTAATCCTGAAATAGAATTATTATTAAATTCATCAAATATTTTATCTAAAAAATCCATTTTAATTATACCTACTTTTTAATTTTTCTATATCAACATCATTAATAAAATCATTTATTATGTTATTAATCACATTACAAGAATTATCTAAAACTTCTCTTTCTTCCATAGAAAATTTTCCTAATACATAATCTACAATATCATTACTACTTTTAGAAATACCAACTTTTAATCTTAAAAATTCATTACTACCAATTTCCTTAATAATACTTTTAATCCCATTATGACCACCAGCAGAACTATTATTTTTAACTCTTATTTTTCCTAAAGGTAAATCAAGATCATCTTGAATAACTAATAAATCTTTTTTATCTATTTTAAAATAGTTCAAATAATATTTAACTGCTTCTCCCGATAAATTCATAAAAGTATTAGGTTTAATATATATAACCGAATTATCTTTATAAACATCGGCTAATTTTTCATGCTTAAAATAAACACAGCCTAAATAATTATCTAATGCCCAAAAGCCAATATTATGTCTAGTGTTTTCATATTCTTTACCTGGATTACCAAGTCCAACAATTAATTTCATTCATGCCTCCTATAATTTTCTGTATAAAATGGCGCCAATATTTTTAAATCATCTTGACCATTTTTCATTGCCTCAACTAAAATCATCGATGATAAACTATCACTATTATTATAACAACATTGTAATTTCTTAATCCCAAACTTATATTTATCAAATAACTTAAGAAGTTCCATTAATCTATCAGGACGATAAACAATATAAAGTTTACCTTTATCTCTTAAATATTTATAAGCAAGAGAAACAATATCTTCTAATTTAATGAGTATTTCATGTCTAGCAATTGCTTTAACACTATTATCATTTGTTTTAGAAGAATTATTCACTTTAAAATAAGGCGGATTGCAAGTAATAATATCAAAATAACCAGCATCATAATAATTACCAATATTTTTAATATCATCATTAATTAATTTCACATTATTAATACTATTTAATTTTAAAGATTCATCACCAAGTTCGTATATTTCCTTTTGCACTTCAAACGCCACTATATTTTTAATTGAATTTGATAAAATGATAGGAACTGGACAGTTGCCAGTACAAAAATCAAGTAATTTGCTATCTGACATATTAATATTGACAAATTTGGCAAGTAACATTGAATCTAAAGAAAACTTAAAATAATCCGAATTTTGTACTATTTTATAACCATAATCGTATAAATCATTAATTTCTTTCATAATTATCAACTACAATTTCTTTTAATTCACCATCAACATTGATTACATATGACATTTTCAAAACATTAACATTTAAAACTTTATATTTTTTTCCATCATAAGTAACTTCACTACCGATTTTAGGAAGTAAGCTTCTATAATAACTATAATTTTCATCTTCATATGCTAAACAACACAATAATCTACCACATGCTCCATTTATTTTAGAGGGATTTAATGCAATATTTTGATTTTTAGCCATATTAATACCAACTGCTTCAAGTTCATTTAAAAAACTACCACAACACAATGGTCTACCACAAGGACCTAAACCAGATATTTTTCTTGCCTTATCTCTAATACCAATTTGATGTAATTCAATTCTAGTTTTATATTTTCCTGCAAGTATTTTTACCAAATCTCTAAAATCAATTCTTTCATCAGATACAAAATTAATTAATAATTGAGTACGATCAAAATTAAAAATTGAATCAACAAACTGCATTTTTAATCCTAAATTTTTAGCAGAAGCCTTAGCAAAATTAAGTGCCTCTTTAGCATCAGCTAAATTCTTTAAATATATATCATAATCCTTTTTACTAGCAACTCTAACAACATTTTTTATATCACTATAATTTTCTTCACTATTTATATTAAATACCTTTCCAAATAAAGTACCATTATCAGATTGAACAATTACATAATCATCCTTTTTTAATTCAATTCCATTTGAATCAAAATAAACGCATTTATCAGTATCCTTAAATTTTACACCAACAACCATTTTTATCACTCCTTTCAAAACAAAAATTTATTCTAAACTCTCAAAATATAGTTTATCAAGTGCTAAATCAACATTTATATTATATCTTAAATTATTTAAAAAATCATTTACCTTCAAATAAAAAATATCATTAACATTATTTAAATATACTAAATATTTCATAAATAAATTATTTAGTGCAACTTTATCTAATTTTGTAACAGCAACCTTAAATTTAATATAATCTTCAAAGGTAAAATTTTTAAATTTACATAAATTATTAAAAATATCTTCATCAACAACAACGTTGCTAGCATCTAAATCATTTTTTAATACTTGACATCTACTAATTAAAGTTGGTAATAATTCATTTGCATTATCACTAATTAAAAAACCAACAACTTTTTCATTAGGTTCTTCCAATACTTTTAATAATTTATTAACAGATTGTTCATTCATTAAGCCTGCATTCAAAATAAAAAATAATTTGTAATACCCATCAAAAGACATAGTAGCCAAAAATTCTTGTAAATTCAATATTTGATCTTTATCAATTAAATTATCAATAGGTCTTAAAATTCTAACTGAAATATTATTCTCAATATCATCAATGTTAAATATCATTTTCTTTTCTAAAAACAATTTAAAAACACTATTCTTAACATCTTCATAATTATTTGATTCAACTAAAAAAGCATGAGAAAGTTTATTCTCATCTATTACATTAGATAAATATTTAATATTTTCTTCCTTCATACTCAAAATCTACATTAAAAGTAGAAAAGATAAAGCAATCATAATTAATCCCGGATATCCTAAACAAAGGACAACCAAAACAGTAATTAAATTAATTGGTACAACAACATTAAAACCACTAAGAATTATATCAAAACTGTAAATCATTAAAAACGAATAACAAATTTTTTTAAGTAATTTTAATAACATGTTTATCACATTAAATTATATTAATTATAAATAAATTTATGCAATATTTTTTCTATCTTCAAATGCCCTTTCTAATGTTAATGAATCTAAATAATCAAGTTCAGTTCCAACAGGTAATCCATAAGACAATCTTGAAATTTTCGTATTCATTTTTTCTAACAATTTTTTTATATATTGTGTTGTAGTTTCACCTTCAATTGTAGGTTTTAATGCAATTACAAGTTCTACATCCTCATTACCACAACGTGCAATTAAACTATCAATGTTAAGTTCATCAGGTCCAATACCATCAATAGGAGAAATAAGTCCACCTAAAACATGATATACTCCTTGATACTTTCCCATCTTTTCAAAAGCAAATATGCTTTTAAAATCTTCAACAACACATATTAAATTTTTATTTCTATAATCATTATCACAAACTGAGCATACATCACCAGAAGTTATATTTCCACATATACGACAAGGATGTAAATTCTTCTTTCCATCCATTATACATTTTGTAAATAAATTTATATCATCTTCTGAAAAATCAAGTAATGAAATTGCAAGTCTTTCAGCAGACTTTTCTCCAATTCCCGGTAACTTTTTAAAATACTCAATTAATTCTTCTAACTCCTTAGGATAAATCATTACATCAAACCATTTAAACCTTTAGCATAAGTTCCAAGTTTAACTTCTACGTCCTTATCAATTTTAGAGACTGCTTCATTATGAGCAATCTTAATCATATCTTGTAAAGCATCTATATCCTCAGCATCAGTTAATGATGGAGTATCTATCTTTATAGAAACCATTTCCTTTTTACCACTTAATACAACAGTAACAAATCCAGATTTACCTTCATAATTTGTTTTAAAAATTTCTTCTTGTTTTTCAGTTATAACCCTTTGCATTTTTTGGGCTTCTTGCATTAATTTTTGCATATTCATAAAATCATTCCTCTTTCTTTATTTAACTTCCAATAGCGAATCACCAAATAAGTCATTTGCAATTGACACTGACAAATTCGCATCATCTTCACTAATTATATCATTTTTTTCTTCTATATATACAAAATTATTTTGTTTATTTTTTAGTAATTCCATATATTTACTTTTTTCAATATTCCAATCATTAAGTGTTAAGCATATAAAACTCTTTTTATTTTTACATGCCTTATTAAAGGCATTTTCTATTAAATCTAAACTTTCATTAAACAATAAAACTGTCGATTGAGACTTATTGGCAAAAATAACATTTGTTGGTGAAACAACTTCAATACTAACATTTTCAATTAAATTTAATAAATCATGATTATTTTCAAATTCAATATCAGTCAAAAATTTATTCCATAATTCATTAAATTCCTTTTTACAATCACGACTAGCGTTTACATAAGAATTGTTTATTCTAATTTTAATAAATTCATCAGTTATTTTCTTTTTGGAACCACTAACATTATTAACATTTGAAGAATCTTGGATAATATTTAAACTATTAGTAACATCATCTTTTGTATCTTCATTAAATTCTTGTTTTTGTTCTAAATTATTGACTTTTTTGTCAATTGACAAATTGTCAACTTTATTAACTTTTTTGTCAATTATCTCATTATTACTTGACTCACTAGTAATTTTTATTTTATCTTTATTATCAACTTTACATTTTTGATAATAGCTAAATAATATAATTTTAATTAAATCTAATGAATTCTTTTTACCAAAAACATTTGATAAATCAAAAGCCATATTTTTTAAATCACATACAGCAATTGGATAACTTAAACCATTAACAATTTTCATTTCCAAATCAAAGATATATGCAATAATTTTATTTACAAACAAATTAATATTTAATCCCTTATCACCATATTCATTAAATATAGCGTTAACATCTTCGTAACAAGCATCATTTAATAATTCAAAAATCTTCTCTACATCCTTTGATCCAACAAAACCAAAAGTATCACCTATAAGCTTATCATCAATTAAAACATTTTCTTTAGATAATTGATCAAGCATACTTAAAGCATCTCTCATCGCACCATCAGCAAGTTCAGCAATTAAATTAGCAGCCGAATCAGTTATTTCAATATTTTCTAATTTAGAAATTCTTAATATATTACTTACAATAATATCTGGTGACAATTTCTTAAAAGAAAAGCGTTGACATCTTGATAAAATAGTAAGTGGAATTTTTTGTAATTCAGTTGTAGCTAAAATAAAAATAACATGACTAGGCGGTTCTTCTAAAGTTTTTAAAAAAGCATTCCATGCACTACCAGATAACATATGAACTTCATCAATAATATAAATCTTATATTTTGAAAAAGTTGGCAGTATTTTAGCACTATCACGTAAATTTCTTATTTCATCAACACCATTATTACTAGCAGCATCTATTTCTATTATATCTGGTGATTCATTAAAATTAACACAACTATTGCACTTATTACAAGGATTACCATCTACATTATTTTCACAATTAATTGCTTTAGCAAATATTTTAGCAGTACTTGTCTTACCAGTACCTCTAGGACCATGAAACAAATAAGCATGTGATACTTTATTTAAAACAATTGATTCTGAAAGTAACTTTTTAATAGCTTCTTGTCCATATAAATTTTCAAAAGAATCAGGTCGATATTTTCTATATAAAACCTTATATGCCATCAGCATCACCACCTACTACTAATTATACCATTTATCTCTTATTTTTCCAAAACAAATCACTTATTTTTTTATATTCATTTTCAAGAATATCATTATCTATTTTATAAAAATTTATTTTCGAATACATCTTCTTATCAGTACTTTTTTCAAATAAATAGTACACATTTTCTATTCTACTTTCGCGAATAAATAACTTACACATATCACACGGTTCAATTGTCACATATAGCGTACATTTGTTTAATCTCCAATCGTTTATTTTTTTAGAATATTTAGAAATAGCAATAATTTCTGCGTGATCAAAAACACAATTACTTTTATGACGTTTATTATAAGCATATGAAACAATTTTGCCATCAGCAACTAAAACAGCTGCAACAGGTACCTCATTATGCTTAATAGCTTTATTAGATAACTTTATTAATAATTTATATACATCATCTATCATAATTAACTTCTCCATTTCAAACAAAAAAAGTGCACATGTGTAGAGGTAAATATGGCTGCTTTATTCCTAATCTGACCAGGTTATTACATACACATTGCACAAATATAATATAACACATCAAATAATATATAACAAGAAAATAATGTGGAAAACTTTAAAAAATATAAAATTATTACTAAAATTCATAGTTTATAAAATTAATTTTAACAAGTATAATCAAACAAATTATTTCCCGGGAAATAATTTTATGTATTTTACGTTAATATACACTTATAATGTTTCACGTGAAACTATGGTAACAATTTAATTTATCTACTAGCATATTATAAATACTTTTATATAAATTTTAGTAATTTTAATATATTAATAATATTAATTTAATAGTTAATTAAAAAAATATATTAATAATTTAAAAATATGTTTTAAATTAAAAACTTAAAATTACTTACGTTACATTTATTAGTAACGTTTCACGTGAAACATAAAATAATACAAGTACAATATAATTATATAGATATCACCAACAAATCAGTTATAATTTTTAATAATAATATCAGTAAATAAATTGATCTATAATTATAGTTTCACGTGAAACCATATCAAATTTAAAATGTAAAAAATTAAAAATATAATAATTTATATTGAAATAAATGTTAAATATTATTTTAATTAATTATTAACTAAAAATAATGATCACTCCAAATATACAAAAATAAACTAATTACATTAAATATAAAATGTAATCATAAAAATTATTATCATATTTATAAATTATAAATTAAACTTGTTAATTAAGAATCACATAAGTTGTTTATAATAAATAGTTTCACGTGAAACATATACCAAAGTAAAAGCCATTAATATAAAACTAATTTAAATAATATAATTTACCTAAATATTAGCTTAATCATTGTTAATGATATCAAACAAATTATTTTCCGGAAAATAATTTTAAAACATATAAATCAATATTAAATTACTAATCATGTATGTTTCACGTGAAACATAATAAATATAGTAAAAAATTTAAATAGTAATTATTATTTAATATCAAATGAATTAATTACACTAAATACATAATATATAAAAAAATAAAAATCATAAATTATGATAATATAAATAAATTTCAAATTAAAAATAATAATTATGAATTATATATTACATTTAATAATAATAGTTTCACGTGAAACAATTATAATATGATATTAATAATAATTATTAAAAATATAAATCACAGAAATTAACTGAAATAAACAAAATAAATATATATAAGTAATAAATAAAATAGTTTACAAAAAAAAACAGCTTAAAAAATATTAAAAATATCGAACAAATTATTTCCCGGGAAATAATTTTATGCTTATATACACATATAATGTTTTACGTGAAACTATGGTAACAATTTAATTTATCTACTAGCATATTATAAATACTTTTATATAAATTTTAGTAATTTTAATATTTTAATAATATTAATTTAATAAATAATTAAGAAATATGTTTTAAATTGATAACTTAAGATTACTTACGTTATATTTATTAGTAAACGTTTCACGTGAAACTTGTATAAAAATAATGTTAATAACTTTTTAAAAAATAATATAAATAGCCAAAATAACCATAATTAATAAAAAAATTATTTCCCGGGAAATAATTTTTTAAATAAATGTTAATAACTATATATTAAATAAATATTTATTGAAACAAAAAATGTGGAAAACTTTTTTAAAATAAAGAAAAACGATATAAATTACTCATTTACATCGTTAATTTCATCATTATTTCTTAAAATTAAGCTTATAGCTGCAACTTTTTGATCATTTTTAAGATTAATAAGTCTAGTTCCTTGAGTGACTCTACCTAATTGACTTAATTGATCAAGTGGAATTCTTATGATAATACCTTCATTTGTAATAATCATTAAATCACAATTATCTTCTACACGTTTAATTGCAGCAATACCACCATTCTTATCAGTAATATTTAATGCCTTAACACCTTTGCTACCTCTACTAGTTTTTCTAAACTCACTAATTAATGTTAATTTACCATAACCTTTTTCAGTAACAATTATAATATTATCAGATTCCTTAGTAGTTTCTACACCAACACATAACTCATCACCGAGATTAATTCCTTTAACTCCAGAAGCAGTTCTACCCATCATTCTAATATCGGATTCTTTGAATAATACAACTCTACCAGCTGATGAAGCAAGAACAACATCGCATTCACCGTCAGTTTTCTTAACGCCAATCAATTCATCATTATCTCTTAAACTAATACAAATCTTACCAGATTTTCTAATATTATCAAATTCCTCAATAGCAGTCTTCTTAACAATACCTTTCTTAGTAGCAAATAATAAATATTTAGCACTATCAGTTCTAGAATAAGTAAGCATTGAAGTTACGTATTCATCTTTATCTATTTGTAATAAATTAATAATTGGTAATCCCTTAGCAGTTCTACTAAATTCAGGAACCTCATATCCTTTAATCTTATATACCTTACCCTTATTAGTAAATAATAATACATAATCATGAGACATCAAGTTTGACATATACTCGACATAATCTTCCTCATTAGTTGACATTCCCTTTACACCTACACCACCTCTATTTTGAATCTTATAAGTTTCAGAAGTAGTTCTCTTAATATATCCTTTAGATGTTAAAGAAATAACTATATTTTCATTTGGAATTAAAGACTCATCTTCAATATAATCAATAGCAGTCATATCAATAGAAGTACGTCTATCATCAGAGTATCTATTCTTAATATCTAATAATTCTTGTTTTATAATGTTTAAAACTTTTTCTTCACTAGCTAAAATTGATTTTAATTCCTCAATTAGATCTAATAATGACTTTAATTCCTCTTCAATCTTACTTCTTTCTAAACCAGTTAAACGTCTTAACTTTAATTCCAAAATACTTTCAGCTTGAATTTGAGATAAGAAAAATCTATCCATTAAAGTCTTTTTAGCAATTTCATCGGTTTCAGATGTCTTAATAACATTAATAACCTCATCAATATTATCAAGAGCAATCTTATAACCTTCTAAAATATGAACTCTAGCTTCACTCTTTTTCAAATCAAACTTAGTTCTTCTAATAATAACTTCTTTTTGATGATCTATATACTTCGAAATAATAGATTTTAATCCCAAAGTACGTGGAACACCTTGATCAAGCATTAAAAAGATAATACTATAATTAACTTGAAATTGAGAATGTTTAAATAATTTATTTAAAACAACCTGTGCATTAGCATCCTTCTTTAAAGTAATAGTAATTTTAACTCCATCCTTTAAATCAGTATGATAATCAGTAATACCATCAATAATCTTGTTATGAACAAGTTCAGCAACTTTATTTTTAAGTTCACTCGTATTAACACCATAAGGAACTTCAGTAATAACAATATTTGAATGAGTTCCCTTTTCTTCAATTTCCGCTCTACTTCTAACAGTTATTGTTCCTCTTCCAGTCTCATAAGCCTGTTTAATACCCGAATTTCCTAAAATAATACCACCTGTTGGAAAATCAGGTCCTTTAATATATTGCATTAAACCTAAAGTATCAATATCAGGATTATCAATATAAGCAACACATCCATCTATAACCTCACCTAAATTATGAGGAGGAATATTAGTAGCCATACCAACTGCAATACCCATTGTTCCATTTACAAGTACATTTGGAAATTTACTAGGTAAAACCTTAGGTTCTTTTAAAGTTTCATCAAAGTTAGGCATAAAATTAACAGTATCTTTATTAATATCTCTTAATAATTCAAGAGATAACTTAGATAATCTAGCCTCAGTATAACGGTAAGCGGCTGCACTATCACCATCAATATTACCAAAGTTTCCGTGTCCATCAACCAAAGTATATCTTTGACTAAAATCCTGTGCAAGTCTTACCATTGCTTCATAAATAGAAGAGTCACCATGTGGATGATAATGTCCCATAACATTACCAACAGTTGTAGCTGATTTTCTATGAGGTTTATCGGGAGTATTCCCCTCCTCATACATAGACCATAAAATACGTCTATGAACAGGTTTTAAACCATCTCTTAAGTCTGGTAGAGCACGAGAAGTAATAACACTCATAGAGTATCTTAAAAACGAATCCTTGACCTCAGTAACAATATTATTTACATCTCTAGAATCTCTTTCATGAAATACACCACTAAAATCATCAGTCGAATCATTATTTACCTTAATATTATCATCAACAATTTCTTCATGAGTAACTAAATCTTCATTAGTATCTACGTTTGTAGTATCAATTATATTTTCATTTTCTTCATTATTCATATCAAAACACCTCCTAAATATCTAAATTATCTACATATTTTGCATTTTCTTCTATAAATTGACGTCTAGGTTCAACCTCATCACCCATTAATTGAGTAAATATTTGATCAGCCAAAATAGCATCATCTAAAGAAATTTGTCTTAAAACTCTTTGATTAATATCCATAGTCGTTTCATTTAATTCTTCAGCATCCATCTCTCCTAAACCTTTCATACGTGTAATTTGTGCTTTATCTCTAACATTTTCAGGTAAAGTACTTAAATATTTTTCTTTTTCCTCTTCAGTTAACACATATTTTCTAATTTTTCCATGTTGAATTCTAAAAAGTGGAGGTTGAGCAGCATAAACATGTCCAGCTTCAATAATAGGCTTAAAGAAACGATAAAATAAAGTTAATAAAAGTACACGAATATGATCACCATCGACATCGGCATCGGTCATTATAATGATTTTATGATATCTTAATTTTTCTAAATTAAATTCTTGACCAATACCAGTACCAAATGCAGTAATAATAGTTCTAATTTCTTCATTACCAAGTGCTCTATCAAGTCTAGCTTTTTCTACATTTAAAATCTTACCTCTAAGTGGAAGAATTGCTTGAGTCATTGAATCTCTACCCTTTTTAGCAGAACCACCGGCACTATCTCCCTCGACTATAAAAATTTCTGAAATACTAGGATCTTTACTCTTACAATCAGATAATTTACCAAAGAAATTTGTAATTGCTAAATCACTTTTTCTAGTTGTTTCTCTAGCCCTCTTAGCAGCAAGCCTTGCGCGAGATGCTAAAATACATTTATCAATAATAATCTTTGCATCTTGTGGATTTTCCATTAAAAATCTTTCAAAACCTTTAGAGAAAACACTATCAGCAAGTTTTCTTACCTCAGAGTTACCAAGTCTACCTTTTGTCTGTCCTTCAAATTGTGGATTTGGATGTTTACAAGAAACAATCATAGTTAATCCCTCTTTAACATCATCACCAGTTAAAGAATCATCCTTTTCCTTTAAAGCACTAATCTTTCTAGCATAATTATTAATTACCCTTGTTAATGCTCTTCTTACACCTTCTTCATGAGTTCCGCCATCATGAGTATTAATATTATTTACAAAAGAGTAAATATTGTCAGTGTACCCATCGTTATATTGCATTGCAACTTCAAAAAATACACCATCCTCTTCACCCTGTAAATGAATTATATCTTCATGAATAGGAGTTTTATTTTGATTTAAGAATCTAACATACTCACTAATACCACCTTCGTAATGGAAAGAATCACCAGTAGTATCTTCATCATCTCTATCATCTCTTAAAGTAATTTTTAAACCTCTATTTAAAAATGCAAGTTCTCTAACTCTTACTTTTAAAGTTTCATAATCATATACATCAGTATCAAAAATATCTGGATCTGGTTTAAAACTAACAGTTGTACCTGTTCTATTAGGTTCACATTCACCAATTTCAGTTAATTTTTGAGCTATTTTTCCACCATTTACAAACTTTGCTTCGTAAATTTTACAATCCTTATAAACAGTAACTGTAACCCATTTTGATAATGCATTTACAACAGATGCACCTACACCATGTAAACCTCCAGATACTTTGTATCCTCCGCCACCAAATTTACCACCAGCATGTAACACTGTATAAACTGTTTCAACCGTTGAAATACCAGTTTTAGGATGAATTCCAACCGGAATACCACGACCATCATCTTTAACAGTTATTGAATTATCTTTGTTGATAATAATTTCAATATTTTTACAATAACCTGCAAGAGCTTCATCTATTGAGTTATCCACTATTTCCCATACTAAATGATGTAATCCTTTAATATCAGTAGTACCAATATACATTCCCGGTCTTTTTCTAACAGCCTCTAACCCTTCTAAAACCTGAATATCACTTTCATTATATTCTTCATTACTATTCATAATCTATAACCTCTACTTTCTTTTCTGTTAACTTAATTAATGTGCAATCAGTAAGCAATTTCTTATTTAAATGCTTAATATCTGTTGTCGTTATAAAAATTTGAAAATTCTTATTAAATGAACCAATAATTTTATTAATCTTTTTCTCATCAAGTTCACTAAATAAATCATCCAAAATTAAAATCGGTGTTGTGTTCATCTTATTCATGCAATACTTCACCTCTGATAATTTAAATGCAATAACTGCACTCTTTTGCTCTCCCTCAGATAAATATTCTTTTGCCAGTTTTCCATCTAGTTCAAAAATATAATCATCCAAATGAACACCTATATTAGTAACACCATAATTTACATCTCTATTAAAAGATTTTTTATAATCCCTTAACAAATCTTCATAACTCTTTTCATTATAATTAGACACATATTTTAAATAAAGATCACCTTTTTTAACTGATTTATTAAAAATATGGTTCAAATATAAATTAATTTCACTAATATAATCAAATCTTATCTTATTAATTTGGAGTCCAACTTCAATTAACTTATTAGTTATAATGTCTAAATAATCATCATAATCTGCCATTTTAGTTTTCATAATTTTTAAATAACTATTTCTTTGCTTAAGAATCTTATTATATAAACTAAGCAGTCGTAAATAATTATTATTAAAACCAGACAAATCCATATTAATAAGTTTTCGATGTACTGAAGGATTATCTTTAATTAACTTCATATCCTCTCTATTAAAAAGAACTACGTTAACTTTAGATATATAATCTGATAATTTAGTTATTTCTTGATTATCAATTTTAATCTTCTTTCCATCTTTTGTTATAACTACCCTATATTTATTCTTTATTTTGTTAAGTACAGTTGCTTCAATTACGGCAAAATCACTATTTTCTCTTATTAACACTTCATGATTATTAGTTCTAAATGATTTAGTTATTGATAAATAATATATAGCTTCAACTATATTTGTTTTACCTAATCCATTATTTCCAATTATTATATTTTTATAATTCGAAAAATGTAAATTTAATTTTTCATAATTTCTAAAATTTGTTAATTTCAAATTAGTGATTTTCATTTTAAACCCTCTTTAAAGCCATATAGAACAAAATAGGTATATTCTAAAGTACCTATACCTATTTCATTATACCACATTTTAATGTTGCTTAAAACAATTATTTATCTTTTTTTCTATTTTTTAATGCATTATCTAGCGATAAAGATTTAAAGTACTGATTTCTTATTATATTATAAGTTGCATCTACATTTATTTCTTCATCATTTAAAAACTGAATAGTTGTTTTTTCATCATCCGGAACTATTTTTTTAATATTTCCTAAATTAATCCAAGAACATTCTTTTAATCTAGGAGAACATGTTGGAAAAAATATCATATTATCTTGTTCAGACATAACAATTGGAGCCTTATAACCAAAACCAAGCATAGCATAAGTTCCTTTTAATCTTCCATCAATACTACTTCCATAATATTCGCAATTTTCATTAATAACTGACGATACATTCTTCTCTAAAATAAAATAATCATGATTTTCATATACTACCGTCTTCTTTTTACTTAATGGTACAATCGCTAATGTATTTTCTGTAATCTTATAACTTTTCAAATCACTCACCCCCTCTTAAGTCGTATATTAAATCACAACATTTTGTCGAAATATGCCGAAATTTGTCGAAAAAATTTGAAAAATTAAAAAAAAGCGAATTATTTAAAATCCACTTTTCCATAAATATAAATTTTAATATGTTTTAATAGGTAAAATCAACTGAATTAAGCTTTCATCTTTAGCATTTTTTAAAATTATTGGTTTAGAATCACCATTCATTAATATAATTAACTCATCATCACTTAATGTCTTTAAAGCATCAAGCATATATTTAGCACTATAAGAAATTGCAATATCATTATCATTATTTTTTGAAATAGCAACACTTTCCTCAGATTTACCAATTTCACTAGCAAATGAAGTAATAACAAGTTCATTTCCTACTGTTTTCATATTAATTAAATTTTTATCCTTATTTTGTGTAAGTAACGCTGCTCTATCAATTGCGCTATAAAAATTATCTAAATTAGTAGTTAAAATATACTCAAAATCTGTTGGTATTAAATTAGATGTATTAGGATATTGTCCACTAAGTAAACTTGTTTGAAATAAATAACCATTATATTCAAATAATAACTTGTTACTAAATAAATTAATCTTAACATCTTCTTCATCAGTTAATATCTTATCAAATTCTTGAATATTTTTTCCTGGAACAACAATATCATATGTTCCATAATCTGCATCTAAAATAATTGTCTTCTTAGCAAGTCTGTAACTATCAGTTGTAACACATTCCATCACATTACCATTAATTCTAATATTTAAACCGGTTAATAAAGGTCGAGATTCCTGAGTAGAAATAGCAAATAAAGTTTGTGAAAACAACTCTTTTAAAATTGAACTGTTCAAAACTATTGGGTTATTAACAGTTTCTAAATTTATATTAGGATAATCTTCAGTACTTAAACAATTTAAATTATAAACTGTATTCTCTGTACTAATTATTATTTTTAATCCATCTATAACCTCAATATTAATATCTGAATTAGGCATTTTCTTTATTATTTCTAATAAGTATTTACTTTGAATAATAATTTTACCTGTTTCTTCAATTGATTTAATATTTTCACTTGGAATAAATTTTCTTATAACAAGATCACTATCACTAGCAGTTAAATATAAACCTTCTTCTTTTAAATCAAACATAACTCCATTTAATATAGGTATAATATTTCTTGGAGACACAGCTCTAATAACATTACTTAAACTTTCTAATAAAATATTTTTTTCAATTATTAATTTCATTTTATTTCCTTCTTTCTAATTTAATAATAATAATGGTGTTCATTTTGTGGAAAACTCTAAATTATCCTTATTTTAAAGGCTTTCTTTAAAAATTTTATTTCAAAACTTTTCCACATTAATTAACAATTTTATTTTTTATGTTCTCTATATCATCTTTTAACTTTGCATTTGTGTTAATATCTTCCGCTATTTTATCACAGGCATGAATTACTGTTGAATGATCTCTATTTCCAAATTCAAGTCCTATTTTAACAAGTGTTTCATCAGTTGTTGTTTGACTTAAATATATCCCAATTTGTCTAGCATAATTAATATTTGCTGTCCTTTTTTTACTTTTTAAATCTTCAACACTTAGATTAAAATATTCAGCAACTGCTCTTTGAATTCTTTGAATATTATTTGTTATATACATTGATGTGCCTAGAAAACCTTTTAAAGCCTCAGTTGCAAATTCAACATTTATCTCATTTGGTACCATAATTGCAGCATAAGCATATAACCTATTAATAGCGCCTTCTAACTGTCTAACATCATTCTCACAATTAGATGCAATATATTCAATTACCCTATCATCAACCATTTTAGCAACTTCATGCCCCATCATTTTATTTCTAAGAATTTGGCATCTTAATGCAAAATCAGGTGGATAAATGTTAGCCGTTAATCCCCATCTAAACCTTGTTAAAAGTCTTTCTTCTAATAATTTTAAATCATCTGGTGATCTATCAGAACTAATAATTATCTGTTTATTTGAATCATATAATTCAGTAAAAGTATGGAAAAATTCATCTTGTGATTTATCAGCACCAGCTAAAAATTGAATATCATCTATAATAAGAACGTCGATGTTACGATATTTCTCTTTAAAATTGTTCATAACTTCATAATTGTCAACATTCTTATCTTTTCGAAGCATTCCTGTAAAATCAGCTATAAATTCACTACTTGTTACATAAAGAACTACTTTATCTGAGCTATTTGAAATTCTATTACCAATTGCATGCATCAAATGTGTTTTACCAAGTCCACTCTTTCCATATATAAATAAAGGGTTATATATTTTACCTGGATTTTCTGCAACTGCTTGTGCTGATGAACAAGCAAATCTGTTTGTATCTCCTACTATAAAATTATCAAAGGTATATTTCGGATTCAAATTAGAATTTAATTTTTTATGCTCTATTTCTAGGGCTTTGCCAAGATTTTTTGTTTCAACTACTCTATCATTTTGAGATATTTCTTCTTTATGATTATCACTTTTAAGAACAAATTCAAAATCATAATTAACATTAGTTATTTCATATAAAACTTCACTCATTAAATCAGTATAATTTCGTGCCAAAAAGTTCTTTTGAAATTCACTCTCTACCTCTACAATACAAGAATTTCCATTTATTCCCAGTAATTTCGTGGGTTTTAGCCAACTATTAAAAGAAAAAGGTTGTAGTATTTTAACTTGAATTTGAGCTAAAAATTTATTCCACAATTGTTCATTATCCATACCATCACCCCGATGTTCCGTTTTTTACTACCATTATTGTAAAACACGATTGTGGAAAAATAAAGTAAAAAATACAAAAAATTTTTTTAAACATAGTTATACACACACTTTTCCACAAAAATAAGACCATTTTATCGGTATATAAACAACTTATCAACATTATCAACAAATTTATTTTCACATTGTTTAAAAGTTTTCCACTTTTCCACACATTTCTGTGGAAAACTATTTTTTCTTTACTTTTTACCTAACTTATATTATACTATGATTACGAATGAAGCGGAGGTGCAAACGATGAAAAGAACATATCAACCAAACAATAGAAAAATGAAAAAGAAACATGGATTCTTTGCTAGAAAAAATTCTAACATATTAAAATCTCGTAGACGTAAAGGTCGTAAAGTATTATGTAAGTAGCCACGTAAGTGGTTTTTATTCTAATCAATAGGAGGAATAACAATGAATACTCAAATGCGAATTAAGTCCGCTGATGAATTTAACGATATTATTAAAACCGGAACCAAGATCTATTCTCCATTCTTTATAATTTATTATAAGGAAAAGAAATTAGATAATCCTAGATTTGGAATTACCCAAGCTAAAAAGTTTGGTAAAGCTTATAAAAGAAATCGTTATCGTAGAATATTAAGAGAAATTATTAGAACTAATATAAAAGTATTTAAAAATGAATATGACTATATTATAATAATAATGAAAAAGTGTGATACTTTAGATTTTAAACAAATCGAAGATAATTTGCTTAAAGTAATAAAGGAGAAACTATGAAAAAAAAGTACATCATAATTTTAGTCAGCTTATGTTTCTTATTAACAGGTTGTACTAAATACTTATCA
>CAKOKM010000022.1 GCA_934091015.1 uncultured Bacilli bacterium | reverse complement strand
TTAGTATCACCAGGATCTTCAACTCTAATATGATTTGGATCAGTATACATTGTCATTACTTTTTTAGTTACTTCTTCTGGAGTATCAGATAGATAAATACAGTTGCCTAATGATTTACTCATTTTATTTTTACCATCAATACCTGGTAGACGTTTACAGACATTTTCCGGGGTTAATTGTTTTGGTTCTTTTAGAGTTTTACCATAAATTAAATTAAAGGTTCTAACTATTTCGATATCTTGTTCTAAGATAGGTGCTTGATCTTCTCCAACAGGAACTAAATCTGCATCGAATGCGGTAATATCGGCGGCTTGACTTATGGGATAAGTTAAGAAACCAACAGGAATTGTTTCACCAAAACCACGTTCTTTTATTTCACTTTTTATAGTGGGATTTCTCTTTAATCTAGCAAGACTTACTAGATTCATATAGTACATGGTAAGTTCTGATAGAGCAGGAATTTGTGATTGAACGAAGATACATGTTTTTTCAGGATCTAATCCAACTGATAGATAATCTAACGCTACTTCGATAATATTGTCTCTTACTTTTTGAGGATTCTTAGCATTATCTGTTAGGGCTTGCATATCGGCAATAAAGACATACATATCATATTTACCACTATTTTGAAGTTCGACACGATTACGTAATGAGCCTGCATAATGGCCTAAATGTAATTTTCCAGTAGGACGATCCCCAGTTAATATTGTTTTTCTTTCCATATTTTTATCATCTCCAAGTTATTTATATTATATAATTTATATTTTTTTATTTCTACTATTATTTTTTAATAATGTTTAAATCAACGTTACCTTCAATACCGGGTACTATACCACTTGCGGTTTGTTGCCAGATGTTGTATTTATTTTGATAATCTGTTTTTTCAGTATAGTGAGCAAGCCAAATGTTGTATTCATTTAAATCCCATATTTTTTCTAAGTAGGAAGCACTGCCATAAAGGCCAGACGAATACCCTTTTTCGATTAGACGATTCATAAAGCTTTCAGCAATTAGATTAAGTTTTACATAACTAATGTGAAATGAATTAAAATCATCCCAGCATTCCCAGTCGAAATATATAGGTAGTTCTAATTTTTCGTTATTTAAGTTATCAATAATCCAGTCGGCTTCTTTAATACTTTGCTCTAAGTCATGAGCTTTGCTATAAAAATATAATCCAACATTTAAGCCATGTTCGTGAGCAAGTTTTAGATTACGTTCGAAACGATTATCCATTATTATACGATTATCAGTTGTAGAAAATCCAATACGAATTAAAATATTTTTGATACCACTTTCAGTTAGGGCATCATAATCAATATCGCCTTGCCAAGTTGAAACGTCTATTGCAAGTTCATTGGTTGTATTTTTAACATATTTATTGTTAAATTCAGATAAAGTAATTGTTTTAGGTGTATAAGGCTTAGATGGTTCTATTTTATCTTTGATAACTAAGTTAAAAGGGCTTTCAGTTAAATTTCCATTACTATCTTTAGCAGTAAAGTAAAGTTTATATGTACCAACTTTATTAGTATCGTATTCTCCTTTTATGTTACAGGTTATATAATCATCGTAGTTATCACCACAAATTATTTTATCTAATAAATTAATATCAGATCCTTTTTCATAGGTAAAAGTAGTACGATGAAGAATCATTGGTTTAGTTGTATCTTTAATATTTATTTCAAATTTAAAAGTGTGATTTTTTTCTTCTTCATCAGTATAATTAAATTTTATTTCTTTTGTTCCTAATCTTAATGTATTAATTTTAAAATCTTCATATTTATAATTATCGGGTAATGTGATTAAATCTGATAAATTAATTTTTTCATTATATTCAATATCATTTTTAATTACATTTATTTTTATATCAGGGGTTGTTATGGTTTCAACTTTTTTATTTGAACAACCAAACAGGAATAAAATAAGTAAGTTTAATAGAATTATTTTATATTTCATTTAACCTCCTTATATTAATTATTTAAAAATTCTTTAAATGTTTTATCTTTTGAAGTTGTTAAGGTATATTCTTCCAAAAATTCATCAAAGTAATTTAATAATTTGTAGTAGCGTTCAGCTCCATCAATTGTTTTTTGGTGGTTATTATTTTCATATTCTTTTTTAAATTTATTTGAATATGGTTCTTTTTTGCCATAAGATGTTAATAAAACTAGAGTTATCAACAATATTATTTTTTTCATTATATGCCTTCTTTCATTACAAACTTATTTTATCATTATTTATTTTTGATAAGCAATAAAAAAACAAATAAGTTCGGAGTTAAACCTATTTGTTTTATAGTTTGGCTATTTTTTCGGTTAATTAAATTGCGTATTCTTTTATATATTTTGATATTTCTCTTTCAGTTAGAACTTTTCCTTCGCTAATTACATTATCATTAATAACGAGTAAGGGAGGATTTTTTACGTTGTAGTTTTTATCAGTTATTACATTTAAAATTGTAGGGGTGAAATCAAGTTTGAGAGTACTTAATGATTTTTTTACATTTTTAATTAATTTTATTTTATTACTAGAATTAGTTCCAACTATTTTTATATTCATTAATTTCCTTCTTTCATTTATTTATATCTTTTAATTATTTACTTCTTAGATGTGATTTTTATTTTTTTAATATATTTTATCACCTCTCCTTTCGACAATTAAATGATATCTAATTAATGTGAAAATGATGAGAAAATTGTATGAAATTTATTTGATTTTATGTTTAAGGATTCTGGTTGTATTTAAAATGGTTAAAACAGTTACACCTGTATCGGCAAATACGGCTGCTGCCATAGTGGCTTGATTCATACTTGTTAAGATTAAAATGATTATTTTAGTACTAATTGAAAATATTAAATTTTCTTTAATTATTTTAGCTGTATATTTAGAAATATCGATAGCCTTTCTTATTTTATCAAGATCATCATCAATTATAACGACATCTGATGCTTCAATAGCCGAACTGCTTCCAATATTACCCATAGAAAAACCAATATTTGATGCAACAATTGAGGGTGCGTCATTAATTCCATCACCAACAAATCCGACTAAATTATTATCTTTTGCCATTTCTTTTATTAGTTCATTATATTTTTGATTTGGTAATAATTCATATTTAACTTCATCAATGTTTACTTTTTCTGCTATTTCTTCGGCTATTTCTTTTTTATCTCCGGTAAATATCATAGTTTTGATATTAAGTTTTTTTAACTCAGAAATTACTTTTTTAGAATTAGATTTTATTTTATCTTTAAGTTCTATTTTGGCAATAATTTTATTATCTACTTTTAGGAATATTCCTTTTTCTAGTTGTTTTGATTTAGCAAATTCAGCACTACCAATTTTAACTTTAGTTGAATCTATTTCATAAGAAATACCTTTTCCGGAAATTTCTTTAAAGTTTTTAACGTCTTTGGTATCAGTTTTTTTAGCATAATATTTTACTATTGATTTACCAATAGGATGATTGCTTAAAGATTCTCCTTTTATATAGTAATTTATTATATCGTTTTTTGAATATTCATTATCTAAAATAATTAGATTTAAATCTTCGAAGTTACCGGTTGTAATAGTGCCGGTTTTATCAAAGATAATAGTATTTAATTTACGTAAGTTATCTAGGTAGTCGCTTCCTTTAATAAGGATTCCATTTTCAGATGAAACTCCAATACCTGAAAAATATGATAGAGGTACGGAAATAGCAATAGCACATGGGCAAGAAATAACTAGATAAGTTAAGGCAATGTTTAAGGCTTCTTTTATTGTGAAATCAAAGAAGATTGGATAGGTTATAAATACAATAATTGAAAGTATTAAGACAACTGGTGTATATATTTTAGCAGCGTGAGATACAAAGTTTTCAGTTTTTGCTTTTTTATCACTTGCATTTTCAACAAGTTCTAGGATTTGAGCAACTGTTGAATTTTCATAATCTTTTGTTACTTTTATTTCTAAGATGTTTCCAATGTTAATAGTTCCAGATAATACTTCGTCTTGTTCTTTAACACTTACTAATTTAGATTCTCCAGTTAGGGAACTGTTATTTAATTTAGAATCGCCTTTAATAATTATTCCATCTAATGGAATTTTTTCACCTTTTTTAACAATAATTGTTTCACCTATTTTAACATCTTCAGGATTTACTATAACTTGTTCATTATTTCTTAAAACACAGGCGTAATCTGGCTTAATATCCATTAAATTTGATATGCTTTTACGTGAATTATTAAGGGCAAGACTCTCTAATATCTTACCTATTTGATATAGGAAGATAACCATTAATCCTTCTATTTCTTTACCAATTAGAAAAGCTCCTACACAAGAAATACTTATTAACATATTTTCATTTATAGTATGTGATTTGATAAGCATCTTTATTGCTTTTATGGTTGCTTTAGATAGTAGAACTATTAAAGCAAAAATACTTAATATTTCATTTATTATTTTATTTTGATTAAATAAATGAGATAGTAAGATTAAGAATAAACCAACAACTAAAATTATTATATCTTTCTTCATTTTATTTTTAGCATCAATATTTTCATTTAGTTCTAAAATGGTTATATCGGGTTCAACTTCTTTTGATTTTTTACTAACATATTTTTTGATATTTTTAGTTAACGTTGTTTCTAAAATTAATGTTGATTTACTAAAGTTACAAGATACATTTTTTAAGTTTGAATCTTTGTTTAAGTGATTTTCTATTTCTTTAGCACAGTTTGCGCAGTCAAGGTTTTCAATTTTATATTTATATTTCATCAATATGTTCAACTCCCACTCTAAATATTTTTTCTACATGGTCATCGGCTAAACTATATATGGTATTTTGCCCTTCTTTACGATATTTAACTAATTTGGATTGTTTTAGAATCCTTAATTGATGAGAGATAGCTGATTGGGTAGAATTTGTTAACTCGGCTATTTCGCTTACGCATAATTCCTTTTCTAATAAACAATTAATTATTTTGATTCTAGTAGAATCACCAAATATTTTAAATAACTCTGATAAATCGATTACTTGATCATCATTTAACATAAATTTCCTCCTTATATGAACGTTTGCTCATATATTCATTATATGTATAATAAAAAATAAAGTCAATATTAACTTTATTTTTCTTAACTCGTGGCAGGTCCCTACCTGCCTACGCCCCCTCACGCTTCGCTATATATCACTCAAGTGTATATGCATTTTCTACACTTTCGCCTGTTCCTCCAGTTATCACGACATCAGATTTTAAGAAAAGGGCCGGACGCACACCACCATTGAAGCTAGCAAAGCTGCCGTAGACAATCCCAACCGAAGCGACAAGGAACACACTAGACGCATTGTCAGAAAGAGGGGACAAAGTCCATTGATTTGCACTATTAAACAACCAGTTTTCATTTTTACAATTATATACATTGTTTATTGATGAACTCATATTATCTCTACATGCTTTATTTATTGATGCATATCCATAGTCACTTGGGTATATTAATGCTATTTTTCCATCCCATGTGTTGTTTCTTGTTGTTCCATCTGATGGATTACTTATATGTGCTGTTCCTCTTTCTGCATTGTATATATTTAATGCAGAAACTGCAGGAGTATTATAACCGCCTAAGTTCCATCTTACTTTTGCTACTTTATCTATTGAACCACTTTTTATATTTTTAATATTTTTACTATAATCGTATGATCCATTTTTTGAATTATTATAGCCATTAAACCATTCTGTTGTTTCACTTGTTGGATTTGGATTTATATAATCAGTATTTAATTCGGTCATTAAATCTGCTTGACTCCATTCATTTATTCCGTTGCCATTATTTTTATCTGATCCTGAACTATCCCATGAATAATCTCCTAGGGAATCATTTCTTACTATTTTTACAAGTGATTCCTTCTTTTCTTTTCCTTCTTTATCTATGGTTGTTATATTATTAAATACTCCGATTATTCTCCATGTTTCATCACCATTAAATTTTAGATAGTTCCTTGGTGATGCTCCTACATACCTTAAGTTTTGATCTGTTGTTTTATCTTCTTCTAAGCCATTTTTCGTTTTATCTAATTTTGTTAAATAAGTTGAAATATATTTTGGCTCATAATTTATTACTACTTTACCATTAAATGTTTTTCCTTTTTCTGAGTCTTGATTTTCATTATTATCAGGAAATTGTAGTATTAAATTAAACGTTATAGTTTGATCATTTGTACTCGCTGGAAACTCTCCAGTTACCATTTCAGTATATTTATTTCCATTTTTTAAAGTTCCATGAACATATCCTGTTTTGCTAGCATTTCCTGGTACTGTTTGATTTATATAGTCATTTTCTGTTTTTCCTTCTTCTGGAGTTATTACATAATCTGCTGTTACACTTGAACCTTCTTCCCTATTTACTTCTTTTATATAATAATGCATCATTCCATCACTAAATGTTGAGGTATATTTTAGTCCTACTTTATATGACATTGTTAAATCTTTGGTTGTATTTGTTCCAGTTAAGGTAAATGTTTTATCTACCAATATTGCATTACTTGGTTTAATATTTGTTACTGGTTTTATATCATCAGTTCCATCATCATAATTAATTAACATTTTACCACCTACTGCTACAATGCTTGATCCTGATCTTTCATTATTAACTGCTGTAAAGTATGCATAACTAATACCTATAAACATAAGCACCAGTGCTATAATTGTTACTACAATTATTATTTGTTCTTTTTGTTTTCTTTCCATAAAAAATAATTTCACTCCTTATCCTATAGTGAAATTATATCTCGGTTTACCCCCCCGTCAAGCGAACATAGGTTTGTTATATACAAAGCTACGGACACTTGACGGCAAATTTTGGGAAAATGATTTTTAAATTTTATTTTAGTTTTACTTCTAACATATTTATTAAATCAATTGCTTGAGATGGATCAATTATCAAACCTTTTATGGAATTATTATCAATTATAATTGAATGGATATCACAAGATGATAGGTCAATATCCTTTAAACTAGTATTAAATATTTCAGATTTATTTAAAGTACATTTGTTAAATTCGATATTTTTTAATGTAGTTTCAATTAGTGAACTTTCATTTAGATTACAGTTTTCAAATAAGATATTAGATAATTTAGAGCCAGAAAAATTATTATATTGTAAATTAGATTCTATAAATTTTATATCTTTTAAACTTGAATCAATAAATGATGTTCCAATTAAAGTACAATTTTTAAAAATAGTACGATGAATTAATTTATAATCAAAATTAAGATTGGCTAAATTACAGTTTTCAAAAATACAGTCATAAATTTCGACATTTTCTAATTTTACTTTATTAAAATCATAGTTTTTAAAATGACAACTATTTATTTCAACATCTTTTATTTTAATATTTTCTTCATTATTGTAAATATATAAGTTATTGGTAAATTCGTTTGTTTCTAGTGTGGAATATATATTTTGAGGATTTAATGATTTTATTATTGGTTCTTTAATTTTCATGATTCCTCTTAAAGTAGCTTTTTATTTCTATTAATCCACAGTATTTATCTATTAAAGTTAATAATAAGCCTTCCTTAGAATTTGGTGGAATAGGTGTTACTGGAAACATATGCCTTTTTATTATATTTTGTTCTTTTTCGGTTAAACTAAATAATTTGCAAGCATTTTGACAAGCAATATTTCCGTGTCTAAAAGCATGAAATCTTTTACGATTATTTTCTCTTTTACGCCAGTCATATAAAAATAAATCATGAAGCATAGCTGATCTAGCAACTGAGATATAATCCCAATGTAATTTTTTAGCTATTAAAAAACAGTAATATGAAGCATTATAGCAGTGTTCAAAGCATGATGTGTTAAAATGTTGTCTATAATTTTTCATTAAATTAACTGTTTCATTTTCTTTTATATCTTTAATTATATTTTCAAATTCTTCTCTATTTTTCATAAGTCATCTTAAATATTATATATTAATATACTCTTTTATCCAAGATGTAAATTCTTTTTTATCTTGATATTTTGATAAATCATCATTTTTTTCAGGATCTAAATATTCTATAATTTTACCATCTTTTATAATAATTACTGATGGAGCAAATTTTATTGTGTCATGTAATTTGGTTGTTTTAAATTCATCAAACGGGATTTTTAAAATCGTTATATTTAATTCTTGAGCGCTTTCTTTAAATATTTCTTCACAAGATATCTTAAATGTGCAAAAGTTGTTATTTGTAAATAAGATAAAATTTTCTTTATTATTTATTTTAGTTAATAATTCTTCTTTAGTTATATCTTTAATTGTTCCATATTGATAGTATTGCTCTGATAAATTAATTTTACTTTTTAAATTAAGATTTAATGATATTATTATAGTAATTAATATTATAATTCCGATTATTATTAATATATTTTTATTTTTCATTATTTAACACTATGTAAAGATTTAAAATCTATATTATAGTATGGAACTTTACTAAAATTATAATAATCTTTACCATTTATAGTTTCTTTAACTTGAATAGTGTTTTTTCCTTCATAGTACCAGAATCCGCCTATATTTCTAACTAAATCTTTATTCCATCCTAATGAAACAAGCATATCTTTTACTTGACCAGCATAACCACCTGCTCCACATAATATGAAGATATTTTTATCTTTTGGAAATATTGCTTCTAATATATCCATTGATTCTTTATAATTTGCACTATATGTTCCATCTTCGTTTAATGTGAATAATGTTTTACCAGTATATAAACCACTTACATTTTCTTTTTCTTTTTGTTTTATGTATGCGTCAGTATAACTTGCTAAATATGGTGATGGAATTATTTCAAATCCTTTTATATATCCAGTTAAATATCTGTCTCCACCTTTATTTTCCCATGTTGCGGTGTCTTCTAACATACGCACATCACGATATACTGTATCTGTTCTATTTAAGTAGTTATCTATTGTTGTTTCATTGATGTTTTTATCAATTCCATATTGTCCCCTTAATCCTTCAGATAATTCTGGTTTAGGTAAATCTGATACCTTAGATGTTTTTCTATTAACAAGATTATATATATTTAGTCCTAGACTTAATATTAGGATTGCTAATAAAACATAAAATAATTTCTTTTTCATTTTCTTTCCTTCTTTCTAAATAAAATTTATAATAAATCTTTAAAAGAGTAAATCAACTTTAAATAAAATAAAACTCAACTGTTAGTTGAGTATTAAAAGAATGGGGCAAAAAATCTTAATATTGATTGCCATAATCTTCGATATATATTATAAGTTACATCTTTTTTTGTTAATTGGTGTGATTCTTTAATTATTTCTTTAACATCACTATGAATATCTTTTATTTCATTTACTTCTTCTAAATATACACCATTTTCAAAGTGAAGATATAAACTTCTATAATCAAGATTAATGGTTCCGACAGTTGCTTTATTGTCATCTGATACAAATATTTTACTATGAATAAATCCAGGTGTATAAGTATATACTTTAACGCCATTTTCAACTAAATTTTTAGCATATGATTTTGTTAATTCATAAACAATTTTTTTATCAGGAATATTAGGAATAATTATTTTAACATCTACTCCTCTTTTGACGGCTAAAATTAAGGCATTAATCATATCGGTATCTATTATTAAATATGGGGTTGTTATATAAACATAATTAACTGCTTTATTAATGATATTTAAGTAAACATCTTCTCCTTCAAGAATTCCATTTAAAGGAACTGATCCATAACAGGAAATGTATCCATTAGGTTTGATTGATTTGTCAGATGGAGTTTTAAACTTTAAATAATTATCGTCTTCTTTATGATAAGAATTCCATAAGGTTAAAAACATTACAGTTAAATTCCAAACTGAATCTCCTTCTAATTTAATAGCGTTGTCTTTCCAATAACCAAATCTTGGTAACTTATTTATGTATTCATCTGAAAAGTTTAATCCACCAGTATAGGCAATTTTACCATCAATAACAGTTATTTTACGATGATCCCTGTTGTTCATAAAGATTCCATTATATATTTTAAGCTTATTAAAGACTGTACATTTTATATTTAATGATTCTAAATATTTTGGATAGTTTTCAGGAAGATAGGTCACACACCCCATGTCATCATACATAATTCTTACTTCAATTCCTTCTTTAACTTTTTCTTTTAAGATATTTAAAATTTGAGTCCACATGGTTCCTTCATTAGATATTATAAAATATTCTAAAAATATATATTTTTTAGCGTTTTTTAAATCATTTAGAAAGTCAGGAAAAAAGTCTTCACCATCTTTATAATATTTAATTTGATTATTTTTACTAACTGGATAGTTTAGAAAGTTATTTAAATATTTTAATATATCTTTTTGTTTGTCATTTATTTCTTCAGTTATTTCTTTATTTTTTTGGTAATATTTAAGTGATTCTTTAGTTTCTTTTTGAATATTTTTTAATAATTTGCTTCCTTTTATACTACGTTTAACCATTAAATAGATAAATATTCCTGCTAATGGGAAAAGCAATATTAAAATAATCCATAATAAGTCATTTATAATACTTTTACTATTTTTAACAATGTTGGATACAATTAGAAAAGATATAATAGTTATTAAAATTTGAATTAAATAAAATTCATTATAAAAGTAGGTCATTAATTCATAACTCAATATGAATTCGATTAAAATACTTAATATAATTAAGAATGTTCTTTCAATTATTTTTTTCATGTTATCACCTTCCACTGGCGTAGTATCTCTAATGTGATTATAGCAAATTGTTTTTGTTTATGTAAAGTGATGGTAAAATTAAATATTATTTATGATTTGATTTAAGAAATTTTTTTCCATCTATTATTCTAGCTACTATAAGGGATGAGCAAGAGTCGCCAACAACATTTAAAACAGTTGCAGGTGCATCTATTATTGTGGCAATAATCGAAAGGATTGGTAAGGCAGATGATGGGAAGCCAAGAATTTGTAAAATAAACATTTCGGATATAGTTCCTCCACCAATTGGAACAGCGGTTATAAGTAATGTTGAAAGCAAAGAAACTCCTAAAATAGTTAAAATGTTTATATCTTTACCAAATAAGTAAATTAAGAACATTATTTTAAAGGCGCTGCCAACAACTGAGCCATCTTTATGAAAACTGGTTCCCATGGGAATTGTTGTTTCGGCAATATCACTTGGCACTCCCATTTCCTTGGTATATTTAATATTTATCGGGATAGTGGCCGCTGATGAACAAGTTGCTAGGGCTGTTGTTGAAGGTCCAATAATATTTTTCCAGTAGGCTTTTAATCCTTTTTTACCACTAACTAGTAGGACATATGCACTATAAACAAATATGTAGATAAATATACAAACAAGAGTATAAACTATAAATGTTTTAAGAAAACCAATAGCAATTACACTTCCATAACTACCAATAAGAGTTGCTATGAAACAACCTAAACCAATAGGTGCATAATACATAATAATGTTTACGATGTTTATGACTACTTCATTAAGACTTAATATTAGTTCACTTACCTTTTTACCTTTATCTTTACTTTTACGAATAGCAAAACCAAAAATAATTGAGAACACTAAAATAGCAATTATATTATCTTTACTTAATATTTTGTAAAAATCATTTACAGTTAATAAATTAGCAGTTTTTTGCAATATGTTTACTTCTTCACTAATAACAACATCTTGATTTAATAGATTCGTTAGATTGTTAATATCTTTAGAATCAATTAATTTGATTGTATAAGATGATACTACTCCTATTAAAGCAGCAATGATTGACATAACAGCAAATACGATAAGAATTGTTATCATAATTTTGCCTAATCTTTTAGGATTTTCCATTTTAATTATTGATGATGTAATTGTTAAAAATATAAGCGGAACTATTACAACAAACATTAAGTTGAGGAAGATATCTCCTAAAGGACTTAATACACAGGCTTTTTCTTTAAAGATAAGACCGATGATTGTACCTATAATTATACTTAGTAATAAGATAATGGTACTTTTATAATTTTTCCATATTTTTTTCATTGTTTCCTCCTATTTAAATTATATAGTTTAATTTAAAAATAATTAATATTCATGATTATTCAATAAATTTAAAGTGTATTCATTAATTATTCACTTTGTGTTATGATTTAGGTATGAAAAGAAAATATGTTAAATTAAATGATGGTTATAGTCATTTGTCTTTGGGAAATGTGATTAACGTTATTAAGGAAGAAAGCAAGAATAAATCTTCGGCTATTCAAGGAGAAATTTTTTGTGCTATTTTTAGTGCGGATTACATTAATAATTCGACAGTTAATAATTATTGTATAGGTTCAAGGGGAATTGGTGATAATTATAAACAAATCTATATTAATTTAAGAAAAAAATTTGATAAAGATAAAACTGTTTTTAAAGAAATAATTTGTAATATTTTAACAATTGTGGAAGGCGCTATTTATAGTGAAAACGATATCAATGTAATTAATCAAAATGGAGAGTTAAAAAACATTTGTTGTAAATTATATAATATTGGTAAAAATGATGCGAGTGTTAATAGTGATCATATTTGTTCATTTAGAGAATTATATAAAAATGAAAATTATTATGAGTTATTTGCTAATTTAATTATGTTTGCTGTTCTTGAAAAGAAACAGCCTTTATATGTAGATGAAAAAATTAAGAATGTGGTAGAGACAATTTTAGAAAATACGGATATTTCGGTTAATGATTTGCAAAATTTTTTGATACTCGAAATGAATGATGGTAGTAATTTTGATTTTTCTTTAGTTAATCTTGCTAACCAAGATAATCCTTACGCTAATTATGAACTTGGCAAAAAGGAATATAGAGGAGAATTTGAGGGAAAACCTAATTATGGTAAAGCTTTTAATTATTTTGAGAAAGCTGCATTAAAAAATCATCCTTCGGCATATTGGATGATGGGGAATATGGTTAAAAATGGCCTCATAGGAAATTATGAATATGATAAGGCTATTGAGTATTTTGAAAAAGCTAAAAATTTGGGAAGTGTTGCAGCTATTAATTCTTTGGGAATAATGTATCAAAATGGGTATGGTGTTAAACAAGATGAGGATAAGGCTTTTAGGTTATTTAAGGAAGCTGCCAGTAAGAATTATGCTTATGCTTTTAATAACCTAGCTAATTACTATAAAGGTAAAGATAATGAAAAGGTTTTTGAATATTTTTGTAAAAGTGCATCGTTAGGTGAAAGCTACGGATGTAAAGAATTAGGAATTATCTATTTGAATAGAAAGGATTATAAAAATGCCTTTGTTTATTTTAACAAGGCTTTGGATGTTTCGGTTAAGGAAAGAAATATTTGGTCTTATTATTATCTTGCAAAGTACTTTTATTTAACTGGTTCATTAGAAAATAAGATAGTTAAAAATGTAGATAAAGCAATTCAATATTTTAATTATGCTAGTGTTTTAATCGATTCTTTATGTGAATTATTATATATTTATTATGATAGACATGATTTAGAAAAAGTATATTATTATAAAAGTTTAATAGAGAACCATGAACTCTATAATGATGAATATAAAAAAATAATTAAAGGTGTTTTAGATAAAATAAAAACTAAAAAGAGTTTGGATATTACTTTTTAGTTTTTTCTTTAAGTATTTTTTTAATCTTATTATTTATTAAATAACTTAATTACTTTTTGTTCTTAATAATTGATGATATAGATTCATCAAATGGGGAACTAGTCATATATTCTTTTTTAGAATAATGTCTAAGTGCTAAGGCAAGTTGATATAAGAAATTATAATCGGTATTTTTATCATCTTCGGCAGAATATCTCGAATCAACAAATGCATCATCAACCATAGCTAAATCTAACATGAATTTTTCAGTTAAATCATTTGTTTTGTAAATTTGATTATATATACTATTTTCTAAATTATAACCATTTCGTTCCATGAATGCGAAAATCTTAGCAATTTGGTCATCACCTAGTGAAGTAAAAAGTACGGATAATTTATGACTTTTTAGGTTGGCTAAATCAAATCCTTCATTTATTAATAATGATTTTATGTAGCATTCGCAGGAAAATGCGAGTAAAGTTTTTATTGAAGCATCTGCTTGATAACTATAACTTTCTTTACTTTTGTTAGGTGATGTATTATAGATAGGCACAAATTGTTTTTTATATCTTTCAATTGAAGATAAGGCAATTTCTAAATAATTTTCGGCTGTGTTAAAAAATCCGATTGATTGATTATTTTCATAGGCATATTCATCTTTTAAATTTTGTTTTTTAGGAACAAATATATATTTGCCACTATTCGCAACTAGATATCCTATATTTTCATTCTTTTTTATAACTTTAATATAATTTTTTTGCGTTGTTTTGTGAAACTCACAGGTGGAAAATAACTTATACAATTTTTCTTTTGTAAAATATGGATAATTATTATAAATTAAATAATTATATAATTGTTTGGGATAATCTTTTGGAGTTGTATTAGGCAATTTAATTATTGCTTCAATTATTTCTGTAACATCATAAAATGTAATATTATGATATGATTTATTTTCTTGCTCACTTACAAAGGTTTTTATAATTGAACTATCTTTATCTTGCTTAATAGTTTCAGCAATTTCGTCCCAAAGTTCTTCATTATAGACTGGGCTTTTCTCTTGTTCTGTTTTTTCTAATGTATTAGGTAAAAAGAAGAAATTAAAATATTTTCCGATGTTAAATTCTTCTCCATCATTAAAGATTAATTTTCCATAGGGATATCCTTCACTTTCGATTAATTTTAGTATTCGATCAGTTCCCATTAATTTAAATTCGGTTCCAATACTTATTTTACCTGCTCCCCACTCTTGAACTAGAGCGATTGCTTTCTTTTTAATGTTTGAATTATTAGACATAATTTTACCTCCTTATTACTAATAAGTACTAATGATAATAGTTATTTCCAAATGAATCAGAACTAGTTGTTGTTCCATCATCAAATGTTTTTTCGCCAGCATAATTTGTATTGCTTGTTGTTATATTTTCATTTGCATCTGTATATATTTTTTGACCATGACCATTATTTACACTTTGTCCAACATAGTTTCCTGTTGAATCTGTGTAAGTTGTTTCTCCAAAAGCATTGGTAAATCCTTCTCCCATATAATTTCCTTGTTCATCATAGTATGTTGTTTTTCCAAAATTATCTGTATGATTACTTGCTGGTTTCTTTGACTTTAATTCTTCTGCTTCATTTAGTTCAAAATTTGTAGGCATAGTTCCAGAATAGTTTTTACTTGTATAAATATTAGATGTTCCACCTGTTCCATATGATGCATTTCTAAAAAATTTATAAATTAATAGGGCAATTCCACAAGTAGAAATGGCTGGCAACGTTAATAATAATGCAGTTGAAGTTTTAATCGGTTTAAATATAAGTTTTATGATAACAAATGCGATTAAAAATATGATAACAAAGGTTAATATTCCTATAATTGTTCCTTCCATTTTTAGTATCACCTCTATTATCATTATAAATGATAAATTTGATATTTACTAGTTTTTTATCTTAGGTGATAGTTAATTAAATTTATTGATTTCTTTTGATTTTAGGTTTATTTTTTATTATACATTTACAATAAAAAGGTATAACCTTTTTGTTACACCTTTTTATTCATTATTATATTTTTTTATCATAAAATTGATATTAGATAACGATACTTCATCTAAATTATGCTTTATTTATTAAACATTAATCTTTTCTTTCCAAAGAACATACTATCTATTATGCATTTATAACATCAATGTTTATGACATTGTCAAAAAATAACAGTTGTTACATTCTTTTAGAACCTTCATTAGTATAGTAATTGCTAAAATATGTTCTAGCCTCTTCAACAGAGTTAAAATGACTATCCAAGAAAGTTTCTTCCTTATTAACTTTACCATCTTTTGAATTAACTTTTGTATGTGAATAATACATTGTTCCAATACCATTTTCTAAAGTTTCATATCCAGGCGTTAAATGTCCTTCACATTCTCTTTGTTCCCAAACAGGTTCTAACCAACCTTCTTTACGTCTACTCACCATACTTGCAATACCATTTTCTGAACGTGCTACCTCAAACACATAATTTGTGTTTCCCAACAAATCTTCATCAATATTAGGTAACATTTCCCTAATAGTATACCTTAAATCAACATCTGGTACCATAGCCATTGCATAAACATCATCATAGTCAAGTGGCATCTTAGAAAATACACAATTCCAACTATTAGCAATTAATTGATTAAATTTATAAACTTTAAGTCTCTTACTAGCACTAATGCTTTTTTTAGGTTTATCCACATTTTGAGGATATTTAACATCAACACTTTCTATTTCCTCACAAAAATAATCTTTTTCACTACCTCCCAAGTAAAACTTATACTGAGTAATTTGCCTTCCACCACTATATGTTCCATCATCACGTGCAGGAACTCTAATGTCATTAGATAAAACAACATTACCAGAATTGTTAATATCTACTTTTACTGGTCTTGTGCCATTATAACTTAAACTATCATAGGCATTTTTAAATCTCCAAAGAAACTCTGTTTGCTTAATAAGGGATTGATCTATTCTTTCATCGTTAACAAGTTTTTCAAATTCATCATTCATATTCTCTATACTCCGCTTTAAATATAACAAAAATACACATAAAATGCAATACAAATAAATTTTGAGTTGCGGTATTTTACAATTATTAAGCTATATTTTTAATAAATTATTTAATATTATTTGTTAAATCTAATTTTTCACGAAAAAAATAAATTTTATTATACGCCAATACTGAACATAGTTAGATGTTCATTTTTATGGTTTTAAGTTTTTTCTTTATTTATAATTTAAGGCATAGCTGCTTATATTTTTCTCTTATCTCTATTTCTTGCCATTCTTTAATACCCTTATGTGCATATGCTAGTATATTTTTTATTCCTCTTGCAAACTGACTCATCCATACTATGACCTTTCCTCTTAATGATTTACTTGATTCTACTATTTTTATACTTAATAGTTTTTTATTTACTTCTTCTGCTAATAAACTAATATGTCCTAAATGTATTGTTAAAAATAAATTAAGATTATTTATTCCTTTTAATGTTCTTAATCTTATATTCTCAAATTTATATTCTTGTTTTTTGGCTCTAAAATATTCTTCTATACGCCATCTTGAAAAATACAATCTTACTACTTTTATTACATCTTCTTTATTATGTATTTCTCTATTTGTAAGAAGTATTAATGGTCTTTCTTCACTTAATCCATAACAAAATACTAATTCATAATCTTTCTTATTATAAGGTAATGTAACCCTTGTGTGTGACACATATACTTCATGTTCTTCATTATCATCAAACCATAAAGTAATTCTTATTTTTCCTTTTCTTTTTAGGGCTTCTTCATATGCATTTTTCTTTTTTTCTTTAAATAAGAAAACTCTTCGATCATTCATTCTTATAATAAAATAATTGTCATTTATATAGTCGATTATTTTATTATCATAATAACCTCTATCAAAAACTCCAGTAAATTTTCTTCCTAATACATTTTTTACTGCATCTATACTTTTCATTGTATATTCATTCATGCTTTTAAATTCTTTGCTTTTACATGAATATATTTTGCTATATACACTTATTGGTTGTTTTTCTTTTTCAGTTAAAATTACTGATTCACAAACGTGATATCCTTTTGTAATCTTTTTATCTAAACTAGATGCATCAATTACATCATCTAAATCTTCAAATTTTTTTCCATATATTTTAGATATATCAGAATCATCAAATAAAGCAACTGGTTCATCTCCATATACATCTCCAATAGTTTCAATATAATTTTTATAAACCTTATCCGTATCATTAAAATTATTTAAATTATCACATTATCTTTCAATTGTATTTTTAAGTTTTATATTTTCATTTAAACTTCTAGATATATTTGATATTAAACAACTACCAGATGATGCAATTCCATATTCTATATCTTTTATAAATTTGGTTATAGGTTTATTTACATCTTTTGAAATTTTTTTACAAAAATTCATTATTTCTCTTTTCATTTCATATGTATTTGCTGTAAAATTATTCATGTAGACACCTCCGAATATTTTGTTTACCAATAATTTTATTTGTACAACTTAATTATACTAAACAAATGAGGTGTTTGCCTTATTTTTACATTAAAAATCAGAGAAAGTTTTCCACAATCTCTGTTTTTTTACTTTAATTTAAATTTTACCGGAACTCAAATTTTATCTTGGATGATAGTTAATTAAATTCATTGATTTTTTTAATTTTAATTTTTTTTCATTATCCATATGTGTAATTTTCTTTGAGCTCACCACAATTGCACAATTTTTTCAATTAATTTATCTTTAGAAATTTAAATTTGTTTATTATAATTATATAATTTTTTAACTATGGGTGAATAATTAATTTTTGATAAATCTATTAAGTTTTTTTCGGCTATATATTTGGATAAATACATGCTTTGAATAAGCATTTGATAATCATCTAATACTTGATCTTTAAACTTTGAATCTATCGTGATTATTAAATTATAATATTTTTTTAATTCTTCTAACATCATTTTATCAAATTCAGTATTTCTATTATAATAGATGGCTGTCGCATTGTAGTTATAACTTAGGTTACTTCTTCCATGACAATAAGAATATTTATCATGCACTACTGGTATTCCTATACCTGATTCAACCATTGTTGATTCTAAATACTTAGATGCAGTACTAGTATCATAACCACTAAATATTTCATAAACATTACTTGTTGGGTTAAAATTAAATGGTAATTCTTCAATACAATCTAAAATTAGATTATTATCTTTATTTAAGTAGTAACTTAATAAAATACTAACAGGAATTAATGTTGCTCCAAGAGATATAAAACTATTTTCTTTAGGAATATTAGTATTATATTTTAAATAAGTTACATTATCATCATTAAAAGAATTGTTAGATAGTAAATATTTTTTTAGTGAATCTCTAAAAGATAATTCAACTCCATAATTATTTCCACTATAACTGCATGCTATAACATTTTTAAATGGAATATTATTTTGATATAAAAAGTTTCTTGGCTCACTATTAATTGAAACTATATTATTTTTAATATTAATTACTTTTGAACCAAATTCACTAACAACATTTGATCCTCCAACTCCACTAAATAAGGTTGGTTCATTTAATTTTGATAATTCATTATTAATATAATCTAAATCGGTATAAGATAATGAATCAACTATTCTATCTTTTAAAAATTCAAAATTAATTTGCATGTTTTTTTGATAGTATTTTTTAAATTGATTGTAATCTATAATTGGAATAGTATTATTAATTTTACCAATACAACAGCAATAGCAATCTGAATTGTCATAAATTTTATATAGTTTTTCATTATATCTTAATATATAACAAGATGTATTTTGGTTAACAAGTCCCATTTTAATACTATATTTATTTAGTTCTTTAAATAAATATTTTAGATTATAAATAAATTCTTTGTCCTTTCTACTTAAATATTCTTTGCCATAATGTACAAAGTAACAGTCATCAAATTCATTATATTTTTCTATAAAATTTGATAACCATGTTATATATTCGTCGCTTAGAATATACATTATAAATTCTTTATTTTCCATAAAAAATCTCCTTTCAAGTTAAATATAACTCAAAAGGAGGTAATATTTCGTCTACTCATATTTTTCATTTAATAGTTCATATTTTATTATTCTTTTTAATTCAAAATGTCTTATATCTTGTTTTTTTTCACAAAAAGCAGCACAATACCATCCCTCTTGAAATAAGAACATTTCGATGGGATCTATAATCCTTTCATTTTCGCCTTTGCCATAGGAATAATATAATATCTTAACTTTTCTTTTTTCTTTAATTGCTCTTGTTAATAAGTTGTATTTTTTTCCGTTTTCATCTTTTAAATTTAATTCTTGTTCTTCTTGTTTGCTACCTATATATACACCTTTAATTTTATCTTGCAAAATAATTAGTTCTTCTTTTTTCTTTTCGTCTTTTTCTTGAGTAATGTATGTATTTAGTAATTCAGCATCTTTTAATTTAAATTTTCTTATGGGAGTGCGAACTCTTTGATTCAAAACATATCCTCCGTAAGGCCCCATAATTGTGTCAATATAAATTCCTGCTTTTTCTAAATCTTCTTTGTAAACTCTAATCATTCTTTCTGATACTTCAAGTTTATTAGAAAGTTCATTAATACTATACTTTTTACCTGTTTGTAATAATTCTAGCATTGTAATTACATTAGATACTTTAGACATAAATCCCACCTGACCTTTTAGTTTACATATTGACTATTTATACCATTATTTATTGTATATTTTAAGTCATAATAGCATTTTATTTATATAATTTTAACTTATATTTAACACTAATCTTTGTAATATGCTTGATTTTTACTAGTTGGAGTATTTGGAAGTGTCATTTTAACAAATCCGTTTTCAATTGCTGGTATTAAATAGTTTTCTCTAAATGAAATACGTGATTTTAAATTAAGTAATTTCATAAGTTCAGAAGTAGTATAATTTACTCCTGATTCCATAACTTCTAATATTTTCCTTACATATGTACTAATATGATTAATTTGTTTATTAACTCCTATGATAATTCCATCTAATACTTCATCAATCATTTTTAACATAAATTCTATGAATTCAGTAGAATCTCCCTTTGTATTACATTTTTGAATTACCTTATAATAATCTTCTTGATATTTTTTAATCTCTGATTCTATGGGAACATATTCAAACAATGGTTCCCAATTTGAAAGTATAACGTTCTGCCATAATCGGGCTGTTCTACCATTTCCATCTTTAAATGGATGAATAAACACAAATTCATAATGAAATATTGAAGATAATATTAAGGGATGTATCTCATCTTTTTTTGTCTTCATCCAATTAAATAATTGATTCATTAATATATCTACTTGTTCTGGTGGTGGACAGACGAATATACAATTACCATTTTCATCAAATACACCTTCTCCACCTTTTCTAAAGTTACCTGAGTCTTCTAATATTAAGTATGTTAATATTCCATGAATTTTCTTTAAATCTTTGATTGAGAATGGATTAACTTCTTTCATTTTTAAATATGCATTATATGCATTTTGGACTTCTTGTATTTCATTTCTAGGACCAATTACTACTTTTCCATCAATGATGTCTTTAACTTGATTAATAGATAATGAGTTTGCTTCAATAGCTAATGAAGAATGAATAGATTTGATTCTATTATTTCTTCTTAATACTGGCATTTTATTTAAATCTTTGTAATTATCAAGTTTTCCTATCTTTTTCATAATTGAAGACATTCTATCTAACATAATATTTGTAATAGTAAATGGTGGTTCATATTTTTCCATTTTAAGGCACCTCATTTATATATTATATTGTACTATTTTTAATCGATTAAGTCAATTATCTTGTATGTTTTCTTGTATGTTTTTTTGTATGCTCGTTTTATTTTCTTTTTTTAAAAGTTATAACTTTATATATGTAAAAAGCTCATCAATGTAGGTGTTTTTTATTGAACTTTGTTTGTGATTCGTTTCTAATATATAATTTTCCAAGTAATTAATTGTTATAATTGTTACTTCTATTTTTAGTATCACCTCTATTATCATTATAAATGATTAATTTTATATTTACTATTTTTTAATCTTGCGTGTTTTTTAATTAAATCTATTGATTTTTTAGATTTTAGATTTATTTTTTATCATTATTCATATGTTCCGTTTTGGAACAAGTACTATCTTCTTCGAGTTCACTATCATTATATAATTTTTTTAAATTAATTTATCTTTAGAAATTTAAATTTGTTTATTATATTTATAAAAATAAAGTTTCTTTCTACATACAATTTTAGCAAATATGTATGTTATTTGGAACATATGTATATATTATTTTCTTTAAATTTTACATTTCTATTTGTAAAAAATGTTACCACTTTATTGTGATAACATTTTTCTTTAACAAAATTTTTTATTATATACAGTTATAAAGTGGGCTATTTTCCGCAGCAATTTTTATATTTAAGACCGCTGCCACATGGACACAAATCGTTACGACCTATTTTTTTCTTTTTGTTAGTAGTTGGTTCTTTTTTTAAGGTTTCTTTGCCATCATTAGTGATACCTTTTTGAACTGGTTTACGATTAATATTAACGTTTAATTTTAGTAAGAAATTAACTATGTTAGCGTCAATATTGTCTTGCATCTTATCAAAGATGTCATAACCTTCTAAAGCATAAGCTTGTAAAGGATTAGTTTGAGCATAACCTCTTAATCCAATTCCTTCTTTTAAATGTTCCATTGAATTGATATGTTCTACCCAGGCATCATCAATAACTCTTAAGGCAATATATCTTTCAAAGTCTTCTAACATTTCTTTAGGTACATCTTTAATTTTTTC
>CAKOKM010000021.1 GCA_934091015.1 uncultured Bacilli bacterium | reverse complement strand
TCAATCATAATAAAAAGAAGTGTAATATTCAATCACATTTCTGTAATTAATTATTACACTTTTATAGTACCAAAAAGGACAGTAACAGGCGTCAATAATGACGGTACCATCCTTGATTTATCTTTTTATAATTCTTAAAGGGAATAACTCGGATATTGTTATATCTCTCAAAAGGTAGTAATTATTAATAACTCAATAAGTTTTCACCAACCACTTACTCTCTATGATTTGTTAATTAATAATCGTGTCCTTTATCACTGATTTCTTAAATAATTTATCACTTTTTATTTGTTTTAACAATATGTCTTTCAAACTTATTGTAAAAAAATTTAAAATTTGATATTATGAATGTGTAAGGAAAACTTACATAAAATAAAAAAGGAACATCTAATTTTCGAAGGTTTAGATGGTTACCAATTTTAGGTTCACCAAAACCCCCTGAGTTTTGGTTTTTTTATTAGTTAGTTACTTTAAAAAGTAAGGTAATTAATAAAATTATTATTATGAATAAATTGATTATCATAAAGTATAACATCTTTTTGCTCATAACTACCACCAGCTTTCTTCTTGAAATTAAGTGGTAACCACCAAAACAATTAGTTGTTCCTGAACTTTAGTCTATCAAAAGTATTTTGTACAAGTCAAGTATTAATTTACGTATTTTCGCAAATGATTGTTCAATTATTATTGTAAAAAAAATAAAAATTTGTTATCATGGTTATGTAAGCAAGACTTACATAAAATAAAAAAAGGAACATCTAATTTTCGTAGGTTAGGTGATTACCAATTTTAGTATCTCCAAAACCCCCGTGTTTTGGTTTTTTTATTAGTTAGTTACTTTAAAAAGTAAGGTAATTAATAAAATTATTATTATGAATAAATTGATTATCATAAAGTATAACATCTTTTTGCTCATAACTACCACCAGCTTTCTTCTTGAAATTTAGTGGTAACTACCAAAACAATTAGTTGTTCCTGTTAAATATAATATCAAACACATATTCGCATGTCAATATTTTAAGAACGATTTTTCACAATGATTATTTTTTTATTAATGTTTTTCCTTCATTATAATTTTCTTTAACAATTTCCAGAATTTCTTTCACTCTTGAAATAGAATAAAAATCTAATGTGTTAATATTTAATATTTCTTTTAAAGGAATATCTTCAACTACTATAACATCACCATATTTTTCTATTTCCTCTTTCATTTCAAAAAATTCATGGTATTTCATAATATCTTTATTTATTTTATAGTTATTAATTATTTTGCTTAAAGATTTTACTATATTTCCACTGCTTAGAGCTAATATAGCAGAATAAATTAATTTAAATAAATCAGATTTATATACAAAATATTCAGAATGTGCTTTTAAATTATAAACCATATAACTTGACGTTAATGCATACATTATTAGAAATTGTATTTCATTTTTTAATTCTATTGGTAATCTATTAATTTCTATTTCTTCTCTAACCATAGCTTGCATTATCATTTCATTAATTACTTTTGTTTCATTTTCTTTAGTATAGGGAATTTCTTTAGCATGATTATCTAAGTAAACCACTATAATTGATTCATCAGATTTAGCATAACACTGAATAACCTCAGAATTATTAAATCTATTTATTTCGTACTTCATTTTAAACCTCTTCCTAAATCAATTGTAATATAGCATATATATTAGCATTAAACAATATTATTATTTTTTATTTAAAGTCATTTTCTTACTTAATACCGAATATTTTTTATTTGTTACATAATCAAAATCTTTAAAATACTGTTTTAAAAAATACATTTTATCTAAATTATTATCAAATATTAAATCAGCAAACTCTAATGCATCTTCTAAACATATCATATGAGTTAATTCTTCACTACTAATAATTCTATTTTTTACATTTTTCAATTTGTAATCTAAAAATTCTTGATTAATTTTTTCGTCAACTATTGCCAAGATCATTTTACTAAATACATTAATATTATTTTGCCAAATGATCTCATTTTTAGTTCCATTGGGAAATCTAAATTCAATTGTATTAATTCGATCACAGTACCTATTATCAAAATTTATATGTTTAAAATTTATACCTCCACATTTAGGCTTTTTTTCGTCTAATAATAGCTGTAAATCTTTTAATTGTTGAGCACTTTTAAAAGCATTTAAATTTTCAATTAATTCTCTTCCTAAAAATTTAGAATAAGTCAATAATAACTTTCTTTCATTTATACATTCACCATAACCAAATCGATAAAGAATATGTTCATAACAAATATATAGTTTTAAAAACATTATCCATAAGCTTACGTTATTGTTTAATAAATTAGCTCCAATGTGAACATGACCACCTGCATTATTTCTTACTTTTACTTGATGATAATTTAAAAATTCACAAATTGTTTTTAATTCCAACCAAAATTTTATATCATCATTCATTATTGGTGATGTTATTTCTCCACCAAAATATAATGAATTGTCAATTTTTGATTCCCAATTTTTTAAATTTTTATTAAGAAATTTTTCTGTTTTGCCTCTATATAAACCTTCATATTCAATTTCAACACCGAATGTCAATTCTTTATTTAAATTTAGATTATATCTATACTCTATTAATAAATTTTTTAAACTATTATATAGACAATTTAGTTCTTCAATATTAAATTTATAAAAATAATAATTTTCACTATCACTTAACAAATTATTTTTCATAATAACCTCTATTTTAATCTTAATTTAGGTTTATCTTGTAAATTATTACTATTGCAAACATAATCTAAATTTTTTTTATCATTTTTTATCATTTCATTCAAAATATAAATTTCCTTTTTTCCATATATTAATGGTTCTTTATCCAGTTCGTTTAATTTATTTCTTGCATAGTTTTTAAAATATATTTTATTAATTTTGCTAATTCCATAGCCTTCTAATATAACTAATATAATAAATATTATACTGTGTGCATCTTTTTTGTGCAATATTTTATCTGGAATTGTTTCATCGTGATATATAACTGTAACGATTGCATCTTCATTATTTATTTCATTCTTATAAACATTTATCACATCATGCAATTTAAATATAGAGTTTAATTCTTCATAATTCATTTTTAAAATATAAGGTATATCATAATTTCTAATATAATTACTATTAAGTTGGAAAGTAATTTCTTTAGCAGTATATTTTCCTTCGACTAATTCCCATGGTGTTCTATAAATTACATAATCTTTGTCATATTCAAAGTTATTTTCACTATTTATTCTTATTTTATTATTACTATAATAAATATTTTCAGTAATAATTTTATCATTATCATCATATATAAATGGTTTATTCTTTTTATAAAATCCAATATTTAGCATTATTATTGCAGATAAAATGTATGGATAAGCATAATCTAATATAATACCTGATTTAATTAGCATTTTAACTATAAAACTTTTTATACTGTAAAGACGATTATGTTTTATAATTTTCTGATTACTTTTTATATCTTTTAAAATAAATTCTTCAAATGTTTCCATGGTTCCCCCTTTATACAGAAAACTATAATATCAAAAAAAATAAAAGTTTACAATTATAAACTTTTATTAAATTTATTTTTTTGGAACTATTTTTTCTAATCCGCCCATATATGGTTGTAATACCTTTGGAATATTAATACTTCCATCTTCATTATAATTATTTTCAACAACAGCAATTAATCCACGAGGTGTTGCTAAAACTGTGTTATTAAGTGTATGTAAATAATAATTTCCACTATCGCCTTTAACACGAATTCCTAATCTTCTTGCTTGTGCATCCCCTAAGTTAGAACAAGATCCAACTTCAAAATATTTCTTTTGTCTAGGACTCCACGCTTCAATATCACATGATTTAACTTTTAGGTCTGCTAAATCTCCAGAACAACATTCAAGTTGTCTTACTGGAACATCCATATTTCTAAATACTTCAACAGTATATTTCCACATCTTATTATATTCTTCCATTGATTTTTCTGGTTCGCATAATACGATCATTTCTTGTTTTTCAAATTGATGAACACGGTATAAACCTCTTTCTTCTAATCCGTGAGATCCGCCTTCTTTTCTAAAACATGGTGAATAACTTGTCATTCTAATTGGTAATTCTTCTTTTTTTACCATTTGGCCTTTAAATCTACCAATCATTGAATGTTCAGATGTACCAATTAAATATAAATCTTCGCCTTCAATTTTATACATCATTGCTTCCATTTCAGGGAAAGACATAACGCCTGTTACTACATCGGCATGAATCATAAATGGTGGAATAGCATAAGTGAATCCTTTATTGATCATATAATCTCTAGCATAAGCAATCATAGCTTCATGAAGTCTTGCTATATCACCTAATAAGTAATAGAATCCTTCTCCACTTGTACGTCCAGCTGATTCTTTATCCATACCACCAACGGCATTAATAATATCAGCATGATAAGGAATTTCATAGTTTGGAACAACTGGTTCTCCAAATCTTTCAACTTCGACATTTTCACTATCGTCTTTTCCGATAGGAACTGATTCATCAATAATATTAGGAATAACCATCATTTTTTCTTTAATTAAGTTATTTTTCTTTTCTTCTGATATTTCTAGGATTTTAATTTGAGCATCCATATCAGAGATTTTCTTTTTAACTTTTTCTACTTCGTCTTTTTTACCATCTTTAATCAATAAACCGATACTTTTAGATAGGTTATTTTTTTCACTTCTTAGATTATCACCTTTTAGTTTGGCTTCTCTAACTTCTTTGTCAAGTTCGAAAACTTCATCAACTAATCCTAATTTTTCATCTTGAAATTTCTTTTTAATATTTTCTTTTACTAAATCACGATTTTCTCTAATTAATTTAATATCTATCATGATTATATCTCCTTCCATAACTAAAGTTTAAAATAAGCTTTATAAACAAATTTTATCATAATTTTTTATTTTGTTCTATTTTTTTAAAGTAATTATTTTAAAAAGGTTAGAAAAACACTCTAACCTTAATGATTTTATTTAAATAATTCGTTATATACTTCATCAAAAGTGCTTATATATCTAAGTTTAACTTTTTGTAATACTTCTTTCGGAATAATTTCTTCATCTATTTTATTTTGAATTGGTAAATAAATAATATTTAAATTGTTATTATAACAAGTTATTATTTTATCTCTTAATCTAGATACTTTTAATACTCTTCCATATAAATCAATTGCACCTATAAAGCAGATATTTTTATCGATTCTTTTATTATTGACTAAAGAAATGATAGAGGCTGCTACCCCAAGACCACCAGAATAACCATCTAATGTATATTTATTAACATTAAAATTAATATGAAAATAATCATTTTCATTAATATATTTTTTATTTCTTAAATAACTTAATACCATTAATATAGAATTCTTTAAATTATTACCTATATTTCCAGTTAATATCATTTCTTTGCTATATATTGAGGAAATTTTAACTGTGGCTCCATTAAAAGGACTTACACCAATTATGTTAGATTGACCTATTACTAATTCTTCTTCGTTATTAGATTTAATAGGAAGTCCAAGAATATCATTAAAATTAGGTTCTTTTTTTATTCCGTTTATTAACATGTATCTTATTATTTTATCAAGAAGTCTTTCTAGTTCTCTAATGCCTGGTTCAATTGTATAGTTATTTATTAAATTAACTATTTCTTCTTCAGTAATATTTATCTTTTTTATATTATATTTTTGACATATTTTTGGAAGTAAATATTTAATAGCAATGTCTTTTTTATCAAATGAAGTATAGTTATCAATATATATTATTTCTAGTCGATCTCTTAAAACGGGATTAATACTATTAACATCGTTGGCAGTCAAAATGAATAATACTTTAGATAAATCAAATGATTCTTCTATGTAATTATCGGTAAAATTTTTATTTAAGTTACTATCTAAAATATCTAATAGTGTGCTTGATGGATCTCCTTTATAATCTTTAACTATTTTATCTACTTCATCAATTAAAATAACGGGATTATTCGTATTGCATTTAATTATAGCTTCCATTATTTTACCAGGTGATGCACCTAAATATGTTCTTCTATGACCAACAAGTTCTGATGAGTCATTTAATCCCCCAACACTTATTTTGTAAAACTTTCTTTTTAATGCTCCAGCAATTGAAGAGGCAATTGTACTTTTACCTACTCCTGGTGATCCAACTAAACATATTATGGGATTTTCTAAATTAGGATTTTTTTCTTTAAAATAAGCATATTCTTTAATTCTATTTTTTACTTCATCCATTTTAAAATGAGTTTTATCTAAATATTCACTTATTTTCTTTAAATTAGATTCTTCTTCACTTGATTTATTAAATGGTAAATTAATTAAGGTATCTAAATATGTTCTGATAACACTTATTTCGGGATTATTAACTGGTGTATATTCATATTTTTTTAATTCAGTTAATAGTTTATTTCTTATTTCTTCGGATACATCTAAATTATTTATTTTTTCTAGATAGGCACTAATTTCATTATCTTTACTATTTTTAACACCTAATTCTTCATTTAATTTATCTATTTTATTTTTAATTAAGAATTCTTTTTGTTCTTTTTCTAGTGAATCTCTAATTTCATTATCTATTTTATGATCTAAAGAAAGAATTTCTAATTCTACACTTATATCTTTAACAAGCATTTTAGCTCTTTCAACTTCATTAAATTCATTCATATAAGCGATTTTTTTATCGATTGGAAATTTTAAGAAATTAACTATAATATCAGTCAATTCATCTAAAGTTAATTCTTCTTTGATTTTGGATAGAACACTGTTGGAAACTTCTGTAGATGATGAAATATATTTTTTTAATAATGAAATAAGTTTCTTTTTTAGCGCTATACTTTCAACTGATTCTCCATTATCTATATAAATCATTTTAACATTTCCAACTAAGATAGATTTATTATATCTATAATTAGAATATTCATTAATTTTAACTCTATTAAGTCCTTTTAATACTACTCTATAATTTTTATTAGGTAAAACAACACACGATTTAATTAAACAAAGAACACCAACATTAGGTAAATCAGATACACCTAATGATTCTTCTTTAGTTTCTTTAGGAAGGATTACAACAACTTTTTTATCAAATTTGTTTAAACCAACTTCAATAATTTTTTGAGAAAGTTCATTATTTAATTCTAAACGTACTTCGGCAGTTGGTAAGATAGATAATTTTTTAAGTAATAATATTGGTAAGTTCTTATCCACTTTTGCACCTCCTGAATATGTAATTTATTATAGCATAATATTTTTTTTCGTAAATAGTTTTTAAGTGATTTTTTAAATTTAAATTGATACCTGTTAATAAAAAATAAAAATAGGACATGAATCCTATTTTACACTATAAAAATTTATATCATCTTTAGTTAATTTAATATTTAAATCGTTAACATATAGCTTAGCAATTATATCACCTTTTTTAACTAAATCACCTGATTGTTTTAAAAGTTTAATACCAACACTATAATCAATTTTAGAATCTTTAGTTATTCTTCCTGCTCCTAATTTAACTGATAACTCGCCAACTTTTAAAGCATTAATATGACTAATTATTCCATCTTGATTAGATTTAATTAAGATAACTTTATCACTAATCTTTAATTTAGATAAATCTCCACCTTGATTAGATATCCATGTTTTAAACATTTCGTAGGCTTTATTATTATCTAATACTTCACTTGCACGATTATATGCTTCTTCATAAGGAATATTTAAATACATACTTGCTAAATTTCCGGCTACTTCTAAAGAAGTTTCTCTTAATTTATTTTTTTCTCCTTTTAAAACATTTATTGCTTCTTCTACTTCTAAAGCATTACCAATACAAGTTGATAAAGGTTCATTCATATCGGAAATAATTGTCTTAACTTGTCTATTAAATCTCTTACCAATTTCTATTAAATAATTTGATAATACTTCAGCGTCTTTTTTAGTTTTAACTAAAGCACCACTACCCCATTTAACATCAATTAAAATATAATCAGCTCCACAAGCAATTTTCTTACTCATAATACTAGAGGCAATAAGAGGAATACTTTCAGTTGTTCCAGATACATCACGTAACGCATAAATAACTTTGTCAAGTGGCACTAAATCATTAGTTTGAGCACCTACTACAACACCAATTTTTTCTAAATTATTATAATAATCTTCTTTAGTTAAATTAACATTAAATCCAGGAATTGATTCTAACTTATCAATAGTTCCTCCAGTTATCCCTAGTCCTCTACCACTCATTTTAACTACGGGAATATTTAATGCGCCAAGTATAGGAATTGCTACTAATGTAACAGTATCACCTATTCCACCAGTTGAATGTTTATCGCAAACTTTTTTATCAAATTTAAATGTTTCCCCGCTATCAATAAATATTTTAGTTAAATCAAAGGTTTCTTCAAAAGTAAGTCCATTAATAACAATAGCCATTAATAATGAAGTCATTTGATAATCAGGTATTTCTTTATTTAAATAACCATTAAAAGCATAATATAGTTCTTCATGAGTTAAAACTTCTTTATTTTTCTTTTTAGTTATAATATCTAACATATTCATTATATACACTCTCTATTCTATAAATATTATAAATTAGAGCAAAGAAAAAAGAAAGATTAATTTCTTTCTTTAACTTTAAATTCTTTAACCATTTCGTCAAGGAAGTTAAGTTTAGCTCTTCTAACCATTCCTTTTTTAACAACTGTAATTTTGTCAATTAATGGTGAATTAACAGCAAATGTTCTCTTAACAACAACGCTTCCTGATTTCTTTCTAACAGTAAATCTTTTAGAAACTGAGCCACCTTGAATGCTTGTTACAATTCCTTCGAATGCTTGAATTCTTTCTTTTTTACCTTCTTTAATCCATAAATCTACTCTAACGATATCTCCAACTCTAAATTCAGGAGTATTAAGTTTGATTTGTTTAGCATTAATCTTATCGATTAAGTTCATAAAGCACGTCCTTTCATAATATATTTCACTGATAATCATATATAAATATAGCGGATTATAGGAGCTTTTCTTTCAAAAGCATTTTGATTATACCAAAAGAATACCTAAATTACAAGTATTTTGCTTATACTTTTTTCACTACTTTTTCACTATTTTAGGACAATTATAAAAACTAAATTATCTTAATTACAAAATACTACTTCATTATTTTCATATTTTAAACATTTATCTTTACTAACTTCTTCTTTTGTTACAGGATCAACTAAAACATCAACGTAACCCTTACTTGCTAAATCTCCTAACGTTATTTCACCTTCACAGTTTTTCTCTAAAAAACACTTTTTAGCTGATTCTTTAATTTCATTATTAAGAACTAAATATAATCTATCAACATGGTTTTGATAAACTTTAACTGCTCCAATAATAAATAAACCAATCAAAACAATTATAATTATTAAACCTTTTTTATTTATCGCCATAATAATCCTTAATAAATTGCTCTCTGAATTCTAACATACGGTCTTCTTTTATTGCTTCTCTCATTTCTTTAGTTAAATTAACTAGGTAATTAATATTGTGAAGAGATAAAAGTCTAGCTCCAAATGTTTCATCACAATTAATCAAATGTTTAATATAAGCCTTAGTATAATGTTTACAAGCATAACAATTACATTCACTACTAATTGGTGTAAAATCTTCTTTATATTTAGCGTTTTTAATATTTATTTTGCCATATTTTGTTAAGGCATGACCATGACGAGCTAGTCTGGTTGGAGAAACACAGTCGAAGATATCAATACCACGTATAACATTTTCAACTAAGTCAATTGGATCACCAACACCCATTAAATATCTAACTTTATTTTCTGGTAAATATTTGGTACTCATTTCAACCATTTTATACATTGTTGGTTTATCCTCACCTACACTTGTACCACCAATTGAATAGCCATCAAAATCCATTTTGGTTAATTCTTCAGCACAATGTTTACGTAATTCTTCATATTCGCCACCTTGTACTATCCCAAATAAGCTTTGTCTTTCATTATTAAAAACATCTTTTCCTCTTTTAGCCCATCTAAGAGTTCTTTCTACACTTTGTTTACAATAATCATAAGTTGCAGGATAACCAATACATTCATCAAAACTCATAGCAATATCGCTATCTAATTTATTTTGAATTTCAATTGATTTTTCGGGAGTTAAAAGTAAAGCATCACCATTATATTGATTTTTAAACTTAACTCCTTCTTCAGTTATGTCTTTTCTTTTAGCTAAACTAAATACTTGAAAACCACCTGAATCAGTTAAGATAGGTCCATTCCAATTCATAAATTTATGTAATCCACCGGCATGATCTATGACGGTCTCGCCAGGTCTTAGCCATAAATGATAAGTGTTAGCAAGAATTATTCCGCAATCTATTTCTTTTAATTCTTCGGGAGATAATGTTTTAACAGTTGCTTGAGTACCAACTGGCATAAACATTGGAGTTTCATATTCACCATAATTAGTTTTAATTTTACCTAATCTAGCATTACAATTTTTATCTTTTTTAATTAATGTATATTCTATTTTCATATAGACTCCTTTAAATTTTATCTGGTAAAGTGATTGCTAAAATATTAAGTAAATATTTATTAATTTTATATACTTCGTTTATTAAAGTTAAGTAACTTTCTTTAATACGTACATCTTGTTCAGTTAATACTTCATGATTTGAATAGAAAGCATTAAATGATGAAGTTAATTTATAAATATATTCACATATTTCATTTAAACTTCTCATATTAAATGATTTTTCAATAACACTTCTTAATTTAATAATATTAATTAAAATATCTCTTTCTTCTTTAGTATTTATTTTATAATACTTATCATATTTTAAATTACTTTTACTTAATAAACTCTTCATTCTAACTGTACTATATAGGATATATGGTCCTGTTTTACCATTTATATCACTAAATTTAATAGGATCAAATACATAATCACTAGTACGATTAGGAAGTAAATCAGCATACTTAATAGCAGCTATTGCTAAAACTTCAGCTAAATCATCTTTATCTTCTTCTTTAATATTATCTTTAATAACTTTTCTAGTTTCTGTTTTAACGATACTAATTAATTCTCTTAAAGACATTATGCCACCATCTCTGGTTTTAAATGGTTTTCCATCTGGTCCATTAAGAGTTCCAAAACCAAACCATTCTAGGCTTATATTTTTAGGAACAATTCCCGTTTTATAAGCTGCTCTAAAGGCTTCAACAAAATGTAATTCTTGTCTTACATCAGTTAAATAAAAATATTTTGATGCCTTAAATCTTTTAATTCTTGAATAAAGAGTTGCAAGTTCAGTTGTATCATAAAGTACGCCTCCATCACTTTTTAATAACATAACAGGAGGTATTTCTTTTTTATCATTTTCTTCTTTAACATCAATAATTGTTGCACCATTAGAAATAGTTGTAAAAGGTTTAGTAACTGTTAAAACATCTTCAATGTAATCATCAGCATCTCTTTCACCTTCATATAAATCAAAAGTACAATTAAGTTTTTTATAAATATCTTCAATATCTAAAATTGATAATTTAGTAAAGGCTTTATATAAATCATAGATTCCTTTTTCTTTCTTTTGAAGTTTAACAGTTAGTTCTCTAGCCTCATTTAAATATTCTTCATCTTCTTTGGCTTTAACGCTTGCTAATGGATAAATATTATATAAGTCTTCTAAAGTAACAGGAGATTCTTTGGGATAATTATCTAAATTAGGATTAAAGAAGTCTAAATCAGGATATCTATGTTTAATCTCACAAATAATTAATCCCATAGGTCTACCCCAGTCGCCATAATGAACATCACTTATTGTTTTATAGCCAACTGCTTCACATAATCTTTTTAGGGCTTCTCCAATATTAGGACTTCTTAAATGTCCAGCATGAAGAGCCTTAGCAACATTTGCTCCACCATAATCTAAGAAAATAGTTTCATCTGTATTTATTTTAAAAGTATTTATATCAAAATTATTAGCTATTTCATTAAGATAATCTATTAGGGCTTTATCTGATAAGGTTATATTTATAAATCCATTAACGTTAGATACTTCTTTAAACATATCATTGTCTTTTAATTTAGAGACTATTTCATCAGCTATAATCATTGGACTTTTATGCATTGTTTTAGCAAGTTTGAACGCGCCATTATATTGATAATCACTTATATCAGGTCTATTACTAACTGATACTTCTGGTGCTTCATCATAGCCAAGTTCTTTAATTATTTCATTTATTTTTAATACTAAGTTCATTTAAATCAACTCCATTTGTATATTATCATAATTTTTAAAAGAAAAAAACTACAAGATGAGTAGTTTTTTCTTTTAATTTGTATAAATTTAAAAAATATATATTTATTAATTATTTTTTAGATTTTATATTCGATTACATCTTACTGTAACTCTATTTTTACCATCTTTGGTACAAGTATATAAAGTTAAATCAAAATCACTTTCAATCATTTCTTTTACATCGGTAGATTTAAGTGTTTCTATCAATTCTACTTCATAAATATATTTGATATTATTAACATCAATAAAAATCACTTTATCTTTTTGTTTTAATTTATATAAATTACCAAAATGAGCTTTGTAAGAGTGTCCACAAATAACAAAATTTTTATTTAAATTACCATAGAATAATGCAGGAGTCTTTTTTAATGAACTATATGAATAACCATTGGTTATAGGTAGAAATAATTCTAAAGAAGGTATTTCTAAGTATCCTATATATTCTTCATTATCAATTATTTTAATATCAAATCCATCATCATTTTTGATAATATCATTTGCTTTAATCAATTCATTCATGGTTTTATTTACCATTTTAGACGAATAAATATCTTCCATATAATAATATACATAAAGAAATAAAGAAATAGATAATAATATTATACCTATTCCTAATAATATCTTAGATACCCTGTTCATTTTTAACCTTTAAATTGTAAAAAATACTTATCATTATAAATGTAATACCAAATAATCCAATTATTAATGCTAAATAATAATTATTACCAGTTTGTACTAATGTTTTTGTATTTGTAATAACAATAGTGTTATCTATTTTTTCATATGTTGCAGTATATCCTTTAGGAACATTTATTTCAAGAATATCATAATTATCACTTTTTTCTAAATCTTCCCAAGTATAACTCCAATTATTATCTTTATTTAATTTTATTTTACTAATTAATTCATTGTCTTTATATAATCCAACTTCTATATATTGAGGTAAATTTTCTTTGTCATTTTTATTACTTAAAGGAGTATTCCATATTTTTTTAACATTAATATCTATTAATCTTAAAATATCGGTTTTTGGTTTACTACTTATTTCATAAGTAAATTTATTATCAATTACTTTTGGAATGGTTATTAAATAAGGAGTTATAATAGAATAACCTTTTACTTTATTAGTTTGTTTTACTAAATATAAACCTAAATCTAAATTATCAAACGAAACTGTTCCAGTTTTATCTGTTATTTTTTTCATAACAATTATATCATCATTAAGACAAGAATTAATTTCATTTGTTAATGTTGATGATTCTAAATTATCTAATGAAGCGTTACAATTTATTCCTTCAACATATTCATAATATAAATGATAATTCTCTTCACTAACATTAGCTATTTTATATAAAGTTAATTCTGCTCCTTCTATTGCTTTATTTTCTTCCTTATCTGTTAACGTAATATTTAATTTACCTTTCTTATTAAAGTCTACACTATAATTATCAGCATAAACATTTATAGTAAACAATATTATTAACATAAATAAATATTTTAAATATTTCATATTTACCTCCTTAGTAAATAATCTTTACCATTAGGATATAGATATTTACTATATGTATCTTCGTTATTCTTTTTAACAGGTTTTATAATAATAATTAGTATTAATAATATTATTATAGGTAATGTTAAAATAGGTATAACTATTAATTTATTAAGTTTAAATCCTTCTGTTGTTATATAAACTTTGTTAATATTATTATCAACTCTTTTACCTCTTACTAATAACCTATGGGTATTAATTCCATATGGTGTACAAGTTAAAAGAGTTACATAGTCATTATTTTTATCTATTTTTAATTCTTTACTATTATTTGGCTTAACTATCGATATTTTATCAACTTCATATGTTAATACTTCATCTAGAACTGTTATTTTAAAAGTATCTCCTACTTCTAATCTATCTAAATCAGAAAATAACTTAGCAGATGGTAAACCTCTATGTGCTGATAAAACACTATGGGTACCTTTTCCTCCAATAGGAAGACTCGTTCCTTCAACATGGCCAACGAAACTATTTAATGTATCATTGCTTGTACCATGATAAATAGGAATTTCTACCCTAATTTTATCGATAGATAAATATCCAATCATTCCTTCATCATTAACGTTAAGAACATTATTATAATTCTTCAAATCGTTATAATCTAACAAAGGATCTTTTAATTTAGATAATTTTTTATTATAATTTATAGCATCTTTTTTTATTTGTTTAAATTTATTAGTATCATAACTATTTAAAATACTTTCATAATTATAAATAGTTTTAGAACCCATTTTTTCATTGTAATAATTACTTAAAGTTGGATAAAAGAGAGTTAAAAGTCCTATGAAAAACAATACAATCATTATAATAGTATTTCTTTTATTCATATTACTTCAACCTCCTCTATATACTTTTACAATTATTACTAGATATTTTTATATAATCTTAATTTTGTAACTAATACTAATCCACAAATAAGAACTAATGATAAACCACTTGTAATAAATAGTTTAGTACCAATTCCACCTGTTTCAGGTAATTCAGAACCAGTATAATTTATAACTTCAACTAATGTTCTTTCTATAACAGTAATATTTGGTTTTCCATCAACTCTAAATTCAACTGGGCTAGTTAATTTATTATATCCTTCTGGACTAACAACTTCCTCTAATTTATAGGAATCTTTATCTAATCCTTCAATAGTAGCTTTACCTGCTTTAATATTAACTCCTATTTCATTTCCTGTTGCAATACGATATGTTTTAGTTTCTTCATCTTTTAAAACTACTTTTATTTTATTACCATATTTATCTAATAAGATAAATTCAGCACCTGTTAATTCTTTTCCTTCTTTATTTGTTTTTACTAAATCAAATGCATAAGTGTAAGTTGTTGTTTTACTATGTTTTGTTTCAGTTTTATTTCCATATTCTAAATATGTTTCATTAACGTTACCTTTACCTTCAACAGTAGCATCTTTATTTAAAGTTGCAGTATAATATACATCTATATTAGTATTTTTAGGTTGTTTTAATATAAATTCATCATTGAATTCAATTACAAATGTATAACTTGTTACATCAGTTTTAACTGTGTAGTTTTTACTATCTACAACTTCATCACCAATTTTAACTACTACTGAATTAACATTAAATGTTAAACCTATATCCATTACATCATATAAAACGTAATTTCCATAACCAGCACCAGTAGTAATTGTTGTTTTATAACTAATAGTACTTCCAATCATATCGTCATTTTCTTTTCCATATTCTCCAGTACTATTATTTTCTAATACATTTTTATCAACATTTGGATTTAATGTATTTTTTTCATTAACTGTTGCACTAGGATTAGTTGTAGTTAAATGAAGTAATGCTCCTACTGATGAATCTACTAAGTAGTATCCTAAATCTAATTTGTCAAACACTACTGAAGTAGAGGTAGCCTTTTTAGTCTTAGTTGGTGTAATATTATTATCTTTAGCATATTTATAAGCTTTTTCAGCAAATTCTTTAGCCTTAGATTTGTCTACTCCGTCTTTCCACACATAATATTTGTCCCCATTTTCATTTCTTGCTTCTAAATAATCAGTTGCTCCATCTAAGAATGTTTCCCAATCTGTTTCCAAATCTGAAGCTGCTCTATAAATGTAATGTTTATTAACTTTATCATAAGTTTCTAAATCTAATACTTTATAGATATTATACTCTTCATTAACAATTGCTTTGTTAATAGTTATTGTACCTTTTTCATTGGCAGCATTAACATTTGTAATTGATAACACTAACATGAATAGCATACAAATTAATTTTTTAATACTTTTCATTTTTCTTCTTCCTTTCCTTTCTTAGTTAATCCTTCTTTAAGGTATTAACTGATATATACAAAATAGGTATTAAAAGTAATAATGTCCCTATTATTGCTAATATTAGCATTCCACTACTTCCGGTTTCCGGCATTATATATCCACTTTGATTAATAAAATGAATATTTTTATCTATATTTAAGATATCTTCAATTGAACTATTATATTTATTTATTTCACTATTATTTATTTTATAATTAACTGTAAAAACATCATTATTTATTTCTTTAATAGAATAATTTAATTTATACGGTAAGTTATTTATTTCTAAACTTTCATTATGCTTTAATTTAAAATTTAATATTCCATCTATAAATGTTACATTTTCTGTTGTTTTATTATCATTAATTTTTCTTATAGCCGAATATGTTCCATTTATTTTTTCATCCTTATATGTTGCTGTTAAAACAAAATCAAATAACTTATTATCTAATAACTTATTACTTGTTTTGTTTTTTAATTCTTTTGATATTATTAAATTATTTGTTTTAATATTATTAATAATAGTATTATTTTCGATATTATGGGTTGTTTTACCATAACTAACTTTTACATCATAAATTGTTTCATTTAAGGTATGATAATCATCTGTTTTTACTTCCTTTAATTTATATGTATGACCAGATGGAATGTTATTAAATGTTACTTTACCATTAGAATTTAAAGTACTAGTTAATTTATAGTTGGCATTCATATGCTTTCTTTCATTTAGACATGGACAATCATCAGAATGAACAAGTTCAAAAACCGCACCACTTACAATTTGATCTTTATAGCTTGATTTTTTAGTAAATTCCAATGTTCCTAAATATCCTTCTACTTTAGGTACAGGAAATTCTAATGTTCTTTTTTCTGATCTTACATTTACTCCATTAATATTTTCAATTACAACATAATCTAAATATGTCTTGCCATTAGTAGAATAATCTTTCTTTTCAACAAAATCTTTTAACTCATTTTCCAAGCGAATTTTATATTTAATTTCATATTTATAATACATTACTTTTTTACCATTCTCTTGTTTTTTTGTTTCCGTTCTTGTAGATGTTTTTAAATCCCAAGAAATAGTATCTTTAGCTTTATTATAACTTGCCGTATCACTTTCGCCAGCATTTGCAGTATTTAGTTCATTTTTTAAATTCATGTTATCGTCATATAATCCAACAAATTGAATATTCTTTGTTTGACCACTGGCATTCATCGGATCTTCTGCTACCCAAGAAGCATTTATTTCTTGATCTGTCATTTCTTTAATATCATTAAAGATTTCCTTGTAAGCATTTTCCAAAGCTGTTTTATTATCTGAGTCATAATAATACTTTCGATTTTTCTCATTTGTTCCTAAACCATCAGAACCGATGTATTCACTTAACCATTTTTTATAATATGAAGTATCATTATATTTATTTTTTACACTTGTATTTGTATTTGCAGTCTTACTTGGTACATTTATTCCTGGTAATACCGCATAATATCTTGGGACTTTATAGCCATTAGTAGAATAATATGTATAATTTCTTGCTTCAGTGTCAGTATCAACAGTATTTGCATGACTACCATTATCGTTATATTGTAAATGCCACATCGTAAATTGACTTGCAATACCTACACCAATAGAATAAATTTTTGTTCCATTGTTTTTTATTTTATATGCTAGTTCTTCTGCTCTTCTTGCTCCTAAGTCACTATAATTTGTACCTGACCAACTACTACTTCCTATTGGAACATCTTTTTCATAGTTATAGAAATTACCTACTCTATGTTCTGTGTATTTTGTGTGATTGCTTTTTAATGGCGTATATCCTTGATAACCACTCTTTATATATGTGGTAGGTAAACCATCTGTTAAAAAGATTATAAACTTATTTTTTACCGTAGAAGTTGCGAGTAAATCATTGGCTTTTTTTAAACCGGATTCCATATTAGTCCATTTTATATCAGCACCATCCGGAGCTGTTATTTTATTAACTTTACCATTTTCGCCAGTTAAAGTACTTTCTGGCACTGTATTAACATTTTGTAAACCACCAAAAACATCATATGAGTCCCTATTAAATGTAACCAAACCAATCTGTCTTATAGCATTACTATTCATTGAGTATTTATAAAATTCATTTATAAAATCTATCGCAGAGTTTTTAGCAGCACTTATTTTTGTACTACTGCCACCACCTTTAAATTTTTCATTCATTGTATTAGATATATCCATAACTAGTACCACTGCCAAATCTTGCGCTTTTGTTATTTCTTCGATTTTACTAGTCGTTTCAACGGTTAAAGTAATATCAAAATAATTTTCCAAGTTACTTTTAGAAATAGTTTTACTTATCTTAACCCCATCAGCAGATGCTTTCCCACCTAAATACTTTATTTGAATAGTTTCTGTTTCTTGTGCATATATGTTAAATATTGGATTTAGAAGTAAAAACATTGATAATATAAACACAAAAATTGTTTTTAATATTTTTTTCATAAAACCTCCCTGATAAAATATTATATGAATTTAATATTATTAATTGGATAAATTTTTAAAATAACTTTTCCAATAATATCACTTTCTTTAACTGAACCAATCTCTTCTATTCTTGAATCAAATGTGTTATCTCTTTCATCACTAAGTACAAATATTGAACTAGCTGGTACTTGAATGGGAAAACTGACATTTGTATCTCCCTTTTTTAATTCTTTAACATAATCTTCTTGAATTAATGAACCATTTACAAATACATTTCCATTTACATCTATGTTAACAAAATCTCCACTTATTCCAATAACTCTTTTAATTAATATCTTATTACCATGATAAAACGCTACTACATCTCCTTGTTTAAATTTATTTGTTTTATAGGTTAAAATTATATCTCCATCATTTATTAAAGGTTTCATACTTGAATCACTAACTTCGATTACAGGCATAAATATTGTTGTAATAATTGAACCTATAGCTAATATTATGATTAATACAAACAATGTATTTGTAAGGATTTTACTAAAACTATTCTTATATTTTTCTCTATTTAATTCATTTTTTATATCATCAATAGATAAATCATTATAATTAACAACTTTTTTATTTTTCATTTTGAATTACCTTTTTTACCTTTTTTAATTGATGAATTTTTTATTGTAACTTTCACTTTTTTTCTGTTATTGCCCTTAGATAATTCAGTACACTTGTTTTCTGTTTCTTTAATCATTTCTTCACATTTATCCTTAACATTACTAACGTAATCGTCAATAGATTTTTGGGCATCTTCAAATATGTTATTTAATTTAAGTGCGGCTTCGGCAATGGAACCTGATTCATTAATTATAATTTTTCTTGATTCTAACTTATTATTAAGTGTTATAATCTCATCTTCAAGTTCTTTAATTCTAGTTGCTTGTTTTAATAAAAGTTCTAATAAATCTTTTCTTTTAAGTTTACGCAAATCTTGCTTTTCCATAACCACAACCTCCTATCAGTTTTAACAAGCTCTTCTTGTTAGTTATTTATACTAGGAAAAAATTATGAATTTGTCAATTGAATTTTCGCAATTTTTTTAATTTTGTTGTAATTTATAAATACTTCTTATAAATATTAGTTATTTATTATAAAAAATATGCATAAAAAATCAATGAAGAATTCTCCATTGATTAATTATTTTTCTTTATGTTTTTTTACTATTTCATTTAATTTTCTAAAGTGATGATTTACTCCAGATTTGGTTATTGATTTATCGGTTTCTAATGAAACTATTTTAGCAAGTTCATCCATAGAAGTATCGGGATATTTTAATTTATATTCTAATATTTCCTTAGTACGATCATCTAAAAGGATCATTAAATCATTATCTTTTAAATAATTTATATTATTAACTATTAAAGTGCTATTTTTTAAACTTTTTTCTAAATTCGCTTGTTCACAATTATTTAATCTATTAACCATATTTTTATGATCTTTATATATTCTAATATCCTCAAAGTAAAATAAAGCATTAATTGCATTTAAATATTTAATAAAGTCACTTATTTGTTCACTCTTTTTAATATAAACCATATATTCATGTTCTCTTTTGATTATTTTACTATCAAATTTTAAATAATGAAGTAATTTGTTTATTAGTTTAGCTGTAGTCTCTTCTTTAACCAAAAATTCTAAATGATAAACATTCTTTTTTGGATCGTTGATACTACCACTTGATAAAAATACCCCCTTTAAAAAAGCTACTTTTTCTTCTTTACTACCATTTACAATATTATTCATGGTGTTATCTATATCTTTGATAATAGTATCTACTTTATTTTTTATTTCTAGAATATATATATTTCTTTTTTTAAATCTTTTAATAGTTCTTGATGTTAAATGAATATCAACATTATAAAATTGTTTTAAAAGTTTAAATATCCATCTAGCAGTTGATGCATTTTCGGTATAGATAATTATACTTTTATCAGTTATTTCACTATTTAATTTTAAATAAATACATAATGAGATTAATGCATCTGGTGAAGCAAGATTTTCTTTAGTTATTTCATCTTTAATCTGGGTTGTAAAGGTCATTTAAATCACTTCTTTTCTATTTCTTATTTATTAATAATGTTACTAATTCATGAGGATTATTATTATTAACTATAATTTTATAAATTACGTCAATTATTGGCATTTTAATTTTTTTCTTTTTGACTAATTTATAGACACTATGAAGGGTATAATATCCTTCTACTGTATTTTCTTCTAAAAATTTATTTTGAATTTCTTTACTAGCTCCACTTCCTACTAATTTACCGAATTTGAAATTACGGCTTTTTGTTGATGTACAGGTTAGTAGCAAATCACCTAAACCAGCAAATGATAAGCATGTTTTAGGGTTTCCGCCTAACGATTTTATGAGTTCTTTAATATCATTTAAAGACTCGGTTATCAAAAAACTTTGAGTAGATTCAGGATAATTCATACCATCTAACATACCTGCTGCTAAAGCAATAACATTTTTAATACTTCCACATATTTGAACGCCAATTAAATCAGTTGTTTCTCTTAACTTAACTGAGTCACTAACTAAAGATTGTTTAATTAATTTAATAGTTTTTTTGCTTAATGATGCAATAGATAAACCAACTGGGTAATTATTTGCCATATCAATTGCAAAAGATGGACCTGATATAATTGCAATATGTTTAGTTTTTAATTTTTCATATGCAATATCACTTAAAAATTTACAACTTATATTTTCAATTCCTTTTGATGCAATGCATATAATTGTTTTTTTAGTTATATAAGGATTAATTTTGTCACAAATTTCACCAACATAATGTGCAGTTGTCATTATAAAAATTATATCTTTATTTAAACTTGCTTCTTTAATATCATTGGTTAATTTTATTTTTTGAGATATTTTTACACCATTTATTAAACTTTTTATTTCATTATTTTCTTTATAAAATTCATATTTTTCTTCATTTTCAGTCCACATTACTACATTATTATTATTTTTTAATAACATCATAGCCATAGCCTGACCATAGGCACCTGCTCCAATCAGTCCAATATTCATAGTTCGCCTCTTTCTAACAACCATGATTATATCATGTTAAATCAAAAGAAAAAACCATAAATTATTATGATTTTATCTTCTATGACTTTTTGAACAATTAAATTCTTCACCATTTAATATTTCGAAAGCGTTCATATAAGCACCAGTGAATAAATTAGCTGATTTTTCATAATCTAAAATTTCATTTCTTTGTACTTGTTTTTCTAGCATTTCTACTGCAACTTTAATAGCTAATTCATGAGCAACAATACTGTTTAAATTCATTAAAATTCCCCCTTAAACAACTATATGATAGCATATAAACTAAAAAAACGCAAACATTTTTTCTTATTTGTAATAACTGTTGAAATATGATAAGATTAATTTGGTGATAAAATGGATTGTTTATTTTGTAAAATTAATAAAAACGAATGTGACTCTTTATGTATTTATGAAGATGATATTGTCAAAGTAATACTAGATGCTTACCCTGATGCAAATGGTCATACTTTAATTATACCTAAAAAACATATTACAGATATTGATGAAATGGATAATGAAACTTTAGGACATATTAATGATGTTGCTAAAAAAATGCGTAAATTGTTATTTGATGCATTAAATCCAGATGGAATGGTATTCTTAGTTAACTATGGAATGACTCAAGTTATTAAACATTATCATTTACATTTAATTCCTATTTATAAGAAGAAACAAGAAATAATTGATCGAAATGTTATTTATGAAAAAATAATTAATGTAAACAAATAGATAAAAAACTTGAAATTTCGCCTATTATTTGATATTATGAATACGTAAGCAAGACTTACATAAAATAAAAAGGAACATCTAATTTTAGAGGTTAGATGGTTACCAAAACTTTGGTTATACCAAAACCCCCTGTGTTTTGGTATTTTTTTATTAGTTAGCTACTTTAAAAAGTAGCATAATTAATAAAAATATTATTATAAATAAATTAAATATTATAAAATATAACATTTTTTTACTCATAACCACCACCCACTTTCTTTTATAGAATTTGAGCGATAACCACCAAAACAATTAGTTGTTCCTAAAACATATTTTATCAAACAATATTTCGCTAGTCAATAAAAATAACGTATATTCGTTATTTTTATTTTGGTATTAATTCCATAAATTATCAGGATATAATCCTTGTTTAACCATTTCGTTTATAGCATTAACAAGTAATTCTTTATCTTCTTTATATGTCATTCCATACCAAACTGCTGTTGTAGATAAAGCTTTAACCTTTATTATATTATCTTTTATTCCTTTACAAACTACATCTGGTAGTAAATATTCACAAGTTTGTAAATTATCTTTGTTATCCTTAAAAAATATATCAAATTCGTT
>CAKOKM010000020.1 GCA_934091015.1 uncultured Bacilli bacterium | reverse complement strand
GCCTGTGTTAAAGGAGAAAGTTTAATAACTCTTGATACAACTAGAACATCACTTCAAAGATTAAAAGTAGATAAATATGGTTTAGATTCAATTGATATTGAGTACTTAGATGCTATCATCAACAAATTTAATGGTGGACCAGTAGGAGTTGAAACTATCTCAAGCGCTATTGGCGAAGAACAATCAACTATAGAGGATGTAGTAGAGCCTTACTTAATGCAAGAAGGGTTTATAAAAAGAACTCCAAGAGGAAGAGTAGTAACTGAAAAGAGCTATGAACACTTAAATAATTTAAATGAATTAAATTAATGTATGTAAATAAGTATGAACAATATTTATTAATTTAATCATACATTTTTTTCTTATATTTGAAAGAAAGGTGAAATAATTTGAATCGAAGATTAAACAAATTACTAAAAGAATATGAAAAATACCAAGATAAAGTAATCGATTTAGCATGTAACAATGCCTATTTAACTAAGGATAATCTAAAAGATTTAACCCAAAATATCTATCTGAATATCAAAAATAAACAATATCAAGACATTGAAGATTTACTAAAATATACTATTAACATTTTATTTAAATGTAAATATATTAAACTTTATAATGAAAAAGATTTCCTAAATCAAAATATATTTTATCTAAATTATTCAAATAATGACGATTACTTAGTTTCTAATAATAGAGGACTAATTGATTATGAAGAATTGCAAAAATTAATTATTTCTAAAAATCCTGATTATATTTTGATTGGATCAACATACTACACCAGATTTATCGATTATAAGAAAATAAAAGAAATAGCAAATTTAATAAATGCTAAACTAATAGTTGATATATCAAATATATCCGGTTTAATTTTAACTAACAAAGTTCCATTACCATTTGAATATGCCAACTACATAATCTGTACTTTAAATAAACAATTGCAAGGACCAAATGAAACTATTCTTTTATCAAACACCAATGAATTAACTTATGATTTATCTATAAATAGTACGATTAACACTCTAAATACATTATTAAATACCACAACAGATGAATACAAAGAATTTATAAATAACTGTTTAATTAATACAAAAGAATTACAAAAATCATTAGAAGAAGAAAACATTTTTTTATTAAGCCTAGGAACCGATAATAACTTATTAATTATAAATACTGAAATAAATTATCAAATTAAGTGTAAAGATGCCTTTAATTTACTTCTTAAAAATGATATTATAATTAAAGAGAATAACTTAGGGATAATTTTAAACACTAGTAATATGACATTTAAAGGATATACTCCAAACGATTTCTATGTACTAGGTAAAAAAATAAATAAAATATTAAAGGAGAAATAAGTATGTCAAAATGGGATGTAGAATACCTAAAATTATGTAAAAAAATATTAACAGAAGGAGTAGAAGTTGAAAATAGAACTGGCATAAACACCATGAAAATTCCAAATTATGAATTTAACTTTGATATGCAAGATGAATTTCCAATATTGCAATCAAAATATGTAGCCTGGAAAAGTGCAATAATTGAAATACTTTGGATATGGCAAATGGGTTCTAATAAAATTCAAGATTTGCACGATAGAGGAGTAAAAATTTGGGACAAATGGTGTATTGATGACGATGGAATATATCGTATATATGATCCAAACCCAAAATCTATTTACAACCCGAATAAAGAAGTTATTGTTAAAGATCCATTAAGTGTTCCCTTAGATGATCCTTTTGGTGATAGACATAAATTCAAAGCTAAAACTGATGAATCAGGTAATGTTTTAACAGCAAAAAGTTTAATTCCTGGTAAAAATATAATAGCCGCAAAATTCTATGGAAAAGAACTAGCTGGAACTATTGGAAAAGCATATGGTTATGTAAATAATCGTTATGGAATGATGGAAAATACAATTGCAAAATTAAGAAATAATCCTAATGATCGAAGAAAAGTTAATAATTTATTTCAACTTGAAGTTATGCGAGAAGCAGTTTTACCACCATGTGTATTTGAGAACATATGGGATGTTACTAACAACAAATTAAATGCTACTATTAATCAAAGAAGTTGTGATACAGCGGTTGGTTTACCATTTAATGTAACTCAATATGCCGTACTTTTAAAAATGATTGCACAAATTACTGGTTTTACTCCAGGCAACTTAAGATATGTAATAACTGATGCTCATATCTATAAAAATCTTTTAAATCAGGTAGAAACTCAAATTAAAAGATATGAAACATATGAAGAATTAAAAAATGATAGAATAGAAAATCTCTTAAAACTACAAAAAGAATTACAAGTAAAAATAGCCAAAATGCCTGAAGAAGATCCTGACTATGATATTTTAGATAGTACATTAAAAACCATAGATATTATACTTGATAATGCAGTTCCACAATTATATTTAGACCCAAATATTAAAGAATTTAAAGATTTTGATAATTCAAAAGAATTGAAAACATCTAAAATACTTAATTATAAACATATGGGTAAAATTAAAATGCCCGTAGCTCAATAACTATGGTATCAATTATAGCCGCTATCGGAAAAAATAACGAACTAGGTCTAAATAATAACTTAATATGGCACTTATCAGGTGATATGAAATTTTTTAAAACAATGACAACCGGGAAAACAGTAATTATGGGAAGAAAATGTTTTGAAAGCTTAACAAATATATTACCTAATCGTAAAAATATAATTATTACTAGTAATCCAAATTATAAAGCAAGTGGAGCAACCATAATTAATTCAATTAAAGATGCAATAACTTATATTGAAAATAGTGAAGAAGATATCTTTATAATTGGTGGTGCTAAAATATATGAAGAATTTTTACCGTTTGTTAAAAATATTTATTTGACCGAAATAGATGCCAAGTCCTTAGCTGATGTTTATTTTCCTAATTTTGATAAAAATAATTTTAATAAAGAAATACTTGCAACAAGTGAAGAAAAAGGTATAAAATATCAAATGTGTTTATATAGAAAAAAGGTGTAAAAAAATGAAAACAGATGATTTTGATTATAATTTACCAGAAGAACTTATTGCTCAAACTCCCCTTAAAGATCGTTCATCATCAAGACTAATGGTTATGGATAAAAAAACAGGAGAAATAGAGCACAAACATTTTTATAATATAATTGATTATTTAAATCCAGGAGATGCTTTAGTTATTAATGATTCTAAGGTAATACCTGCAAGAATTATTGGTATTAAAGAAGAAACTGGAGCAGTTATAGAATTATTACTTTTAAATGATCATGGAGAAGACGTATGGGAATGTTTAGCTAAACCCCAAAAAAGATTAAAAGAAGGAACAGTTATCTCATTTGGAAATGGGTTATTAAAAGCAAAAGTATTAGAAATTAAAGAAGAAGGAATAACTCTTGTTAAACTAATATACGAAGGAATTTTACTTGAATTATTAGAAAAACTTGGAACAATGCCACTTCCACCGTATATTCATGAAAAACTAGAAAATCAAAGCAGATATCAAACAGTTTATGCTAAAGATTATGGATCTGCTGCCGCTCCAACTGCCGGACTTCATTTTACCCCTGAGTTATTAAAACAAATAGAGGATAAAGGAGTACATATTGTAAGGATAACCCTTCATGTTGGACTAGGAACATTTAGACCAGTTAACGTAGAAGATGTAACTAAACACGTTATGCATACTGAACATTATGTTATTAGCAAAGAAGCAGCTGATACTTTAAATAAAGTTAAGGAAAGTGGGCATGAAATCATTGCTGTTGGTACAACCAGTGTTAGAACTTTAGAAACTAATTTATCTAGACATTATAAATTTACTCCTGAAGTATCATCAACCAATATCTTTATTTATCCTGGTTTCAAGTTTAAAGCAATTGATCATTTAATAACTAACTTTCATTTACCAAAAAGTACATTAATTATGTTAGTATCCGCATTATCAACTAAAGAAAATATTTTAAATGCTTATAATATTGCAGTTCAAGAAAAATATCGTTTCTTCTCATTTGGCGATGCTATGTATATTAAATAAAGGAGATTTATGAATAAAGGAAAATTAATAGTAGTAGAAGGTGCATGTGATGGTATTGGAAAATCTACTCAGTATGATTTACTATACAAAAGTTTATTAGAGGATAACTACGAAGTTTGCAGACATCATTTTCCATCTTACGGTACTGTGGAAGCAGCACCAGTTGAAAAATTCTTAAGAGGTGAATTAGGTAGTCCTAAAGATATATCCCCTTATTTGGTTAATAGTTTATATGCTGTAGATAGAGCTATAACTTGGCAAACTTCCTTAAAGCCAAAATATGAACAAGGAAAAATAATTTTATTAGATAGATATACAACTTCAAGTTTAATTTATCAATCAGCAACAATTGAAGATATAAATGAAAGAAAAAAATTTTTAGATTATATAACTGACTTTGAATATAACAAACTAGGTATTCAAAAACCAGATGCAGTAATATTCTTATTTGCACCATTTGAAATCGTAACTAAAATGCGTTTAGCAAGAAAACAAAATGATGGAATCGAAAACGATGTCTTTGAAAAAGACTTAGAACTAATGAAAAAGATTTATGAAAACGCTGTATTTGTAGCTAACTACTTATCATGGAATATCATTAATTGTTCTGAAAATAACGAAATGAAAAGTATTGAAGATATTCATAAAGATATAAAAAAATTAGTTAAAAAATTGAATTAACAATATCTATTTACATATAATAATAGAGAATATGCCGCGTAATAGAGAATATGCTTATAAAACATCTTGACATTTCGCTAATAAAATAGTATATTTAAAGTGCATTTGAGAGTAAATGTTTCTCGCTTCCAGGTGGTTTGCGAGTAATAAATGATCCTGGTCGGCAATGTTTCTCGCTTCCGGGTGGTTTGCGAGTAATAAATGATCCCGGTCGAAAATGTATTAAAACTTTACCAAATATGGTAGAGTTTTATTTTTTTCTATGTTAAAATAACATCTATGGAGAAAAGAATGCGAATAAAAACTGGATATCTATATCATATAAAAGATGAATATTTTAATAAAATAAATGATGAAAACTTAATGCAAAATCATGAAAGAGGAAAAAAACGACCAACTTATTTTACTATTAAGGATGGTAAAATTTTATGGTTTATTCCGATTAGTTCAAAAGTTGAAAAATATAAAAAAATTTTTAAGGACAAAGTAAAAAAATATGGTTTTTGCAATACCATTATTATAGAAAAATTATTTAATGATGAATCAGCCATTTTACTACAAAATGCATTTCCAACTTTAGAAAAATACATTGATCATGTTCATACTATTGATGGCAAACCAGCTAAAATAGGTACTGACCTACAAAAAGAAATATTATCTAAATTTAAAAATCTATTAAAATTAAATGATAGAGGAATCAAAGTATTTTTTACCGATATTGATAAATTAAAACAACAAATGTTAGATGAAATAAATGATAAAAAATAGCAATTGAATAATTTGTCAAAATTTGATAAAATTTCGGTAGATGTAAATGTTTCTCGCTTCCAGGTGGCTAGCGAGTAAAAAATAATCCTGGTTGGCAATGCTTCTCGCTTCCGGGTGGCTAGCGAGTAATAAATAATCCCGGTCGAAAATGCATGAAAACTTTACTTAATTATGGTAGAGTTTTTTATTATATTTTACAAAAGTGTGATAAATATATAAATATTTCTTACTAAAGTGTGATAATTGTGTAAAAAAATCGTGCAAAAGTGTGATAATACCTCATATTAAAATAATTTCACAAAAAATTAAAACAAAATTTGTGTTCAAATACAACTTATGAGCAAATAAACACCCTATTCAAAAATCTAATTTTAGTTTATAATTAACAAAGAAGCAGGTGATAAAACATGATTTATTTAGACTATAGTGCTACAACTCCCGTATTACCCGAAATATTAAATAGTTTTAATAAAGTATGTACAGAATATATAGGAAATCCTAATAGTATGCATTCATTAGGAATTAAATCAAAAGAACTTTTAAATAGTGCTACTAAACAAATAGCACAGGTTTTAAATATAAAAACAAGCGAAATAATATATACAAGTGGATCAACCGAAAGTAATAATATTGCCTTAATAGGAACCGCATTTGCCAAAAAGAAACAAGGAAATCATATTATAGTATCAAAACTAGAACATGAAAGTATCTATGGAATATGTAAATTTTTAGAAGAAAATGGTTTTATTATTGATTATGTTAATAATACTAAAGATGGCATAATTGATTTTGATGATCTAAAAAGTTTAGTTACTAAAGATACCATTTTAGTATCTATTTGTGCAGTAAATAGTGAACTTGGAATAAGACAACCACTTAAAATAATTAAACAAATTATTAAGAAAGAGAATCCCGATTGTGTTTTCCATAGTGATATGACTCAAGCCTTAGGTAAATGTCCAATCAATTTAAATGATGTCGATTTAGCAAGTTTTTCTAGTCATAAAATTTATGCTCCTAAAGGAGTTGGAATGCTTTTTAAAAGTTCAAATGTTAACATTAAACAATTAATGTATGGATCAAACGGAGAATTTAGACCAGGTACACCAAACCTACCAGGAATAGTAACATTTAGTAAAGCAATTAGACTAGCAACTGAAGATTTAAATAAAAAAGAAGATAAAATTAGAAAATATAATCAAAAAATAGTTGAACATTTAAAAAAATATCCTAAAATTTTAATTAACAACACCAATAATTCAATTTCTAATATGGTAAATATTTCACTTATGGATATTAAACCCGAAACTTTTGTCCATGCTCTTGAAAAACATGAAGTATACGTTTCATCAAATACTGCTTGTGCTAGTGGTAAAATATCTAATGCCGTTTTAGGAATATATAATGATAAAGTTAGAGCCTTAACAACAATTAGAATAAGTTTATCTTATTTAACAACAAATGAAGAAATAAAAGAATTTTTAAATATATTTGATGAAGTCTATGAAAAATTAGAGGAGTTAAGAAATGTTTAGTTTTAATACTCCTAATTATGAATTTATGACATTTAATCCTAAAAGAATAGAACATGTAAAAGCCAAATGCTTTTTAGTAACAAATCCCGAAGTCAGAGAATATCTTAACGATACAATCGATAAAAATTTAAATTCTAAAAATAACAATGCATATTTAGTTTCAAGAGATGATAAGGTAGTAGGTTATTTAGGCGTATTCGATTTAAGAGATTATTTAGAACTACATTATGCAGTTGTAAATTCATATAGGGGATATAAATTTTCTTTAACTGAAACAACTGGTTGTCAAATTTTAAAAGAAGCAAGTGAAAACTTATTCGAAAGATATAAATCTATTGAATTTATTAAATTAGATATAGAAATAAGTAATATTCGTAGTAGAAAAACTGCACTTGCAGCTGGTTACTATCCTTATGGAATAGATGACTTAAATTGCGAAGAATACAGGAGGTATAGGTAAATGAAAAAATTAATAATTATAAAATATGGTGAATTAACAACTAAACATGATAACATTAACTATTTCATTAAAGCATTAAAAAATAATTTAGACGAATCATTAAAAGACATTAATCACAATATCATATTCGATCGTGGAAGAATGTATATCGAATCTGATAATTTTGATGAAGTGTTAAATGTTGCATCAAAAACCTTTGGAATTCATGAAATAAACATCGGTTATGAATTCGATGATAACAATTTCGATAATTTAAAAAATAATTTAACTAAATTACTTCAAGATAAAGAATTTACTACCTTTAAAGTAGTTACCAAAAGAGCAGATAAATCATATCCATTAGATAGTATGGAAATATCTCGTGAATTAGGTGGAGTAGTTCTTAAAACTTTTAAGAATAAAAAAGTCGATGTTAAAAATCCGAAATTAGAAATAAATATTGAAATAAGATTCAATAAAGCCTATATTTACTTTGAAAAAATAAAAGGAATTGGTGGTTATCCCGTAGGTACATTAGGAAAGGGCATTTTAATGTTAAGTGGTGGCATTGATTCACCAGTTGCTGGTTATCTTGCCATGAAAAGAGGAATCAGATTAGAATGTGTTTATTTTGATAGTCCTCCTCATACAAGTTTAGATGCCAAAAATAAAGTTATTGACCTAGCAAGTACATTAGCTGAATACTCAAACTATATTAAAGTTCACGTAATTCATTTTACTGAAATTCAAGAAGCAATTTATAAAAATTGTCCTAAAGAATATATGATAACTATTATGCGTAGAATGATGTATCGTATTTGCGAGACTCTAGCTTATAGAGTAAACGCTAAATGTATTGTTAATGGAGAATCAGTAGGCCAAGTTGCAAGTCAAACCCTAACAAGTATGATGGCGATTAATGAAGTAATCAAAATGCCAGTTATAAGACCAGTAGCTTGTTTTGATAAATTAGATATTATTAACATCAGTAAAAAAATTAATACCTATGATATAAGTATTAGACCATTTGAAGATTGCTGTACCATCTTTGTTCCTGAGCATCCTGTAATTAATCCAGATATTAATAAAGCAAGAGAATATGAAAAACTATTTGATTACGAAACCTTAATTAAAGAAGCCTTAAAGAATGAAGAAATAATTAAATTACCAATTATAAATAATGAATTTACTGATATTTTATAAATTATTATCCATAATAATAATGGGTGATAATCTTGAAAGGCTATTCATTAGATGAAAAAGATAAAATAGGTAATGTTTATAATAATGAATATGGATTAAACTTAAAAGATCCTAAAATTAAACTTAATTCTTACTTTAAGTTAAAATAAAGATAGTCAAAAACTATCTTTTTATGTATAATATTTTTTGAGGAGATGTAATAATGAAAATATTAAGTGTAAACGCTGGTTCATCATCTTTAAAATTTACTTTATTTGATATGCCAGAGGAAAAAGAATTAATTAGTGGAGTATTTGAAAGAATTGGAATAGATTCATCTTTCTATACTATTAAATTTAATGGAGAAAAAATTAAAAAGGAAGTTGAACTAAAAGATCACAAAGCTGCTTTTGAATTATTAGTTAAAGAATTAATTGATAATAAAATTGTTGAGTCTTTAGAAGAAATAGCCGGAATTGGTCATAGAATAGTTCAAGGTGGATCATACTTTGATAAAACTGTTTTAGCAACTGAAGATAATATTTCTATCGTTGAAAAGTTATCTAGTTTAGCACCACTTCACAATCCAGCAGCTGTTGTTGGAATTCGTGCTGCTCAAAGTGTATTCCCAAATGCTACAGAGACTCTAGTGTTTGATACTGCGTTCCATCAAACTATGGAAGAAGAAGTATATTTATATCCAGTTCCATATGAATGGTATACAAAATATGCTGTAAGAAGATATGGCGCTCATGGAACAAGTCATAAATATGTAAGTATGCGTGCTAATGAAATCTTAGGAAACCCAAATGCTAGATTAATAACTTGTCATATTGGAAATGGTGCATCAATTAGTGCTGTTAAAGCAGGAAGATGTGTAGAAACATCAATGGGATTAACACCTAATGCAGGACTTATGATGGGAACAAGATGTGGTGATATCGACGCAACTATTTTACCATATATTATGGAAGAAACAGGTATGACACCTAAAGAAATGGACACTGCTTTAAATAAACAATCAGGTTTATTTGGAATAAGCGGAGTATCATCAGATTCAAGAGATATCGAAGATGGTATTAATAATGGTGATGAAAGATGTATTCTTGCTCAAAAAATGTATGTAAAAAGAATTGTAGATTTTATTGCTAAATACTACGTTGAATTAGGTGGATGTGATGCAATTATCTTTACTGCTGGAGTTGGTGAAAATTCAATTTCAACTCGTATGGAAGTTATGGAAAAATTAGCATGTTTAGGAGTTAAACCAGATGCCCAAAGAAATAACGTAAGAGGAAAAGAAACTCTAATAAGTGCTGATAATAGTAAAATTCCAGTTTATATTATTCCAACTAATGAAGAATTAATGATTGCTACTGATACTTATAATTTAGCAAAATAGTAAGGAGTTATTTGTTGGAAAATAAAATATATAAATTAATTTCTAAATATGACAATATCGTAATTGCTCGTCATGTCGGACCAGATCCCGATGCAGTTGCTTCCGAGATTGCTTTAAGAGATTCAATTAAATTAACGTTCCCTAAAAAGAACGTATATGCAGTTGGAGCATCAGTTTCCCGTTTTAAAAGTTATGGTCATTTAGATAAAATAGATGCAAGTACATTAGAAAATCCTTTATTAATCGTACTTGATGTACCAAATATTTATCGTATTGATGGCGTAGATTTTAATATCTTTAAAGAAGTAATTAAAATAGATCATCATCCTTATGAAGATAAAATGGGTAAAGTTGAAATAGTTGATACAACCGTTGCTTCTGCTTGCGAAATAGTTGCTAGAATAATATTTAAAACCAAATTAAAAATGGATAAATCAATTGCTAGTAATCTATTTCTAGGAATGGTAGCTGATTCAGATCGTTTCTTATTACCAACTACATCTAAAAGTACTTTTGATACAGCATCAAAATTAGTAAATGATTATAAAATAGACTTAAAAAATCTTTATAATATTTTATATGAAAGACCTATTAATGAATTTAAATTTCAAGCTTATCTTGCACTTAATATGACAATAACTGAAAACGGATTTGCCTATATTAAAATAACAAATGAGATGATTAAAGAATTTAATGTTGATTCTGGAACCGCTTCTAATATGGTTAATAACTTTAATTATATTAAAGAAGTCAAAGCATGGGCGTTTGCTAGTTACGATGAAAGACAAGAACTTTACAAAATTAATATTAGATCAAGAGGACCTATTATAAATGAAATAGCAAGCAAATATAATGGTGGGGGACATCCACTTGCATCAGGAGCAAGAGTTAAAGATCCTGATGATATTGATAAGTTATTTGCTGAAATAGATAATGAATGTAAAAATTATCAAGATAACTAACTAAAATATTTAACCGTCAAGCGAACATTTTTCAAAAAATTTATAAAAAGACAAATGTTCGCTTGACGGGGGGGCAAACCGAGATATAATTTCACTATAAGATAAGGAGTGAAATTATTTTTTATGGAAAGAAAACAAAAAGAACAAATAATAATTGTAGTAACAATTATAGCACTGGTACTAATGTTTATAGGTATCAGTTATGCATACTTTACATCAGTAAATAATGTAAGGTCAGGATCAAGTATAGTAGCAGTAGGTGGTAAAATGACTATAGATTATCAAGATGGAAATAGTTCATTATTACTATCAACAAATATCAAACCAAGTAATGATATACTAATTGATAAAACATTTACCTTAACAGGAGTAAACACAACAATAGGAAAAGGCATAAACATGCCATATACAGTAAGTATTGAGTATCAAAGCACGTTTCAAAATGATAGTAGAGAATTATTATACTTTATAAAAAGAACTGATGAAAATGAAAACATAAGTTGTGCGTTAAAAGGTCTTGTTCAACTAACATCAGAAAATCTTAATGGTTTACCGACAACATTAGTAGATTATACAGAAGGATATATAGAAGACTGGAGTGGAGAAACATACAAACAAGAGATAGCTAAAGGAGAGTTTAAAGCATCAAGTGGAGAACAAGTAATAACCTTTAATTTAAAAATGATGTTTAGAGATACAGGAGAAAATCAAAATTACAATAAAGGAGCAACCTTTAATGGAAAGATATTAATAAATGATGCATTATCAACCGAGATAGCAGGCCAAACAGCAGTAGATACAATAGATAGACAATTAGAAACCCAAGATAATAGTTTATATTTAACAAAAATATTTACTGATAATACACCAGATAAAAATGTTAGATTTACCAGAAATGAATCATTATTAAATACAACAACAGTATCAAATCAAAACCAGAATTATTATGAAACAAGATTGTTAGGAACAACTTTACAAATATCAAATTACATAAAAATATTTGGACAACGTGCCCAAATAATAGGAGTGTTCAAAGTTAAAAATGTCGACACTGGAGAATATGAAAGGTTATTGAAAATTAAACTTGGTTATTATTCAAAACCATCATTTGATACAAATGGGAAAAATAATTGGGAAACATCAAGTTTAATGCAAGAATTAAATGTAGGAGATAATAGTTATTTAACAAGTTTAAATCAATATTATTTAAAACAAAGATACTTTGATTATGATAATGATTTAGGCAGTGATGATCCTAACGCTTATCTAGATCTAATAGCTAATGTCGAATGGGATATTGGAGGATTAGATAGTTTAAATGTAAGTTTAGAAGATGCATATAAACAAGAAAGAGGATTAACCCCATATACCACAAATAAGAAAACATGGACAGGTAAAATCGGATTACCAAGTTTAACTGATTATTTATATGAAAAATTAGGAGCCGATTGTGCAAGTGATTTATCAACCTGTTCATCATTTGGAAATTATAATTTAACCTTAACAAAAGATAATACATCAACATCAAATATGTACCTATATGATTATAGTTATCATGCACCAAAATCAACATCGGCTACGGGCAGAGTATATCCAACAATTTATTTAAAAAAAGACATTAAATTTGTCTGTGGAGATGGAACAAGAAATAATCCTTATGCAATCACATATGAGGAATGTAGATAAAAAATTTTAAATATAAAAAATTTATGCAAACAATTTGTATAAATTTTTTTTTATATAAATTTCATGCTTAACAAAATTAAGTCAGTTAGAATAAACAATAAATGCAAATTTTATTAAATTCCAAAATAAAAACACCTGGAAATAATTTACAAACAAATAATAATAAAAATAATTTACGGTAGTTAGTATTTTTAATCCTATTGAGAATCAAGGTTATTTTATCATAAAAAAAGAAAGCATAGATGAAATTCAAAAATGTTAAATTTTAATTTATAATCTTTGTCATTGACTTTATTATTTAATTAATTTAATATAACTACTAATAAAGGAGAAAATAGTTATGAGTTTTAATGAATATTATGAAAAATTAAATCCAGAATTAAAAGAATATTTTCAAATAATATGCAAACATTTTCCTAGTTTTTTAATTCCGTTTATTGAAAGCAAAACTTTAATGAGATTAAAAGATGTTAGTTACTTTTGTGGAGCTTTAAATGCCAGTCCTTACGTATACGATTTTAAATATGATATTTCTAGATTAGATCATTCTATTTCATGTGCACTACATGTTTGGAATCAAAGTTATAATGATAAATTAACATTGGCTGCATTATTTCATGATGCAACAACGCCAGCTTTATCACATGTTATTGATTATTTAAATGGAGATTATATTAATCAAGAAAGTACCGAATTAAATCTAGAAGAATATTTATTTTATAATGATAAAGAGTTGCTAAATTATTTTAAAAATATATGTATAAATATAGTAGATATAGCTGATTTTAAATCAAAAAGTTTAGTTGATTTACCTAGACCTAAGTTATGTGCAGATCGATTAGATTTTGTATTTCTATGTAATTTAGCATGGTCTAAAGAATTAACAATTGAAGAAATAAGAAAAATATATACTCATTTATCTGTTTTTAAAAATGAAGAAGACAAAGAAGAATTCGGATTTGATAATATTGGAGTTGCAGATAGGATGGTTGAACTTAATGATATTATTAACAATATGACTAGATGTGTAGATGATTATGAAGAAATGAATGTATTATCTAAAATTGTTAAAAGACTAATTAATATGAAAGTATTAAAATATAATGATTTATACGTTTTAAATGATAATCAGATATTTAATATAATTAAGAATTGTAATGATGACTTAATAAAACTCTATTTTAAACTATATCAAAATATGTTGCCTAATAAAACTTTAACAAACGTTAAGATTAAAGATCGTAAACTTGATCCTATAGTTAATAATATTAGATATACAAAGTATTAATAAATTGTTATAATTATTTAGAAAGAGGGAAAATTGATATGCAATATAAAGTAATAAAAAATGCGGATAAAATAGTTAAAAATAGTCCTTATGTAGTAAATAATCCTGAAAAATATAAAAATAAATGGAAAGAAGTATTTGAAAACTCAAATCCAATTCATTTAGAATTAGGAATGGGTAGAGGAGATTTTATTATAGATATGGCTAAAAATTTTCCTAATATTAATTTTATTGGCTTAGAAGTAGTCGATTCTCAAATGGTTATGGCGGTTGATAATTTAGAAAATAAAAAATTACCTAATTTAAAATTAATAAATATTGATGCTAAAGAAATAATAAATATTTTTGGTAAAGAAATAGATACTATTTATTTAACATTTTGTGATCCATGGCCTAAAAAACAAGATGAAAAAAGAAGATTTACTCATCCTGTATATTTAAGATTATATGACCGTATCTTTAAAAAACATAAACATATTATCTTAAAAACAGATAATAAAGGATTCTTTGCTTATTCTTTAGAATATCTATCAAGTTACTGGTACACCTTTGAAAAAGTAAGTTTAGATCTACATCATGATGAAAGAAATATTCCAAATATTATGACTAATTATGAAAAACAATATTTTAAAGAAGGAAGACCAATTTATTACGTAGACGCCGTATATGAAGATTAATACCATTAATAGTGGTATTTTTTTATTTATTCTACTTAAAATAAAATATGGTAAAAATTAGAAAGTCAAAATTATTAAAATTGTTAATTATTTTGGTAGATATCTTACTATTATTAGTAGTTATAAGAGAATGTAAGATAACTAATTTTTGTTGTACTATTTTTAAATTAGTTAGTCCAGTTATAATTGGTTATGTTATAGCTTGGATATTAAAGCCTTTAGTTAATAAATTTAGTAAGAATTATAGTTATACAGCCAGTACAATTATTTGTTATTTCTTAATCATAATTATAATTTTAATATTTGGCTATTTTTTAGTTCCATTTATAACTAACGAGTCTAAACATATTATTCCGATGTTAGAAAACATATATAATCATATTCCTAATCATATTTTATCTAAAATTGATGTTAAACAATTAAGTTATAAATTAATAAATATTACGATAAGTGTTAAAGATGTTATTCTAAATTTATTTTATAGTTTATTTATATCTTATTATTTTCTAGTCGATAATAAAAGAGTAACTAGATTTATTGCTAAATATACACCTAGTAAATTAGTTAACGAAATAAGTACTAACTTAAGATTATTTGTAAAGGGTACTCTTTTAGATACCGTAATTCTTTTTGTTATGACAATTATTTCATTTAAAATAATTAAAATGCCATATGTATTATTATTATCCCTTCTTATTTCATTAACTAATATTATTCCTTATATAGGACCATACATCGGAGGAGCACCAGCTGTTTTAATTGGTTTTACAGTATCTAAATCAATCGGTGTATATGCTTTAATTTTAGTAGTTGTTTTACAGTTCATAGAATCCACTTTTATTCATCCCATTATTATGAGTAAATCACTTAATATTCATCCTATTATCATTTTAATAGGTTTAATTATATTCGGCCACTTTTTTGGGATAATAGGTATGCTTATTTCGACACCATTAGTAAGCATAATAAAAAGCTTATATTTGTACTATAAGCCTTTTAAGAAACTTCTAAAAAAATAGTTTTATCATATTCATGTTCAGCTATATTAAATCCTTCTAAAGTTGGTGTATCTATTAAATAAAATTTATGAAGTAGGGTATCTCTATTAGAACCTTCAGTTATTGGATCATCCCAAGTTAGGTCTAAATGTAACCATTTATTATTTAAAAATACCGCATTCCATACATGAGTAGATGATGCAACTCTTATATTGGGAATATTAAATCTATCTAAAAATAATGCCATAGCATCTGCATAACCATTACAAGTTGAATATCCCTCTAAAAGAGTACCATAACTTATATATGATTTATATTTCGAATTATTGTTTAATGAATTTGTATCGTATCTAGTATTATTAATAATATAATCATGAACAGCCAATATTTTATCTTCTAAACTCATATTATCATTAATTATACTTTTTAATATTTCATCTATTTTATTATTAACTGCTTTAATATCTTCTTCACTATATAATTTATCAACAGTTATATTTACTTCACCAGTAGTATTATAAGATGTTGTAATCTTTCTTTCGCTATTGAATGGAGAAACAAAATAGTTAAGCATAGATAGAGTATCATTTTCACTATTACTTATCTTTTCAATGTCAGTAATACAGTTTACATATTCTCTAGGACAATAAAAAGTAAAATCCTTATACCCCCTATCAAGAACTGAATAATAAATATTAATTAAATCTTGTTTACTATAAGGAATAAAATCTTCACTCTGTTTAACATAAGAATAGTTAACGTTTTTATAATAAGTATTTGGAGTATCCAAAACAATTTTATGACCAGAATCTAATAAATTAGTAACATAGTAAATTATTTCATTTCTATAATAATAAACTAAGCCAATTAAACATAAATAAAAAATAACTTTAAATATCTTTTTCATATTATCACAATAATAATATACCAAAATACATTAAAAAAAGAAATGATTTAGTTCATTTCTTTAACTTTTTTATTTAATCTTGCTTTTTGTCTTGCACAAGTGTTTTTCTTAATTAAACCTTTGCTAGCACATTTATCTAAGTTAGATACAGCGGTTTTTAAAATGCCATTTGCTTTTTCTTTGTCATTTTCTTTAACAGCTTTTTCTAATTTTTTAATACTATTTTTAACTCTAGAAGTATATGAAGTATTTGAAGCTGTTTGAACTTTATCAGTTTTTACAGATTTTTTAGAACTTTTAATATTAGGCATATCTAGGCACTCCTTTCCAAAATTCATTATTGATTATACTAAAATTATTGTAAAAAAGCAATTAAATATTGATAAAATATATTATTTTATTCTTTTTTTCATATATAATTTTATTGTATTTTTTTTTCGATGTGGTATTATTTAGTTATGAGTTACATTAAAGGAAAGTTTAAACATATTATTTTTGAATCAGAATCAGGCTATAGGGTTGGTCTTTTTAAAGTTAATGAAACAAATGATGAAGATATACCTACCAATAAGCAAATTACTTATACTGGTTATTTTATGAAAACTAATGAAAATGATACTTATGTTTTAAATGGAAAGTATATTTTTCATGATAGATATGGTTATCAATTTAGTACAGATAGTTATGAAAAAGTAGTACCAGAAGGAAAAGATGCTATAATTGATTTTTTAACTAGTTCTTTTGTCAAAGGCTGTGGGGAAGCAACTGCTAAAAAAATATATAAAGTTTTTGGTAATGATAGTTTATATAAAATTAAAGAAAATAAAAGTAATTTAGAATTAGTTGAAGGAATAAATGATAAAAAGAGAGACCAAATATATAATTCTATATGTAAATATTTTGATAATGATGCTTTAATAGTTGAACTTAAAAATATGGGATTTAGTGTTAAAGAAACTATGAATTTAATTAATAAGTTTGGTAAAAGAATTAAAGACATAATAAATAAAAATATTTATGATTTAAGTGATGAAGTTAATTTTAAGAAATTAGATGAAATATTTTTAAGTAGTAATGATATAGAAGATGATCGAAGAGTTAACGCTTGTTTAATTGAAACTATTAAATATTTAACATTTAGTACTGGTGATATTTATTTATATAAAGAAGAGATATGTGCTGGTTTGAAAAAGTTATATGGAATAAGCGTTGATATTGATAGTCAAATTAATTATTTATTTAATACTGGTAGACTTGCTGTTAAAGAGGATAAAATATATTTAAAAGAAGATTATGATGATGAAATGTATATTTCTGATTATTTAACTAAATTATTTAAATTAAGTAGTAGAGTAAGTAATATAGATAAATACATTAATAAAGCCGAAAAAGTTCTTGATATAAAGTATAATGAAGAGCAAAAGGAAGCAATTAGTAAATCTTTAATTAATAATATAAGCGTTATTACAGGTGGACCTGGAACTGGTAAAACAACTATTATTAAAGGAATAATTAAAACATATTCACTTATTTATAAGGTTAGTGAACAAGCAATCAAGGACCATGTTTTGCTATTAGCACCAACTGGTAGAGCGGCTAAAAGAATGAGTGAGTCAACTGGATATCAAGCTAGTACTATTCATAGATTTTTAAAGTGGGATAAAGAAAATAATGTTTTTAATATAAATGAATTAAATAGTGTTCATTATAACTTAATTATAGTGGATGAATCTTCAATGATAGATAATCATTTAATGGCATCGTTACTTAGAGGATTAGATATATTTAATACGCAAATAGTTTTAGTTGGTGATGAATATCAACTTCCTTCTGTTGGACCAGGATTAGTTTTAAATGATATAATCAACACTAATATACCGCATATTAGATTAGAAAAGATTTATAGACAAAGTGATAAATCATATATTCCAACTGTTGCTAAAAACATTAAAGATAAAGTTATGGATATTGTTCCTAGTGGAGATGATTTTAGCTTTATTTCTTGTGATAATTTAAATATAAAAAATATTATTATTAAGTTATTAGATAAGATGCAAGAAAAGGGTATTGATGTTAGAAATGTCCAAGTTCTTGCTCCAATGTATAAAGGAGAAAATGGAATTGATAACTTAAATATCTTGTTACAGGAATATTTTAATCCAGTTGTTAATAAAAAAGATGAATTAAAAGTTGGCCCTATTACTTATAGAGTAGGGGATAAAATGCTTAATTTAGTTAATGATGTTGATAATAATATCTTTAATGGTGATATAGGATATATTTGTTGCGTTAATGCAAACTCTAAAAAAGATATTTTAAGTATAGATTATGATGGTAATATAGTTGATTATAAAAGAGAAGATTTAATAAGTATTAGTCATGCTTATGCTATTACTATTCATAAATCGCAAGGGTGTGAATTTGACTATGTTATTATGCCAATATCATTAAGTTATAATAGAATGCTTTATAATAAATTACTTTATACAGGGGTATCTCGGGCTAAAAAATCACTTATTTTAGTTGGTAGTAAAGATGCTTATTTAAAGGCTATAAATAATGATTATAGTTTTAAAAGAAAAACTACTTTAAATGAATTAATTATGAATAAACTTTAAAAATTTGATCATAATAATAATGGTGATAAAATGAAAAATACAATGATGATGATGGTAGGTGCAGCAGCCGGTATAGGTTTATATATGGGTGTAGAGCAGATGACTAAAAATAAAAAAGTTATTAAACGTAAGTTAAATACCATTATTGATGATACAGCAGATTTAATAAGTTAATAAAAAAAACTATAGAGATAATGTTTCTATAGTTTCTTTTTTTTCATTAGTTTCAATTTCTTCTTCTTTTGCTTCTTCTTCAATTTCAGTATCAGCTTCATCATCAGATTCAACTAATTTTAATATTTCTTCTAAAGATGTTTCACCTGATACTACTTTTAATAATCCATCTTGGAAAAGTGTAGTAGTTCCACTTTTGCCATAAACAAGTTTTCTTAATTCTTTTTTATCTGAGTTTAAAACAATGGCATCTTTGATATCTTGATTGATAAGAAGAACTTCTTGTACAGCGATACGACCTTTATATCCTTGATAACATTCATCACAACCATGCGGTTCGTATATTTCATTTATTTCTAAACCTAAATTTTTCTTAAATAATTCTTTTTCATATTCATTTGTTTCTCTTAAAACTCGACATTTTTTGCACAAACGCCTAGCAAGTCTTTGTGAAATAATACCTGATAAGGCAGCACCAAGTAAATATCTTTCAACATTCATATCTGTCAAACGTTCAATTGTGTTAAGTGAATTATTGGTGTGAATTGTTGATAAAACTAAATGACCAGTAATTGATGCACGAACAGCTATTTTTGCAGTTTCATCATCACGAATTTCTCCGATCATTATAATATCGGGGTCCTGTCTTAAAATACTTCTTAAAGCAGCTGCAAATGAAAGCCCGACATCGGAGTTAACTTGAACTTGATTAATACCTTCAATATTCATTTCTATAGGGTCTTCAACAGTTATAATATTTGAATCTTCAGTATTAAGTCTTTGTAAGATTGAATATACGGTAGTTGATTTACCAGTACCAGTAGCACCAGTAACTAAAATAATACCATTTGGAATCTCAATCATCTTTTTTACTTTTGATAAGTTTTCATCACTAAAATCCAATTCTTCAATACCAGCAGCTGACATTTTATAATCTAAGACACGAATAACTATTTTTTCGCCTAAGTTAGTGGGTAAACATGAAACACGTAAATCAACATCAATATTATCTAAACTATTTTTTATAGCACCATCTTGGGGAATTCTAGATTCCGTAATATTCATTCCTGATATAATTTTAATTCTAGTTATAATGTTTTTTTCAACATATAAAGGAACCATACTATAATCTTGTAACGCACCATCAATACGGACTCTTATTTTTAAACCAGTTTCCATAGGATCAAAATGAATATCTGATGCTTTCATTCGAATTGCATCAACAATTATTGCGTTAACTATTTCAGTAATAGGTGTTTCTTCATAATTAAAAACAACAAGTTTAGAGACTGGGTCTATAAGATCTTTCGGATTTAAAGTAACATCATTAATAAGTTTTTCTTTATTTTTCTTATCTTCTTTCATTTCCAATCTCTTTCTATTCTATATTTAATTATATCAATTTTTATTTTTCTTATCAATATAATAGAACGTATTTATTTAAATCTTATGATTAATTTATGATAATGTCTTAAGTAATAACTTTGGAAAATGTCTAAAACCTAAGTTTGACAGTTGTAACATATAAGAATTCCTTTATTCCTAATTTTATGTGGGATTGAAAGAGATTTTTGAGTTTAGAAAGTATTAAATTACCGTGTTAAAAATGGCTATGCTGTTTATATTTTTTGTTAAATCATGGTTTGATTTTCGCACTGTAGTAATAAAGTGTTCAATTGATGAGACTACTAAAGTTAGAGATGTAAATAAATATTTTAATTTTATTATTCAGAAACTTACTATACAAGCAAGAAAAAAATTATACTATTTTAAATTAATATGTAAAATTAGATTTGATGTCTGATTTTTAATTTGGAAATGGACTAAATTAATAATGTATGTTATCCTATTATTATAGGAAGATAGAATGGAAAGAGTAAAACAGATTTTAGGGATTTTGGTTGCTATTTTATTTTTGCCGACAATAGTATTTGCTGATGAGGCTTATATAACTTACAGCGATATTAAGTGTAATGGCCAAAGTGTTATGGGAGGTGGCGGTGGATACGATCCTACTACTAATATTGGTGATTATATTGAATACTCAATGAATGGTCAGGAAGGCAGTAAGTATTCATTTGTTATTACCGGTTTTAATCTTAACGATGATGAAGAATATACTTATACATTAACATCAGATTTTAAGAATTTTAAGAAAACTTATACAGGTGCTGAACTTAAAGCAGGTGTAACTATTAGTGGTGAAGATGGCAACAGTATGATGGAAAGCAAGCTAGTAGATGCTTATAATAAGACATTAAGAAATATGTATAGTAAATATACATTAGATGATAAGGATATTTATTTTAATAATACAAGATTTAACTTTAACAAAAATTTTGATTTTACCGAAATGGATGCAATATATAATTCTATGCTTAAAGATGGTAAAGTAAAGGTTGCTAGTGTTGATCCAACTGATGACTTTGATTTTGCTGAAACTGCTATTACTGCCGCACTTAGTAAGTATGAAACAGAGAGATATCGCATTTATGGTAGTTGTAACACAAAAAATGATTGCTTTGTAAATATATCTGACAAAACAGACTATAATAAATTTAAAGAATACAAAGCAGAGTATGAATTTGTAATACCTAATATGTTAATAAAAAGTAGAATAGATAGTTATGCAAAATCATTTAAATATGAAGAAATGCACCCAGAAAAATATTTATTTACAATGGAAGACTTAGAAACAATTAACTACAAATATACTTTGCCTAATTTTGACGATATTGATGGACTTAATGTAATCATTAACTACTCATCTGAGTTTCAAAATAAAATAGGTTATACAAATATAGGAATAAAATTAGACACAAGAGCTGGATGGGATGATAAATTCTCAAGTGGCTGCTTTGGCTACTTAAATCTAATATATGATGATGTAGTTTACTCATATGTTAAAATTGCTGGTGTAAAACAAAATAATGTTTTATATGTACCAGATGAGACTGAAAATACTAGAGAAGCTTATATTAAAGCTGCTTTAGATAGAGTTAATAAATATATTCCAAAAGCAAATGTAAAAATAGAGTATGCTGGACAAATTGCTGATATTAATGATTTTGGAGTATTATCTTTAAATGACATAGTTGATGTTAATAAAACACTTGGTGAATATTATAAAGTTACTATCGGTGAAGAAGAATATTATTATTTTATTGCTAAAGATTCATCAAAAATGAGAACACCAGTAATGAATACGGTAGATGCTTTAACTGATATTTCAATTAAGACCGAATCTTCAGAAGTTCCATTAGATTCTAAAATTAATACACTAGTTATTGATGCTAAAAGTGATGAATATAAAGAGTTCTTAAAGAAAGTAAATATTAATAATGGTTTAGTAGTTGATTTAAAGTTATTTTCTGATTCAATTAATAAAAATATTTCTAAATTAGAAGATGGTGTATTTAAAGTTTATATACCACTTAATGATGAACTTAGAAAAATGGATTTAACAGCTTACTATGTTAAAGATAATGGTGAGATAGAGAAACATGATGTAAAAATAGAAGGTGATTATTTAGTATTTGAAACTGATCACTTTAGTACTTATGTAATTGGTGGTAATAAGTTAGAAAATCCTGCTACATTAGATAATGTAAGTACTTGGATTATTACTACTGGCGTATCATTATTAGGACTTGCGGGAGCGGTACTTTACAAAAGAAAAGAAATAAAATTTTCATAAGGTTTATTCTAGCTAATACTTGTAATTTGATAAAAAATAATATATACTATCATTAAGTTTTCAATGAAGTTTGAGGAGTATTACATTAAATATTCAAAGAGAGTTAATGGTTGGTGGAAATTAATAATAATTTATGTAAGAAGGTTGCAAAGTGAGAAAAATCGCTATTTCAGCGTTAAAGAATTAAAGATAACTAATAGTTATAAATTAAGGTGGTACCACGGTAATTTCGTCCTTAAATTTATAACTATTTTTTTATAAAGGAAAGGAAGATTAAGATGTTAGATACAAAATATAATCATGATTTAGTAGAAGAGGGAAAATACGAAAAATGGCTTAATAAAAATTATTTTAAATGTGATGAAAATAGTTCTAAGAAGCATTTTAGTATTATATTACCACCTCCAAATGTTACAGGGGTATTACACTT
>CAKOKM010000019.1 GCA_934091015.1 uncultured Bacilli bacterium | reverse complement strand
TCTTTCCATAAAAAATAATTTCACTCCTTATCTTATAGTGAAATTATATCTCGGTTTACCCCCCCGTCAAGCGAACAAATGTATTTTATTAACAAAAATCTCATTTGTTCGCTTGACGGATAATTAGTTCTATAATACTGTTTTCTAATTTTTGACGATATTCTTCTAAATTGTTAATGTTTTCTACTTTAAAAGGTTCTCCAAATTTTATAGTTAACTTATTATTTAATATTTTGTATTTTCCTGTAACAGCACAAGGAACGATAGTTGCATTTGTTTTAGATGCTAAAGAAACAGCACCAAATTTATTTGGTAATATTATTGAACTATAATATTCTTTTTTTGATATTTTTTTATTAATATATAACCCTTTAATATATTCTTTAGGATTTAAAGCGTTAGTAATATATTCTTCTTTACTTATTCTATTTTCCTCAAATAATTTATTTAATAAATTTATTTCGGATACACATACCATATTTCTTTTTAAAATCTTTAGATAATTTTTATAACTTAAAGTATCTTGGTAAAATTCATAAAGTTTAATATTTAAATCTTTTTTACCTGAAATTTGATTTCTAGTGCCTTCAGGAAATAGTCCTAAAACATATCCATTATTAAGTAAATTTATAGCTTCATTTTTGGCAATATCATCATGATGTTCTCTATCTACTCTAATGCATCCAACTGTTTTAAAGAACCATCCAAATTTTCCATCTAAATGTTCTTTTTTAGCCATGTAATGGATCATTCTATTAGTTGAAATAAGTGCTGTATTTTGATCAAATAAATGAATATGGTTAGAACAAATTATAACAGGTCCTTCATTTGGAATTGCTTCTTTATTAATAATTGTAGGTCTATAGTATAATTTATATATTGGTTTTAAAATTGTTAATAATACTTTATATCCTATTTTGTGTGGCTCTTTCATTTTTTTTCTCATACTTTCTAGTACATTCCTCTTCAAGTTTTTTGAAGTTTACCTTTCCTATTAAGGTTTTTGGTACATTTTTAATATAATTGTAACGATAAGGCATTGAATATTTAGCAATGGATTTTTCACAGAATTTTTTAATATCATCTGTTAATTCGGCACTTTCATTATAATTATCTTTTAAAACAATATTGGCAATTGGAACTTGTTTTTTATATGGATGTGGTATTCCAACAACTACTACATCTTCTATTGCTGGATGTTCTCTAATTATTTTTTCCATAACTGATGGATAAACATTGTAACCATTAGTAACTATCATTCTTTTTAATCTTGATTTAAAGAAGATATAACCATCTTTGTTGATGTAACCTAAATCGCCAGTATGTAAATATATTTTACCATCTTCATGCATTTTTAAGGTGTTTTTAGTTTCTTCTTCTTCATTTAAATATCCTAACATGACTGATGGACCGTTAACACATATTTCGCCAACTTTATTGTTTCTTAGTTCTTTAGTTGTTCCTTCTTTACAAATAACAATATTCATATCTGCTAAGGCTTTACCAATACAGTTTTCTTTAAAGAAGAATCTTGGTGTTAATGAGCATGCAGCAGTTGATTCGGTCAACCCATAGCCTAGCCTTATTTCGGCAATTGAACCGTGCGCTTTAAAATAATTATTTACTTTATCATTTAATTCTTTTGTTAAAATATCTCCTCCACAAATAGCATTTTTAACGGATTTTAAATAATCCGATTTATCTTCATTATGTGTTAATGCTTCAAACATAGCTGGCACACCTATTAAAAATGATGGTTTATATTTTTTTATTAATTTAGCAAAATCACTTTGTTTAAATCTTGGAACAAGTACACAACGAAGTCCATTTATTAATGGTGTATGCACACTGACAGCAAGTCCAAAACCATGGAATATTGGTAAAATTACTAGTGCTGAATCTCCGGTTCTAGCACCTGTTTGGTTTGAGCATTGTTTAGCAACAGCATTAAATCCTAAATTAGATAGACGAACTCCTTTTGGTTTTCCAGTTGTTCCACCTGAATATAGAATAACTGCTTCATCCTCAGCTTTAACAGGATAAATATATTCTCCAAAATAAGATTCTCCTAAAGTCATAAATGATTTCCAAGATATTAAATCTTCACTATCAAATTTTAATCTTTCTTGTTTATTAATAAAATTAGTTATATCTGTATAAATATTTATTAAATTGCGATAAGTAAATGACATTCCATCAGTTACACTGGAAATTATTATTTTCTTAGCACCCGCTTTGCGAGCAGCCTCAACTACTTTTTCAGCAAATAAATCAACTGTTAAAATATACTTACTTGATGCAGCATCGATGTAATATTCTATTTCATTTACACTGGCTAACGGATGAATCATAGATCCGACTGCTCCAATTAAGTTAACGGCGTAAAACATAATGATTGCTTCTGGCATATTAGGCATGCAAATTGTTACTTTATCCTTTGGTTCAACACCAATCATTTTTAAACTTTTAGCACATTTATTAATAAGTTCATAAAATTTCTTATATGTAATGTTATTTCCATAGTATTCTAAAGCATAATTATAAGGATAATCCTTAACTATCTTTTCTACTTCATTAATCATAGAGCCAGTTGGATATTCTAAATGATTAGTAGAGTCATCTCCCTTTTTTAATTCAACAGATTTTTCTTTATTAAATATTTTTTTTAAATAATTCATTTATTATCACTTGCTTTCTTAATTAAATCTATTACTTTATCCTCTAAAACTTTCGTCTCTTTTTCAATATCTTCGGTTTTGGGATAATATGCTTCACCAAATATTATTTTTAATTTTCCTCTTTTATACATTCCATTAATAGCAAACGGGATTATTTTAGATTTTGCTCTAATTGACATTGCCACTGCACCTTTTTTAAATGGCATAATTAAATCATTTGTGCGATTAATTGTACCTTCAGGAAAAATACCAACTAATTCTTCTTTTTCTAGTAAATCAACACAAGTTGGAATTACTGATTTATCATGAATACGACGATTAACAGGAATTATTCCAGCAGCTTTAAAGAAATATTTTTTTATTCCTTTCATTAATTCATCTTTAGCAACATATCTTACTGGTCTTTTTGTTCCCATTCCAACTGTTATAAAATCTAAGTTATTAGTATGAGTTCCGGCTAAGATACATCTTCCTTTTTTAGGAATATATTTGTTGTTAATAACAGATGGTTTATAAACAATTTTAAAAATAAAATAAAATAATGGTCTTAATATTTTATATAATATCATCTTATTCATCTCATAAAGTATTTTAACATATTTTAAATAAATATAAAAGGACAACCATGTGTCCTTAAGAGCTTAGATATTTTAGGGTAAAACATAAATAAAGAAAGGTTAGAAAGAAGAAAGATTATTATCATAAACTCTAATATATGGTATTCGAAATATTTTTATTTGAGTATTATGATGGCCTATTTATTCTTTAATAAATCACGAATTTCTTCTAAAAGAAGTATTTGTTCATCTTTTTTAGGAGGTTCATCTTTCTTTTCTTCTTCTTTTTTCTTTCTTTGGAAACTATTTATTAATTTAATAACAACAAATATACACCATGCTACAATTAAGAAATCAATTACAGTTTGGATAAAATTTCCATAGTTAATTGTGGCATCGTTAAATTTAATAGATAAACTGGTAAAATCGATTCCACCAATAATGATTCCTACTAAAGGCATAATTATGTCGTTTACAAGTGATGAAACTATTTTACTAAAAGCTCCACCTATTACAACACCGACTGCTAAATCTACGACATTACCACGAGAGATAAATTCTTTAAATTCTTTGATAAATTTTTTATTTGATTTAGCTAATTTTTCAGTAGCTTTTCTAATATCTTTTTCCATTATTTTATTTTTCCTTCCCATAAGCCGTGTTTATTGCATAAAGCATAAACTTTAATTTCTTCGCTATAAGGGAAAGCGAAAGCGATTTCATCTTCTGGAGTAAAGTTATATTCAATTACTTCATTTTCTCTTATTATAAATATATTTTTTATATAATGATTTTCTTCCATTACATGATCCATGGTGATATATAAAGTTCTATCTTTTTTTACTAGGTTTGGTACGTGACTATTATTTTCTTCATATTGAGGAATTAAAGTTTTCATTTCTTCTCCACAACAAGATATTGTTGCAGAATCATTTAAAACTCTTATTGTACTGCCACATTTTTCACATTTTTTGATTATTAAATTTTCTATTTTAATCATTCCTTTCTGTTTTATTGTAACACTTTTAAAATAAATATGGTATACTTTAATGGTAATTAAGTCCTCGTAGCTCAAGCAGGATAGAGCAATCCCCTCCTAAGGGATAGGTTGGCAGTTCGATTCTGCCCGGGGACACCATTTGTGTAGGTAATTTGTTTTATTTTATGGCATAACGTACGTAAAAAAGTACGTTATTATTTATTGAGTAAGGTAATTATAAATGAGTACTATAGTTAATAACAAAGGCAAAAATGTGATTTTAATTTCAAAGGACGAATGCAAAACTATTGAAGAAACATTATATTTATCATCTATTCCGGGATTTGTAAACAACGTTAACGAAATTAGAGAAAATGAAAATTGGAAAACAGCAAAGGAATATAATTTTAATGAAGAATGGTAATTTACAAAAAAGGAACGTTTATTTTTAAAACTAAATATTCGTTCCTTTTATTTTTTATTAATATTATGAATGTTCTTGATCATTTAAATTATTATTGTCATAAATGTTAGTTATTTCAATAAAAAGAGCTTGTCTTCCCATTGAATCATAACTTTTATTAAATTTTTTTCTTGATACTTTAATTGTTTTTTCATCTTTTAGTGGATCATTAATGTAATAATAGTTTTTATCCATACCGACTATTACTACAACATGGGCATTTTTAGGATAAGTATATGTTTTTGATTTATCATAACTAAACCATTCATAAATATCTTTTGCTTCACTATAATCAGTTGTAGTCCATACTAAGACAGGATTACCATTTTGAACATATTCTTCTAAGGGTAATTTATCATCAGAAGTATAGACATGGCCTACTGTACCTTCGGAAAGTTTATCTTTAAAAATGGTATACAATGAATTTTTTATTACTGGTAAAAATGTTCCCCATCCTCTAGAAGAATCGCTAGGATCTCCAGCATAATATTTACTAGGATCTGGTCCATATCTAAGACCATCTTTTTCATAAACTTCTTCTTTTGGCAAATAAGTATCAACATATTCTTTCATGTCAATATCAATACCGTAATGTTTTAATAGCATTGTGGCACTAGCTACTTCACAACCATTAGGATAATCTGGATTTTGCTGTACTAATGGAAAATTGTTAATAATATAACTATATTTTAAACTGCTATAATATTTATTTAATATGTTTTCATAATCATAAAAGCTGTAATTGTTATTTTTTTTTGAAAGTATTAATTGATTAGTATAATAATCATCTTTTAATGAAGGGATTATAGCTTGTTTTAACTTTTCTTTTTCTCTTGAATATAATCTAAACCATATATAATTATTAGATATTATTCCTAATATTATTAAAAAAAGTATTAAAATTTTATATTTCTTTTTCATGTACATCACAATTTGATTATAACAAAGAATTAAGATTGAGGAATATTTATTTTATATTCTTGGTATTCTTTACGTAAATTTTTATAAATTTTATTAGTTGAAATATGCATACTTAACTTATATAATTATTTTAGAGGTGTTTAGAGATTATGGAAGAATTTGTGAAGAAAGTTTATTCTAAGGCATTACTTGTAATAGGAATAATTATATGTGCAATTGGAATATTAATTGGAGGATTATTTTACTGGTCTTTAAGTAATCAAGAAGCTATTTATTTAGATAGAGTTACAAAGGAATTAACTTATGCTAAGGTCGATGTTGATTTACTTGATGATTATTTTGCTACTCAAAAGGAAGATACTAAAGTTTTAAAATATTATTTGGCTTATGATAATCAGAAGAAGCCTTATGTTGTAGTTTTAAATGATACACATTTAAATTTTTTAAAAGATATTCAAGACTATTCTTTGGGACTAACAGATATTAAGCCAGAAGCATTAACTATTTATGGACAAGCTAAAAAAATAGAAGATAAAGCTTATGAATTATTAAAAGATTATTTAGGTGATGATGAATATACTTATACAGTAGATCAAGTTAAAAATGCGGTTGGTGATTATTATTTAGATACGTATTATAATCCAGATGAAGATATTAATTTTATGTTTGTCTTTAGCGGAATGATTGTTATAGTTGGTTTAGTACTTATAATTATTTATGTAGTTAAACTTAATAAGAGTAAAAAATTATTAGAAAAATATAGTGATAAGATAGAAAAAGTTTTAAATGATGTAGATAATGGGAAAGGTATTCATAATAAAATATGTAAGGTATTCTTAAGTAATGATTTTATTGTAGGTTATGATACAGGATTATCTGTTATTGAAGTTAAAGATTTATTATGGGTTTACCAATTTGTGATGAGACAAAATGGAATTGTTACAAATAAGATACTATATGGTGTTAATAAATTAGGTAAAAGTATTACAATTACTAATGTTAGTCCAATAATTCGTAAACAAAATAAAGCATTAGAAGAATTATATCAAGATATGATGAATATGTATCCTGATGTATTATATGGATATACTAAAGAAAATAAAGATAAAGTTAAGGAATTAACTAAAAGAAAATAGTTATTAGGAGATATTAATTTATCTTCTTTTTTTGAATTTATATATTATTATTTTAATATGTAATATGTATTTTTTCCATTATCCTCTTTATTTATAATATTTTTATCAATCATAGCATCAAGAATTTTATATGCTCTTGTTTTAGAAACATTTAATAATTTTTCAGTCTCATTTCTGTTAATTTTGTTATATTTTTTTAAAAATTGAATTATCATATCTTCTTGAGATAAACTGTGAAAAATTATATTATTATCATTAACATAGTTGTCAATAACCTCTTTATAATTCATATTAGGTAATATGATAGAAAAAGTGTTTTCTGTGGCATTAAAAAGAGGTTTCTTGTCAAATTCATTATAACTATCCATAATTCTTCCAATTCCGGTACCAAAAGATTCAACATAACCAAATCTATAAAAAATATTTGATAAATTAGGATTTCTAGATAATGAAATTCCTTTAAAAATATCATCAATAGTTATGCCGTCTATTAATCCTCCCATAGATGTTATTTCAAATCTGTCATCATAAATTTTAACCATAACACTGCTATTATAATAATAACTTCTATGTATAACAGCATTTAATAAAGCTTCTCTTAGAGAAAATTCTGGATAATCCCTCGTATCAATTCTTTTTAATCCAATGATTTTTCCACTTGTTTTATTAAATATCTCGAAATATTTAAATATATCATCAACTTGTTTTAATATAGATCCAGTAAATTCTTTTCTATCACGAAATTCAATTTTATTAAGTCCATTAAATGTAGCACATTTAATTGAGTATGGGCATTGGTCAGATAACAATAATCCTAAATTAGTATATTTATTTTCTTTATTTATAATATTTAATATTTTATATTTACTTTTATCAAATATTAAATTATTTTCTTTGAATTTTTGTTTTAAATAGTTAAAGGTTAATTTTTGATCTTTTGATACCATTTCTTCAAAAGTAAGACCTGAATGTTCAAATATTAGTTTTTTAATAATTTCATCTGATGCTTGAATACAAGATGCTCCATGTCGTAGATAAACTCCACTTCGTTTTAAACCTTTTTCAGCTAAATAATATGGTTTGTTTGGAGCACTTTGAATATCTATTATAATTAAATTTTTTCCGTCTAATTCTTCAACTTTAATTTGAGCATATTCTATTAGAGATGGTTTAATTCCTTCATTTATCATTCCAGTTATGGCTTGTAAATCATTATCTATGTCTTTTACACCAATAACTTTGCCACTATCATCTACTCCAATATATATTTTACCACCATTAGTATTGGCAAATGCGATTATTTCTTTTTTTAAATCTTTTGTTAAAATACTTTTTAATTCACAAAAATCATTTTCGATTAGTTTCATTTTCATCACCCAACAATAATATATATTTTATTATGATAAATATCAAGGTTTTTCGTTCACTTTTCGTTCACTTTTCGTTCGCTTTTTGGTCCTATTTAATTTTATTAAAAAAGTAGCCTTTTCTAGGCCACTTTCTAAATATAATTACTAAATCTATTATATTCTTCTTTTAAATATTTAACTACACTATTAATATTCTTTTTAAAGATAATAATATCTATTAAAGATGAAATACTTGAAACAACAATTATAATTCCTAAACTAATTGTAATAGCACTTACGCTTTCAACTGGGTTAATTAATAAGATAACACCGCATATTACAGTAATAATATTAGTTATTAATGATAGGATAAAATATGGTTCGTTTTTCATGTAAATATCTAATCTAATTTTAAAGATTCCTGATATTAAAAACCATAGTCCTAAGAATATTGGTAGTATTACTTTTAATGTAACTGGATTTAAAATTATTAAGATACCTATTAAAGTTAAAAGAATTGCATATAGAAATACGTTGATAAAGATATTGTTTGTTTTAGAATCAATAATAAATAGATAAATACCTGATAATATAAGAGATGCTCCAATTAGATAAGATATAATATTAAAAGATATATCTGGTTTAACTATTAGGATACCTCCTACTAATAGGAATACGATTGTTAGTATTATTCCTGAATTTAAATACTTGTTTAATTTGTTTAACATTTTTTACCTCTTTCTCTTCTTTTTTATTTGAACAAGTTTTTAATTCTTGTCCATAAATTTGTTTTAGATGCCTCTTCAGTTATGTTTGTTTTTTCTTCATGTTTTTCTTTACCATCTAATACTATTATAAACTTAGTTTCATCATTTATGCTAGTACCTTTTGATGCATATGATGTATAATTGTCAGCAAGTTTACTTAATGCTTCTACTCTAGCGGTTGATGATGCAATAGGTCCATTAACTAATGCTGATATTTCTTCAATTCCTTCTTTGTTAAATGTTGTAATTCCAGTTGATAATGTATTCATATTTGAATCAATGTAATCAATGTTTGTATATAATGTATTTAAAGATGAAGTAAATGATTTAATTGATTCATTTTTAACTTGATTAGATAAGTTTGGGGCTAAAGTATTAACAATTGATTTAGCAGTACTCATAGCAGTTTCTTCAGCAACAGTTGATGCTACACTTTTAGAAACGTTTTCAGCAATATAGTTAGTTGTGTTTGTAGTAAGTGATGTTATTTCTTGTTTTAAAGTTAAAGCAAAGGCATTTATTTTATCGATATCATAATTATTTTGAATTAGATATTCGCATGATTCCATGTTGCCACTTACACATAACATATAGTTATTTAAGGCTTCTTCACTACCTAAATAAGATAATAATATTTTTGATACAGTTTTAGTTGCTAAGTCAGTAATATAAGTATCATTTGAATTTTTTAAATTTTCTTCTACTTTAATCCAAGCACTTTCACTTAATTTCTTTTTATAATCATTAGTAAAAGTATTCTGAACAGTTTGCATAGTTTGAGTTCTAATACCAGCAAGAGTATTTTCATCTAAAGCATCTTCATTATTATTTTTTAAATTATTAATAGATGATGATAAAGAATTTTTTAATTTATTAATTCCTTTTGATAAGTCACTAGCGCCATTATCAATTTTATTCATATTAGTTTGTAATTCATCTACTTTAGAATTTAAGCCAGCTAATTTATTAAAAATAGATAAGTCAGCATCAGCAAGTAATTTATTAGTTGCAACAAAGTACATTGTTGGTAATTTAAAGTTATCAGTTTCATAAAATAAAGTTAAAGTATTTAAAGTAGACAATTCACTTATATTTAGGCTTCTATTTAAGTATGGTGAGGAGATACCAACAACCATATTTTTGTTTCCGTTTGCAACTACTTTACCATTATTAATTTTTATATTTGTAGCACTACTATCTAACATAGTTCCCATAGTTACTAAGAATGGTGTATACATAGTTTCTTGTTTTCCATTAACTAAAGCATTATGTTTTTCATTATTAGTAAAATTAATTACGATTTTAATTTTACCTGATTTACCTAAGATATTATCTAAAGATTCTTCTTTTCCATCTAGATAATATTTAATGTTAACACCTATTGGTAAAGATTTTTTACTTGTTCCTTGATAGAATACATCTTTTCCTAAGGCATTAATTGTTATATTTTTATTTAATTTAGTTATTTCGTCATTTGATGAGATATTTAAAATATCTTCTAATTCAGTATAATCTTCGATGGTATCTAATTTTTTAGTATTTTTTATTTGTTCATTAACTGTTGTACTTATAACATTACCGTTTTCATCTATTTTAGAATAAACAGTTTCAGTTTTAGTATTAGCAAAAACACATAATGGGCTTAGCATAACAACTGTTAATGCAGCTAAATTTAATTTTTTCATTTTATTTCCTTTCATATTAGTTTTATTTATTATGTTATCAAATATAAGTAGAATTGAAGGTAAGATAGTTAGAACAAATAACATACTTATTAGGGCTCCTCTACTTATTAAGTTACAAATTGATCCGATCATTTCAATTTTAGAATATACTCCTACTCCAAAGGTGGCAGCAAAGAAACAAGCAGCACTTACTAGGACAGAATGTCCACAGTAATTTAAAGTATTAATCATACATTCTTTTTTACTCTTATTTGTTTTACGATTATTTACATATGTTGTAGTTATTAAAATAGCATAATCAATTGTTGCACCTAATTGGATTGTTCCTAAAACGATTGGAGCAATAAATGGTAGTACACTACCTGTAAAGTATGAAATGCTCATGTTAGCAAAAATAGCTCCTTCAATAACAATTATTAGTAAGAATGGTAAGGAGAAATTCTTTAATATAATAAATAGGATTAAGAAAATACATAGTATAGATGAATAGTTAACGTTTTTAAAGTCAGTATCACAGATGGTTACTAAGTCTTTCATTAAGGCTCCTTCTCCAGCAACTATTCCATTTTGATCATATTTCTTAACTATTTTATTTATTTCTTCTATTTGATTATTTAATTCATTAGTTGCAACATCATATTCAGAATTTATTAATATTAAGTTGTATTTATCACTATCAAATAAGTTAATCATATTATCTGATAGTCCATATTCTGCTAATTTTGTTGTTGATAATGTTAAGTCAATTCCTTTTAATGATGATAATTCATTAGTTAGATTTGTTAAGTCATCTGTTTTTAGATTTTTATCTACTAAGATGATTTGAGGACTAACTATATTATATTTTTCTTTTAATAATTCATTTGTTTTAACACTTTCTAGATAACTTGGAAGTGATCTATCTAACTTATAATATACTTCTACTTTATTATTGGCTAAGTAAAGAGGTATTAAAAGAATAATGAATATTACAAAGAATGCTTTATTGTGATTTACAATAAATGTATTTATTTTATTAAAGTTTGGCATTAATTTTTTATGTTTTGTTTTTGTTACTTGTTTATCAAAGAATAATAATAAACTTGGGAAGATGGTAAGTACTGAGATAATTCCTAGTAATACACCTTTAGCCATAACTATTCCGAGGTCAGTACCTAATGTTAATTTCATAGTACATAACACGAGGAAACCAGCAATTGTTGTTAGTGATGATCCTACTACTGATGTAAACGTTTCAGAGATGGCTTCTTCCATAGCCTCTTCCCTGCTCATTTTTTCTTTTTTATCTTCATAAGCATGATATAAGAATATTGAGTAGTCGGTTGTTACACCTAATTGTAAGACAGCAACTAAAGCTTTGGTTATGTATGAGATGTCTCCTAAGAATACGTTAGTACCAAAGTTGTACATAATAGCCATTCCTATGTTAGCTAGTAAAAGAATTGGTACAACATATGAATCTAGAGATAACTCAAGAACTAATAAACAAAGAATGACAGCAATTATTACATAAATAGTTATTTCTTCATTAGATAAGTTCATTGTATCAAGTACCATTGAACTCATACCACCTTGCATTAATTTATGATCAGTGATATTTCTTATTTCTTCTACGGCATTAATGGTTCTTTCATCACTTGTTGAATACTTGAAAGTTATAAACATTAAGTCAGTATTATCTTGATGAATTTTATCTTTAATTTCTGATGGTAAAATATCAATTGGTATGTTAGTTCCTAAAACATCGTAGATACTTAAAACTTCATTTACTCCTTCAACTTTAGTAATTTTATCTTTTAAGTTTAATATTTCTTTAGGAGATAAGTTTTCAGCAACTACTATGGAATAAGAACCCATATTAAATTCGTCGGTTAAGATATCTTGTCCTTTAATAGTATCTATTTCACTTGGTAAGTAAACTAAGATATTGTAATTTATTGTTGTTAGTTTCATACCAATAAATGATAGAGCTAAAAGGATACATGATATAATTAACACTTTTGTTTTATTATTAATTATAAATTTACTTATTTTTTTCATTTTTCCCTCCACTTAATAATAATATACTTATGAAACTAAATTAACACCAACATGTTAATATTTTTGTATGATAAACAACATAATTATGAATATGTATTAATAAATAATAGACTAATGTTGTTTTACTTTTAATTTTTAATAAACTGATGTATTATTAAGTTGGTGAATTAAATGGAAAAGAAAGAAGATTTAAGAATTACTAAGACTAAAAAATTATTATATGAAGCTCTTTTAAATGAAATGGAAACTAAGGCGTTTGAAGATATAAAGGTAAATGATTTATGTGCAATAAGTATGATTAATAGATCAACATTTTATTCTCATTATAATGATAAATATGATTTGTTTGTAGATTTACTTAATACTTTAAAGAATGAATTATTTGATAAGTTAGATGAAAATAAATTTATTGTTAGTACAAAAGAATATTATATGGAACTAATTAGACTATTACTAGATCATTTAGAAGAACATAAAAAAATCTATTACTCAATAATTTTAAGTAATAGAAATAGTTTAGTTGTAGATATTATTTTGGATACTACTATTAAAGATATTAATAAAAGATTAAATATTAGTAATATTGATAGAAAGAGTGTTCCGGCTGATGTTATTATCAATTTTTATTTAGGTGCTGTTTCAATGGTTGGACTTAATTATTTAAAGAGTGATAATAAATATAGTAAACAAGATATTATTAATTATTTAAGTGTGCTTATTCCAGATAATATTTAAAAAAGGAAGATGAGTTTAATTTATCTTCCTTTTATTGTGTCTAAATTATCTTTGTTAATACAAAATGAGGCATATAATGGGATTGATTTAATATTATTTTCATAACCAAAATTTTTAGTAGAAATTCTTATTCCATATTTTGGTTCATATTCTTTCATATAATTGTTTAAACTACGAGATTTTGTATTAGTACTTGATTTAACCTCTAGAGGAATTATATTTCCATTAGTTGATTGTAAAATAAAGTCTACTTCACTATCATAATCATTTTTCCAATAATTTAAATTTATTCCGTTATATTTTAGAGAACTTGCAACATAATTTTCAGTAAGCATTCCTATCATTAATTCATTAGCCGCTTCTCTATTTTTTAATAAATAAAGGGGAAACTCACTTAGATTTGTTAACAACCCCACATCATTCATATAAAGTTTAAACGATTCATTTTCTTCATACATTTTTAGAGGAACTCCAATATTTGTTTTAATGCATTTATTAGTAATACCGGCATTAACTAACCAATCTATTGAATCGCCAAAAATTGAACTTGTTCCACCTTTTTGAACTAATTTATATTGGAATTTTTTATTATCTTTACCTAGTTGAACTGGAATCGAATCGAAACAGGCAATTATTTTATTTGCTGTACTAGAATTATCACAATATTTAGTAATGTCGTTTTTATATGATTCTATTATATTTTTTTGATAATCTATTGCTTCAACTATTGAATTAGTTGTCAAATATGTATAAATAACTTCAGGCATTCCACCAAGAGTTAAATAATCATAATATAAATCTAAAGCTTTTTCATGCAAAATAGTTTTCATTTTAGTGTTATTTTCATAACAATTTTTAATTTCTATTAGTAATTTTTCATAACCACTATTTAGTAAAAACTCATCAAAAGAAAGAGGATAAATTGTTAGGAAATCAACTTTTCCAACTGGAAAGGAGTAATCTTTTTTGTTAATATGTACACCAAGTAAACTTCCAGCTGCAATTACATAATATTCTTTAGCATCTTCACAAAAGTATTTTAAAGAAGATAATGCTCGTGTATTTCTTTGTATTTCATCAAAAAATATTAATGTTTTGTCTTTTTCAATTTTTCTTCCGAAAATTATTTCTAAATTCTTTATAATAGACGATGGATTTATATCTTCTTCAAATATCTTGTTTACAACATTGTTTGTTTCAAAATTTATATAAATCACATCTTCAAAATATTCTTTACCAAATGCTTTAACTAGATATGTTTTTCCTACTTGCCTTGCTCCATATAGTAATAAAGGCTTTCTATTTTTTTTATTTTTCCAATTGATTAAATCTTTCATTGCTTTTCGTTTCATTTTTATCACCTAGCAAAAATATAACAAATAACTCCAAAAAAATCAATATTTTTATAATTTTTTTGGAGTTAACTATCAATTTACAAATATTTTATCCGATACGGAATGCGGGAGTTAGACCATTTGCAAAGCTAGCATTATATCTAGTCCATTTTCCTGTAGAATTAACGTAATAGAATTGTTCAGTAGAAGCAGCATCTCGAAGCCACCACGAATAATTGGAATTATTATATTTTTTTATGGTGAAATCGTTATTAGAATTAATTGTTACATTATTATTCGCATAATAATCCAATTGTCTCATTTTGTTATAAGCAGTTCCGCCATTAACTCCCCATACTTCTTTAGTACCTAATAAATATAATTTATCCGTAGTTTCAAAATTTTCTTCTCCTTCGGTACTACCATGACCTGATATTACTTTGGTATCTATGATTATATTTTTTAAATCAGCTGGTAATTCATTTATAAACTCATTATTTAGATAAGAACGAATTTTACTATCCTTCCAACCACCTACATTGGTATCAGTATCATTGAATTCTTTTCTACTTATTATATCAACAAATTCAACTACAAATCCACATGCGGTTTGAGAAAAAGTACTATCATTACACAACACACTAGGTGATGAATTATTGGTTAGTCGAACAGTATAGTTATTATTACCAATATTAACTTCTTTTTCATCGCCAACTTGATATTTTTTACCTTTTCCATCTTTAACATTATTAACAATTGTTTCCCACGAATCATCTCTAAATGCCTTATAAATCATTTTGTATGGATTACTTTTTTCACCTGTTCCAGAAGTTATCTTAGTATTTGGTAATAAATATAATGTAGGATAAATGCCACCACTATTACTAGCTAATGAATTATTTACTAAACCAGAAGCTTCAATTGCATATATTATTGTAGAAGTTTGAGATGAACCAGTAAGTGACCAATACCAACTTGTTTTTTGAAGCCAGTTATTATTTTTACATTTTGAACCACTGTAATCATAAGTATTATTTGTATATGTTACACCAGCTCTTAAATTATTGCGACAATCTTCATCAGTAGATGCATAACCATAATCACTGGCATTTATTAATCCGATTTTTCCATCCCACGTAGTTGCACGAGTTACACTATCACCTGTATAAACTGTAATATCACGTTCAGAATTATATTGTTCTAAAGTTGGTAGTCCATATGGTGGATCACTTGGATTAGTATATTTTGATCCACCTAAATTCCATCGAACATTCCCAATCATTTGTTGATACTCATCTTTAATTACTTTAGAACGGTCAAATGTGTTAGTTTTCTTGGCACTAGATCCATTATACCAATACGGATTTTCAGTTAATGAAGTATTCAAATAATCTCCATTTAATTCACTTTGCAATTTAGATGTTGGCCAGTTATTAATGCCGTGAATATTTTCTTCAGAAGTATCCCATGAATAATTACCTAGTGAATCATTTCTTACAATTTTTACCATTTCTTCATATTGGTTAGTCTCATTATTATACACATTAAATATACCAATTATTCTCCATAGTTCTTCATTAAAATAAATATAATTTTTAGGTGATGCTCCTACATATCTTATATTTTTATGCGAAGTATTATCTGCTACTAGAAAATTTTTTTCAGGTTCATTTTGATACATTAGATTTATATGATTTAAAAGATTTGTTGAATATTCTAATGTGTCATCACTTTCAATTGAAATATTTGCATTTAATAATAATTGTTTATCAGAATTTTGTAACTTATCTGATTTCGGAAAATAAAATTTCATTTGATAATTTACTGTTGTTGTTGATTTTGCTGGTATAGTTATATCTTTTAATATAGCTTTTCCTTTTGTTATAATTGGAAACATAGTTTTATCTTGAATAGTTGTTGAAGTTGTTTTATTGTAGATATCATAATAAAGAACTCCTTCATTTTCAACATCCGTAAAGGTATTATAATCAATAACTGCTTTTAAATATATTTTATATTCTTCATTAGAGGTGTTTTTGTAGGTTATATAAAAGTCTTTGGTTGCTATAGGATCATCGCTTGGTATTGCATCAGTAATATTAATACTATTGGAATAAGAATATGTTGCTGATATTTCTGCTCCACCGATATTCATAGTAGATTCTGTTTCACCACCAGTTTTTAAATCAAAATAAGCATATGTCATACCTAAAATTAACATAGTTAAAAACACAAAAGATATTATTAATAAAATGATATTTCTATTCTTTTTAATATAATTTAATATAGTTTTCAATTACTATCACCTTCTTTTAAATTATACATTAATATTAAAATACTTTCAATTTATAATTCAGCAATATATTCTAATAATTTTAAGAACATAGTAATATATTTAGGATGTAATCCTTTTCTTCTTAGTTTTCTAATATTAATTCTTTTCTTTTTAATGTCTTCTTCACTAAATAAGATACTAGCTACCATTTCTTTTAAATCGGTTGTTATTTGTAAATCACTTAAGATAGAATCTAAGTCTTCATTAATAATTCTTTCTGCTTCTATTTCGATGTCTTTACCTTTACAATTTATTGATAACTGAGAATTAGTTGGAACATTTTGGATACTTACGATAAGATCTGTATCTTCAATATAATATTCAAAATTATCAATTTTATCTTGTCCAATATAGACAATTACATCACTTGGTTTACGAACATCTCTAAATCTTATTTTATAATTTCTAGTTGGTGCTATTACACTTGGCGTACCTGTTGTTGGTCTAATAATAACTGTAAAATTATTTTGTTGATAATTATAATCAATATCTGTTATTAAGTAAGCTCCTTTTTTGTATTCAAGGGTGTTACCATCATCTTCATATAATTTATATGTATTAGATTGTCCTGGAAAAATATGAATTTCTAGTTCTTTAGGTGAATTAGTATCATTTAAGTTATTTTCATCTAATATAGCTAAAGGGATAATTGTTCCTCTTTTAGCAAATACGGGATAATCTTCATCTTTATAGAAAGTTACATATCTTTTTCCACCCATAAATTTTTTACCTGTTTTAAAATCATACCAGATACCATTAGGTAAGAAAATTCTTTGTACTGTTCTATTCATAATAACGTTCTTTTTAGTTGTAATAGGACAGATAAATAATTCACTTCCAAAATAATATTCATTTTTATAATCTAATTCATCATATATTTCAGGATAACGATAGTAAATTGGTTGAATTAATGGTAATCCGGTTTGACTATATTTATAACTTTCAGTATATATATATGGTATTAAACGATGTCTTAATTTTAAATAATCTTTTACAACTAGATATGTTTTAACATCCCAAAGCCATGGTTCTCTTTTATAGTAGTGAGATGTATCTGATGAAAGTCTTAAAATAGGAGAATATGTTCCAAGTTCAACAAATCGCAAGTATAGTTCTGGATCTTCTATCCCTAATTTATATCCACCGATGTCATGAGACCAAAAACTGATACCTATATTAGAAGCTTTGGAATTAAATTCAGGAATTAAATTTAGATTTTTCCAACTTACTATTGTTTCACCACTATAAAGTATAGGATATTTGTGGGCTGCTATTAAACCATTACGTGATAGAATTAATGATCTTTTGTTATAGAATCTTTTAAAGTCATCGGTGTGATAACGATTTAATGTTCTTATTATTAATGGATTTTTAGGGTTGTTATAATCAATCCAAAAGAAATCTACACCAATATCATATAATGGTTTTATTAATTCATCAAAATATGCATTTAACATATCAGGATTAAATACATTAAATGGAATTATTCCTTCTTCATCATATAGAGATTCTTTTTTAAATCTTGAGTATGCTATTTCCTCTGGTGATATTCCATCCATTGGATTAATATTTAAACCTATATGAATATTATTTTGATGTAGATTAGTAATTAATTCTTTAGGATTATTTATTAAATCATAATTAAAGGTAAATCCAGAAGATGTTCCTTCATGTTTAATATGCCAATCTTTATTTAAAACTATAGTTGATAATGGAATATTATGAAGTTTAAAGTTATCTATTAATTTAAGTAATTCTTCATCAGTATAGGGAACATTTTTACTCCACCAATTGCCTAAAGCATATCTAGGTATTAGTGGTGGCTTACCAGTTAATTTAAAGTAATCTCTTAAACAATAGCCAAAGTCTTTACGATATAAAAATACATATGTATCAATTCTTTCGTCTTCTCTTTTTACTAAGGATCCATCATCATTTAGTATTAGGGAGTTGCTATCATCTATAGAAACAAATCCGTCGGTAGAATATAACCCTTTTTCGTATTTAACTGATCCATCTACATCATCTAAAGAATAAGATGTTCCATTAAAGTTTCTGGCTTCAGCACAACCAAAGAACCATATTTTATCAGAATTATTTAAAGTTATTCTTAAATTAATATCAGGAGCTAACTTTGTACCATAAAATGGTTTTTCTTTTTGATATTCTAATTTAAAATAGTTAGTTGATATTATTAAATATTCTTTTTCGTTTTTTATAAAAAATTTAGGGTTGTTAAATCTACGACATGTTACTAATTCAGTAGGTCTATTTTCGAATTTACCTTCTTTAGAATATTCTAATCTAATTAGTACTTCACTTAATATGGTAATACGATAATTTTTTCCAGTAATCATTACGTCATCAAATGAACGTGCTTCTTCATAATTTCTTATTAAAAAATGGTCTTTTAGTCTTGTCATGGCAACCTCTCTATTCTTTTTTATAATATCATAAAAGAATTAATTTGACAATTGGAATAATTATGTTATAATAATGAGTGATTTGAGGCAGATACGTGCTTATATTTAATTGTTTATTTGAAATAACTTTAGTAACTTAAACTGCCTAAGGGAAAAAGATAATAAACTGTTAGATAGTTAATAAGTATAAGTAACTCTTATCAAATATATAGAAAGGAGAAATAAATATGTCAAGATATACTGGTCCTGTTTATAAGAAATCTCGTAGATTAGGATTTTCTGTTTTAGAAAACGGTAAGGAACTTGCTAAAAGACCTTATGCTCCTGGAATTCATGGAACAAGTAGAAGAAAAAAATCTAGTGAATATGGAATCCAATTAGAAGAAAAACAAAAATTAAGATTTATGTATGGATTAAGTGAAAAACAATTTGCTCGTACTTTTGAAAGAGCTGGTAAGATGAGTGGTATTCATGGTGAAAATTTACTTAAATTACTTGAAAGTAGATTAGATAATATTGTTTATCGTATGGGTCTTGCTAACACAAGAAGAGGTGCTAGACAACTTGTTAACCATGGTCATATTACTGTAAATGGTAAGGGTGTTAATATTCCTTCTTATACAGTTAAACCTGGTGATGTAATTAGTGTTAAGGAAAAATCTTTAAATCATCCAGCAATGAAACAAGCTTTAGAAAATGTTGTTGCTAGAGCTAAATTCGTCGAATTTGATGCTAATAAGATGACTGGAACTTATGTTAGATATCCAGAAAGAAGTGAACTTAACGCTGATGTTAATGAATCATTAGTAGTTGAATTCTATAACAGATAGTAGGAACGAAGAAATTCGTTCTTTTTTATTTTATTTTTTATTTTTATATGCTACTCTATTTGTAAGGGTGGTTAATAATGGATAAAAATGATATAGATATAATTAATAATATTTTTGATATTGATAAAAAAATATATAATGTATATGTTAAATTAGGTGAGCTTGAAGAAAATGAAAATTTTGATTTATATAATAAATATAAATTAATGCTTAAAATTTTAATTTCTAGTGAAAATAGTTTATTTGATTCTTTTGGTAATAGTTATGAGCGCTTAAGTGGATTACTCGAATATATCGGTTCTCTTACTGCACCTGACTTTGCATCTAGTCCAATTTATGCGATATGTGATTATGATGATGCAAAGTACTTAAGTTATTATAGAATATATGAAAAAATTAAAATGATACTAATGAATGATAATCAGTTTGTTGCAGATAATCTAGATACTGATTTAAAAATATTTGAATCTAATAAAGATGAAAGTTTAAATTATATTAGAATTATGAATTATAATTTAGCTCGTGAATATCGCAGAATGAATATATTATTTTTGAATGAATGTGATGATTTAAGAGTTGTTAAAAGAAAATATTTATATTCTTTTGTTTCTCCTTTAATCGAAGATGAAATGTTAAATAATGATTTTGTTATAAATAATTGTTCTTTTTGGGATAACCTTAGAACAAATTCTAAATACAATATTTTTGAAAATTATATTTTTTCTAAAACTGGATTAGAGAACGCGAAAATTGATTTAGAAAATTTATTAGATTTTGCACTAATTGAAGATTTTAGCATACTTGATGGTGAATATTCTGAAAGCATGATTGATTTTAATTCAATAGTTTGTTCTTTTAAAGCTGGTTTATTGTTTTTGAGTGATGAGGATATTATTGAGCTTAAAAAATGGGTTGAATTTTATAGCGATGAAATCTTAGATAATGATGATGTTAAAAACGTTGATGATTTAAAAAATTTAGAAAATATTAATGAAGAGATGCTTAGTAAGATTGATAGATTAGATGATATATGTGATTATATTGAAGATATTTTAAGTCATATTGATGATTATAGAAAAATTGCTAATAAGGATGGCAATGGTAAAATTTATAGATTAGATTAGAATTAAGTGAGTTTTAATTATGTTAGAGCAATACAAATTAGTTGGAACAATGAATATTTTTTGATTAATACCAGATTTTGTTTATCCTATATTTGAAAGTAAAGGAAAGTATTTTTTTCAAAATAGTGATAATTGTTTAAACATAGATTCTTTTGATGAGATTTATGGAGAAAATAATATTAATAGAATTAATTTGCTTGATACTACTAATAATAGATTAATAGGTATTAAAGAATTTTATTCTATTGGTGATGAACCAGTAATCGCTTTTCAATTTAGCCAAGATGATTATTTTATAGGAACAATTGATGGTTTTAATAATATTATGAAAGATATAAAATTTGAAGATCAAATATTATCTGAAGATATTACTGATTTTCTAAATGAAGTTAAAATGGCTAAAGTTTTAAAAAAATAAATTATTTTTATGGTTCAACTAATTAATGTTATATAAACTTGGTATATATGACAAAAGTACACAATATGCTTAAAAAATGTGTACTTTTTATATTTTACGATAAAAAATTATTTCGTTAATATATGTTTTAAATTTAATAATTTTATTTAGAATATTTTTATATTATATGTATTTCCATTTTACTAATTAACACTTTAAAAAATCAAGATTTGCTCGATTTTATTTAATATAGTTAACACTTGCTTACTTATTAAGTATAATGTAAATCGTTTATGAAAAAATACTTTCAATTTAATTTGATAATAGTTTTTATATTATCTCGAAAAGTTCGAGTTTATTATTAATATGGTGCGATAGTTAAAATAGTCCGAAACCATCACAACAAATAAATAAACAATTTAATTCTATAATCATTATACCATGACTTTTACTAATTTTTATAAAAATGAAAAAGACCTAGAGCTTCTAAAGTTTTCTAGGCACATCTCATATATAATGATATGTTATTTAAAACAAAAAAGCAAGTCAGACGCATCCAACTTGCTCAGATGGGATCCGAAGATACACCATCGCCATTCATATTTATAATATACCATAATTGCAAAAATTATGCAATAATTTGATCAACTTTTTATGAAATTTCGTAAAGCCGATAATTTATTCTTTGTATCTGAATATATAATTTTATTATAAATACTAATGGAAATTTTATTTCTAAATTCTTCAATAATTTTTTCATAATCATTTACAAATTTATTAATTTCAGTTTTAGTAATTCCATACTTTTTTAATAACACTGAAATTATAAGAACATAATCAGTAATTGTATTAAAATCAATTCCTGTACAACCGATTTCATTTTCTAGATATTTACATAATTTAGTATCAATTTTTCCATCTTTAAATCTTACATCAAAAACTACATCATTATGTGCAATTGAATTTCTTAACGATTTAATTAAATACATAATTTTTTCAGGAAATTTAGCATTAGTATCAAATGCAATATTTATATTCATTTCTTTATCAATTTTATTTCTAACTTTAAATTCTAAACTCTTAATTAAATCTGCAAACGTTCCTAATGTAATTATTTCAAATATACCCCATATTGGAACGTGTCTATCTTTTGAATAAAAATGACTAACAATTTTATTTTCATTATTATAACTTCTAGATAAAGAAGAATAAATATTATTTTGTACTGATAATCTTTGTTTCATTTTCTTTTTATATTCTTCACTAGTATTACTATTTCTATAATCAGTCATACCATTTTCATAAATAACATTAAACTCATCAGTTTTATATTCTTCTACTAATATTTGAAGTACAATATTTTTTGAAATCGTTTCTATTTGCATTATTTGTGGATATAATAAACTTTTTAATTTAGAGTCAAAATCAACTATTGAAACTATTTCATCAAAACTAGATAAATTTATTCTATTTTGTGGATTATTAATATATCTATAACCCTTATATCCATGATAATAACCTATATTTCTTAGATTCTTTTTATCTTTAGTTCCTTCAATAGAAATATTATGCTTTTCTCTTAAATATTTCATTAAAGAATTCGTAGTTCTAACTTTCATTATTTATATTCACCTTATTTCTATATATAAAAAAGGGCAAGATAAACCCTTTTAATAAGTCTCTACTAGCTCTTATTTTTACTTATTTAAATATATTTAATATTATTTTTAATATTTATATTTGGCATTTTTCTGATAAGGGTTTTATGTGATTTTGTATTTTCTCTATCAAAATCTAAAAATTGTTGACTATTTTCTTCTTCAAAATCTTTATTTGTTAAACCATAATCTTCTAATAATAACTGATGAAATTTTTTTGTAATTTCTATTTCTTTTTTATCTTCATCAGTTAATTCCTTTTTAGAACTTAATAGATTAAATTTTTCTTCGTATTCTTCTATTTTTCTAGTATGTTCAAAAGCCCATAGTTGAGCAGGTCCGCCAATAGTATTAAGTCTAGAATGATATGGATTTTTTTCATCATATAATCTTTCTAATTCACTCATTACTCTCATCAATTCTGCTTCCATTTGTTCCTTACTTTCGATTGTTTGAAATAAAGAAATGTTGCCTATTTTCATTGTTTTATAACCACTTGGTATTTTTGTACGAAGATTCATAGGGTCATTATGATAATTAAAGTTAAATAAGATACAGTTTCTATTTTTACCTAAAGAAGAATATACATTTAACCCTTCAATGATATCTTTATTACTAAATATTGAAAGCTCTGCTGCGTTGTTTTTAATAATCTTTAAGGCTCTATTATAAATATTATAAATTGCAATTCTTTTGTATACTTCTAATTCTGATAATGCAACTCTATCATTATCCCCAATATAATCTTTAATTACAGAAAATTCTAAATTAATTAAAGAATTCAAATAACTAATCATAGAATCAGTTAGTATACCTTTGTATTTCTTTAAAAGTTCAAATAATTCTTTTTTTGTGTTTATTTTATTTTGATTATCATTAATTTGTGCTATTTCCAATTTTAATTTCCTCCTTCGTTGTTCAATTATTATAACATATTTTTTCTGTTTAAAATATTTTTTTAATAAATATTAATAAAATAGTTAAAAACTAGAAATGGTATATCTTTAATTATAAATTCTGTGTTATCTAGATAAGTATGTTATCATTTATCAATAGTTCTTAAATTACCATTAATAATTGGATTTAACACCACAAAACTCCCATATAAACTCTAATCTATTTCTTAATAATTCATTTTTAATTAATTTCTTCTTTGAATAACTTTTTTCTAAACAAGAAAAAATCAATCCTAATTTAGAATTGATTATCTATTTATTCTCAGACTTAACAAATATGTTTGAGATGATTTTCTAATGGTGCGAACGACCAAGTGGTTTACAACTCTTTCGCATAAAGACGATTTAATTTATATCAATCACTATAAACATTTTACCAAAGAATAAAAAAAGTAGCAATAACTTCATGCTACATCATTTAATAAAACTTGATTGTCATTTTTTAAAACTAATTATTATCAGATATCTCAAAATATTTAATTAAATAGTTCCAACAACCTATTTTGTCTGTTAAATCTTCATAATTATTATTAACTCTCTTAATTATATCTTCTTTATCAAACCATTTAATATC
>CAKOKM010000018.1 GCA_934091015.1 uncultured Bacilli bacterium | reverse complement strand
GCTGCACCTGCTGCTGCTGTTGAAGAAGGACCTTCTACTAAAACTGTAGTTTTAAAAGACGCTGGAGCTGCTAAAATTGGTGTTATTAAAGTTATAAGAGAAATCACTGGTTTAGGATTAGTTGAAGCTAAAGGAGTAGCTGACAAAGGTGGAAATATTAAAGAAAATGTTTCAGCTGATGAAGCTAACGAAATTAAAGCTAAATTAGAAGAAGCTGGAGCTACTGTTGAATTGGTTTAATTACTAAACTGAACTTCCCACAACTGGGAAGTTTTTTATTTACATAATTTATTATTTATTGTTATAATAAATTAGAGGTTAAGAATATGAAATTAAATAAAAAAGGCTGGGGCTTTAAAATGATGCTATTTCTAATGGGATTACTTATTTTTGCCTTATTAATAGCCATCTATTTTATATATAAATTCTATAGTGAAATTGATACTCTTAGTGGAATAACAGTAAAGGTAGTTGAATTATTATGAAGAAAAATATGGTAATATGGTTAATTTTAATAGTGATATTAGTTGGCGGATTAACTGTAATTGGTTTAAAAATAAAAAATGATAATAAAGAATATAGAACTTTAGAAAAGAAAATGACAAATGTTGCTAAGGCTTATTATGGAGAAAAACCTAGTCTTTTAAAAAACAATGAAACAATCTCACTACAAGATTTGTCAGATTACGATAATACTTTAACAAATAAAGTTAATGAAGAAGAATGTAACGGATATGTTAAAACCACATCTAATATGGGTATTTTTGAATATAAAGCATATATAAAATGTAATGAATATACAACCAAAGGATATGTTAATCAATCAAGTACTTGTACAGAAGGATGTTAATGCAAAGGGAAAACTATGCTTTCCTTTTTTTAATACTACAAACATATAATTAAAAAGGAGATTAACTATGAATAATTTTATTTTAGAATTAGGAAAACTTAATTTAGGAAAAATTGAAAAAGATATCTCATTATCAACACTAACAACATATAAAACAGGTGGTATTGCAAAATTAGTTGTATATCCAAATAATATTAACAATTTAAAACAATTATTAAAATTAATCAATAAATATAACATTAACTATTTTATTTTAGGAAAAGGAAGTAATACACTATTTAGTGATAAAGAATTTAACGGAGTAATTGTTAAATTAGATAAATTAAATAATTTTGAAATTAAGCAAAATAAAATATATGTTGAATCAGGTATGGTTTTAACTAAATTAGTTCAAGAAAGTGTAAAAAACAACTTAACAGGTTTAGAATTCGCAATAGGAATACCAGGTACAATTGGTGGAGCTATATATATGAACGCAGGTGCTTATGGAAGCAATATGAGCAACATCATTAAAAGTGTTATTCTCCTAAATGAAAAATTACAAATCGAAGAAATACCATTAGAAAAATTAAAATTTGATTATCGATATTCAATATTTCAAACTAATAAAAAATTAATTTGTTTAGCTGCAAATATTAAACTAGAACATGGTAATCATGATGAAATAGTTAGCAAAATAAAAGATAATATATTAAAAAGAAAGAATAGTCAACCTTTAGAATATCCATCAGCTGGTAGTGTATTTAGAAATCCCAAAGGAAATTATGCTGGTAAAATAATTGAAGAACTTGGCCTAAAGGGAAAAAACATTGGTGGAGCAGAAATTAGTACTAAACATGCTAACTTTATTATTAATAAAAATAATGCTTCATCATCAGATATTTTAAATTTAATTAAATTAGTTCAAAAAGAAGCTAAAGATAAATACGAAATTGATTTAAAATTAGAACAACAATTAGTTAATTGGTAAAATTATAAAATTTACATATTGAAAATCCGTTTAATTTTTGCTACAATGAATATGTAAGGAAAACTTACATAAAATAAAAAGGAACACTTAATTTGGAATGTTAAGTGATTACTTAAAAGTTGTGAATCACCAAAACCTCCTGTGTTTATGGTGTTTTTATTTTAACCCAATCATTTTAATAATGATAAAAAGTAAAACAAAAACAATTATAAATAAATTAACAATTATAAAATATAATAAATTTTTATTCATAACGACCACCTCATTTCATATAAAAATATAGAAATAAAGTAATCACCTAAACAATTAAATGTTCCTTGAGTAATAGAATATCAAATAATAAAATAATAAGTTAATATTAAAATAGCGAAAATTCATATAATATTTTTTTAAACAAAACATCAAACTTATGCTTGACACTACAATAGTCAAGTGGTATATTATATTTGCATTTTAAATTTTGGTTCTATGTCGCATAGAACCTTGATTTATGAGTAATACAACACACCGGGATGTGTGTATAGAAAGGAAGTATTAAAATGCCTACAATAAACCAATTAGTTAAGACAAGAAGAAAAAACAAAACTAAAAAGAAAAAGAGTCCTGTATTAAACATCGGTTTTAATAGTATGGAAAGAAAAACTACAGCAACTGATCATCCACAAATGAGAGGTGTATGTACTCGTGTTGGTACAAAAACTCCAAAGAAACCAAACTCAGCATTAAGAAAATATGCTCGTGTAAGATTATCAAATGGTCGTGAAGTAGATACTTATATTCCAGGTGAAGGACATAACTTACAAGAACATAGTGTTGTTTTAGTTCGTGGTGGACGTGTTAAAGACCTTATCGGTGTACGTTATCACATTGTTCGTGGTACATTAGACACTCAAGGTGTTAATGACCGTAAACAATCAAGAAGTAAATATGGTACTAAAAAACCAAAGAAAAAATAGTTAAATAAGGAGGAAAAAATATGCGTAAAAGACGTGCAATTAAACGTGATGTTTTACCAGATCCTATATATAATTCAAAAGTTGTTACTAAATTAATTAATGCTGTTATGAATGACGGTAAAAAAGGTACAGCTACAAGAATTGTTAATGAGGCATTTGATAAAATAAAAGAACAAACAAATAAAGATCCGATGGAAGTTTTCACTAAAGCAATGGAAAATATAACTCCTGCATTAGAAGTAAAATCACGTCGTGTTGGTGGATCTAACGTTCAAGTTCCAATTGAAGTTAGTGAAACAAGAGGACAAACACTTGCTCTTCGTTACTTAATCAATTATTCAAGATTAAGACCAGGAAGAGGAATGGCAAACAAATTAGCTGCTGAAATCATCGATGCATCAAATGGTGTTGGTGGAGCTGCTAAGAAAAGAGAAGATACTCATAAGATGGCTGAAGCAAATAAAGCATTTGCTCATTATAGATGGTAGGTTACTATGGCAAGAGACGTTTCAATAGATAAACTAAGAAATATCGGTATAATGGCTCACATTGATGCCGGTAAAACTACTACAACTGAAAGAATTTTATTCTTAACAGGTATCACTCATAAAATAGGTGAAACACATGATGGTGAATCTCAAATGGACTGGATGGCCCAAGAACAAGAAAGAGGTATCACAATCACAAGTGCTGCAACTACTGCACACTGGAAAGGTTATAGACTTAATATAATCGATACACCAGGACACGTAGACTTCACAATTGAAGTTCAAAGAAGTTTAAGAGTATTAGATGGTGCTATTGCGCTTATAGATGCTCAAGCTGGTGTAGAACCACAAACTGAAACAGTTTGGAGACAAGCTAATGAATATAAAGTTCCAAGAATGATTTGCGCAAACAAAATGGAAAAAATGGGTGCAGACTATTATTATAGTTTAAAAACTATTAAAGATAGATTAGGCGCTAACGCTGCTGCAATCATGTTACCAATTGGTGCTGAAGATCATTTTACTGGATATATTGATTTAGTTGAAATGAAAGCATATGAGTATGATGGAACTGAACAACAACAAGTTACAGAAATTCCAATTCCTACTGATATGCAAGATAAAGCTGAAGAATACAGAACTATTCTATTAGAATCAGTTGTTGAATTCGATGATGCTTTAATGGAAAAATATTTAGAAGGTGGAGAAATTTCTGTTGCTGAATTAAAGAGTGCTATTAGAAAAGCAACATTAGCTGTTGAATTCTTCCCTGTATTATGTGCTGATGCCTTAGGAAACAAAGGTACTCATGCGTTATTAGATGCTGTTATTGATTATTTACCAGCACCTACAGATGTCGAAGCAATTGATTGCGTAGATAAAGATGGAAATGATATTAAGAGACATCCAAGTGATTCTGAACCATTTACTGCTCTAGCATTCAAAATTATGACAGACCCATTCGTTGGACGTTTATCATTTTTCAGAGTTTACTCTGGTGTGTTAAAAGCAGGTTCATATGTACTTAACTCAACTAAAGGAGTTAAAGAAAGAATCGGACGTATCTTACAAATGCATGCAAATCAACGTAAAGAAATCACTGAAGTTTATGCTGGTGAAATCGCAGCTGCAGTAGGTTTAAAAAATACTACAACTGCTGATACATTATGTGATGAAAAAGCATTTGCTAAGATGAAAGGTATGGAATTCCCAGAACCAGTTATTGATATTGCAATTGAAGCTAAATCTAAAAATGATCAAGATAAAATGGCAATTGCTATTCAAAAACTTGTTGAAGAAGATCCTACATTAAGAGTTAAAACTGATACTGAAACAGGTCAAACTGTATTATCAGGTATGGGTGAATTACACTTAGATATTATTATCGATAGAATGAGAAGAGAATTTGGTGTAGAAGTTAACCAAGGTAGACCACAAGTTGCATACCGTGAAACTATCACAGTTGCTGGAGATTGTGAAGGTAAATATATCAAACAATCAGGTGGACGTGGACAATACGGACATGTTTGGGTTAAATTTGAACCAAATCCAGGAAAAGGTTATGAATTCGTTGATGCAATCGTTGGTGGAGTTGTTCCACGTGAATATATTCCAGTAACAGATAAAGGATTACAAGAAGCTATGGCTGGTGGTATCCTTGCTGGTTATCCAATGGTTGATGTTAAAGCAACATTATTTGATGGATCATATCATGATGTAGACTCATCAGAAATGGCCTTCAAAATTGCTGCATCAATGGCATTAAAAGCTGCTAAAGAAAAATGTAAAGCAGTACTTCTAGAACCTATCATGAAGGTAGTAGTTGATACTCCAGAAGAATACATGGGTAATGTAATGGGAGATTTAACTTCTCGTCGTGGTAGACCACTAGGACAAGAATCAATTGGAAACTCAATCAGAATAATTGCTCTTGTTCCGCTATCAGAAATGTTTGGTTACATGACTGATTTAAGAAGTAATACACAAGGACGTGCTAACTTCCAAATGGAAAAAGATCATTATGAAGAAGTTCCAAAATCAATCGCTGAAGAAATCATTAAGAAAAACAGCGTAAATTAATTAAATAATACTTGAATAATGTTCAAGAATTAGATAAAATAATTTTATAGAAAGAAAAGAAATAGGAGGAAAAATAAAATGGCAAAAGAAAAATTTGATCGTAGTAAACCACATGTTAATATTGGTACTATTGGACACGTAGACCATGGTAAAACAACATTAACTGCTGCAATTACAAAGGTTTTACATGATGAAGGAAAAGCAGACTTTGTTGATTATGCAAATATCGATAAAGCCCCTGAAGAAAGAGAAAGAGGTATTACTATTAATACTGCTCACGTTGAGTATGAAACTGACAAACGTCACTATGCTCACGTAGACTGCCCAGGACATGCTGACTATGTTAAGAACATGATCACTGGTGCTGCACAAATGGATGGAGCTATCTTAGTTGTTTCAGCTGCAGATGGTCCTATGCCACAAACTAGAGAACATATCTTACTTGCTCGTCAAGTTGGAGTTCCAAGAATCGTAGTATTCATGAACAAATGTGATCAAGTTGATGATCCAGAATTACTAGACCTAGTAGAAATGGAAATTAGAGAATTATTAGGAGAATATGGTTTTGATTCAGAATGCCCTATTATTAGAGGATCTGCATTAAAAGCATTAGAAGGAGATCCAGCAAGCGTTCAAGCTATCAAAGACTTAATGGCTGCTGTTGATGATTACATCCCAACTCCTGATAGAGATACTGACAAACCTTTCTTAATGAGTATTGAAGACGTATTTACAATTTCAGGACGTGGTACAGTTGTTACTGGACGTGTTGAAAGAGGTAGATTAAATCTTAACGACGAAGTTGAAATCGTTGGATTAAAAGATACAAGAAAGACAGTTGTTACTGGTATCGAAATGTTCAGAAAATCTTTAGATTATGCTGAAGCTGGAGATAACGCTGGAGTTTTACTTCGTGGTATCAATAGAGAAGACGTTGAACGTGGACAAGTATTAGCTAAACCAGGTTCAGTACATCCTCATAAAAAATTCAAAGCTTCTGTATATGTATTATCTAAAGAAGAAGGTGGACGTCATACTCCATTCTTCTCAAACTACAGACCACAATTCTACTTCAGAACTACTGATGTTACTGGTGTAATTGAACTTCCTCAAGGAGTTGAAATGGTTATGCCTGGTGATAACGTAGAAATGACAGTTGAATTAATTGCTAACGTTGCCTTAGAAAATGGAACTAAGTTCTCAATTCGTGAAGGTGGACGTACAGTTGGTGCTGGTACAGTTACTGAAATCATTGAATAATAACATTTAAAACACCTTTGGGTGTTTTTTTCTTTACTATAATTCAAAAAAATAGTAATATTATAATAAGGTGTATCATATGAAAAGATTTAAATTATTTCATAAAAAAATAAGTATTATCAATGAAGTAGATAGAAAAAATTTTTTTATCAGACTTATATTTTTTACTTTAGCATCATTTTTATATGGAATAATTTACAATACCTTTTTAGTACCAAACAGTATTGTTATTGGTGGGATGAGTGGTCTAGCAATTGTAATTAAAGAATTAACCGGATTACAAACATCCATAATTATCAACATATGTACACTTGTTTTAGTAATAATATCTTATTTTATTCTAGGTAAAGATAAGGCTATATATACTATAGTTGGCGCAGCAATATTTACCCTTTTAATCTCATTTACTAGTACATTTTCTTATAGTCTTCAAGGCTATTTAAAAAATGAATTTTTGATTATTTTAGTATCTTCCATATCAATTGGAATTGCTAATGGTATTATATATCGTTCCGGATTTAATACAGGTGGCTCAGATATATTAGCATCTATCTTAAACAAGTATTTTAAAATCCCTATTGGCCAGTGCAATAGTATTATTAACACATTTATTATAATGAGTGGTGCCTTCCTGTTTGGTATAACCAAAACAATCTATGCTATATTTATTCTAACTATTTCATCAAAAATGATTGATATAATCATGTTAGGAGTAAATGATAGCAAAATGATATATATTAAAAGTAAAAACTGGAAAAATTTAGAAAAATACATTGTTAACGATTTAAAATTAGGCGTAACCGAAATTGGTAATAAAGGTGGAATATTTATTAATAAAGAACCAACATTATTAGTGATTCTTCCATTCGATGAATATTATAATTTTAAATATCAAATCTTAAAATATGATAGCAAAGCATTTATTGCCGCCCATGACTGTTATGCAATCCAAAATGGTTATAGTAGGAAAATATTGCCATTTTAATCACAATTAGATATAATAAACTACGTTAAAAAAGGAGTAATGAAAGTGGAAACATTAGAAACTTTAGATGAAAATATCGAAACATTAACAACTGAACCAAATAATGATGAACAAAAAAATAATGAAACAAATCCAGAAAATAAAATAAGCATACTTGAAAGATATGGTGAAGATTTAACTAAAAAAGAATATATTACGAATCCGTCAATAGGAAGAGATAAAGAAATTAATGAAATGATTTTAGCCCTAATTACTCCTGATAAAGCCGCATTATTAACAGGTAAACCAGGTATAGGTAAAACTGCATTAGTAGAAGGACTTGCTTATCGCATCCAAAAAGGAGATATTCCTAAAGCCCTTGAAGGATGGAGTATTATTAAAATCAACATTACATCTCTTTTAGGTAGCACAACCGAAAATGGTAATACCGATGCTAGATTAGAAATATTACTTAATGAATTAAAAACTAAAACAAATACCATTCTATTTATTGATGAAGTACACTTATTAGTTAATAAAAATCCAAATAACAACATCGATTTTGCTAATATGTTAAAACCATTCTTAGATCGTGGAACTATTAAAATGATAGGTGCAACAACAACCGAAGAATATGAAGCATACATCCTAAGAGATAGAGCGTTCCTTCGTAGATTTATTAAAATAGATATTGCCGAAAGTGATCCTGAAACAGTTGTAAAAATTCTTATGGGAACATATCCTAAATTCGAAAAGAAAATGGGCGTAAAACTTGCTTATACAGATTTCCAAAAAGAAAAAATATTCGCATTTTTAGTAGACATGACAAGTGAATATAAAAGAGTATACGAAATTTCTAGTAGATATCCAGATATAACTTTAACACTACTTGCTAATGCTTTTAGCTATGCTGTGTTCGAAAACTCACCTGAAGTAAGAATTAAACATATTTATGAAGCAGTTAAAAATGCTAAAAATATTTATCCTGATAGTTTAAAGAAAGAAATTGAAAAATTTAAAGTACAATTTAAAGATATGTTAGAACAAGAAAATGTTGAAATCTAACAAGTTATTAACAAAGAATTATACACAATAATTCTTTTTATTTTGTCTACAAAATGATATACTTGTATATAGTAAAAAGGAGTTAACATGATTGAAATAAAAAACATAACTAAAAGTTTTCAAAAGAAAAACAACCAAAATAAAATAGAAACATTTCTTGCTGATAATAATATTTCATTTACTGCTATGGAAGGTGAAGTATTAGGTATTCTAGGACCAAATGGAGCAGGGAAAACAACATTACTTAGAATGATATCAGGCATTATGAAACCAGATAGTGGCGAGATTTTAATTGACAACATGAACTATCAAAAAAATAATGAAACAATTAAGAAAAATATTGCATTCATGTCAGGAAATACTAAATTATATAAGGATATATCACCCTATGAATTACTAAAAATGTGCGGTGAATATTATGAAGTTCCTAAAGATAAATTAGAAAAAATCATAAATGATATTATTAAAAGATTTAATATGGAATCATTCGCTTATCAAAGAATTGAAAGTTTATCTACTGGTCAGTACCAAAGAACATGTATTGCTCGTTGCCTAGTTCATAACCCTAAATATTATATATTAGATGAAGCAACAAGTGGTTTAGATGTTATTTCTAGTAAAACCATTTTAGATTTTATTAACGATGAAAAAACTAAAGGCAAATGCATATTGTATTCAACCCATTACATGGAAGAAGCAGAAAACATCTGTGATAAACTATTACTTATTAACAAAGGTAAAGTTATCGCCTATGGAAAAAGTGAAGAAATTTTAAAAAATACTAACACCACCAACATTAGAGATGCCTTTTTAAAATTAATAGGAGAAGCCAATGAATAATATAAAAATAACAATAAAAAAAGAACTTCGTTCTATCGTTAGAGATAAAAAAACATTTATAACCTTACTTGCTATGCCTTTAATTGGAATGTTCTTTGTCATCGTTTATGGAGTCATGTTTGATCAAAACCAAGTTTTAGAACCATACAAAGTAGGAATTGACTTTGAACCAAATATTATCGAAAACATCGTAAGTAGTGAATATCAATTAGAAACAGTTAAATATGATAATTTGAGTGAAATGGAAAATTCTTACAAAGATAAAGATATCAGTGCCTACATCGATTATAACAAAGAAGAAAAAAAGTATTATTTTTATACTGATAATAGTCAAGATGGTTATCAACTTCAAAATTTAATTAGAGGTTACTTTGAATCATTAAAAAACAATGAATTAATAACATACGTTGCTGGAGAAGGAATTGATTATGAAGAAATAACTGCCAAATACAATTATGAATTCAAAGAATTAGAAGGTAGCGACTTTATTCTTGTAACTATTTATTCAACCCTATTTATGCTTATCTTTGCTGGAATAATATCAACGTCTCAGTCAATGGCAATATCAACAACCGTTACCGAAAAAGAAAGTGGAACTTTAGAAACTATATTAAGTTTTCCCATATCTCAAAAAGAATTAATATTAGGAAAATATTTAGCTAATTTTATTGCCAGTGCTGCTGCTTCTATAATTGAATTTCTATCTGTATTATTAACATTAGTTATTTCAAGTCATTATTTTGTATCATTTAGCAATTTGAATATTTCTATATCAGCTAAAAGTATCTTAATCGGATTATGTGTTAGTTTAGCATCATCACTTGTAATTTCAACACTTGCAACCATCCTGGTTGCTAATACAAAAACAGCTAAAGAAGCCGGAATCAAACTTGCTATATTACAATACCTATCAATGATACCTTTATTTACAAACATCTTAAGTATTTCAACTGATAGTTTAATTTACTATGCAATTCCAATTGTCAACTGTGTTCAAATTCTTATGGATATATTCTCAAATAACTTTAATACTATAAATATTTTAATGACGATTATAAGTACACTCATATTATCTGCCATAACCGTATTTCTAATAATAAAAAAATATAATCAAGAGAAGGTGTTGTTCGGTGACTAAAAATAAAACTAAAAATTATATTCTATATGCAATAATATTTGTTGTTGCTATAATAACTGCATTTATTTACTTAAATAAAAATTATATTGATAATTATTATGAATACATAAATAAAGCAACAATTAAAGATAAAGAAGATGGTTGGTCATATATTGATGATATAAACAAAGAAATATCTAATGATGCAAACAACATCGTAAAAGAAATAATAAACAATTCAACTACAAGTGAAGAAAAAAATATTAAGGAATTCTATAATGAATATTTAAATATTGATGCTCGTAACAAGAATGGATTAAAAGATTTAGAGCCATACATAGACAAAATCAATAAAACAACAAATATTAATGAATTTATTACTGAAGCAATAAAACTAGAAAAAGAACTAGGTATTGAATTATTAATGTCTAAATCAATCATGAAAGATTTTAAAACAGGAAAGAACATTTTATATATAACATCAATTCCAATGGATTATGGTTACTCATCAGATTATTATAGTAACGAAACTTTAACAACTGTAAAAAATAATTTTAAATTATATAACAACAAATTATTAAAAGAATATGGTTATACTGCTGGAGAAGCCCTAGATATAACTAATCAAATCGATGACTTCTATACAAATCTAGCTAATAATTCATTAAAACAAGACGATTTATTAAATACTGAAAAATACTATAATATTATTGATAAATCAGCGTTAAGTAAAATTTATACTAATTTAGATATTAACAAATATTTTAATGAATTAGGACTATCTAAAATAGATAAATTAAGTTTAGTTGATGAAAAATCATATCAAGAATTAAATAAATATTTAACAAATAATAATCTTTCTTTATGGAAAAATATAGCAACAATTAAAATACTTCAAACATATGCTAAATATACAACTGAAAATTATGAAACAATATTTACCAAACTAAATAAAAATTTATTAGGTAAAGAATATACTAGAGAAGAAACAGCTTATGATTTAATTAAACAAATATATCCAAATGAGATTTCCAAAAATTACAACAATAAATACTTAACTGAAGATACTAAAAATTATATCTCTAATCTTACAAATGAAATAATAAAAGAATATGAGGATATGATAAATACATCTTGGATGGATAATGAAACAAAAAGTAAGGCTGTAACTAAACTAAACAATATTAAAATAAATATTGGTACAAACTATATTAAAGATTTTTCTTCATACTATGATTTTGATAGTAATATTTCATTAGTAAAAAATATTATTAATCTTAACAAAGTAGTGAGATCTGCATCATACGAAATGTTAGATACAACTACTACGACTAATGCTCTACCAGATTATACATTTAATGCCTATTATGATGTTACATCAAATTCAATTAATATTTTAACTGGAAGCACTAAAGTAATTAAAGATATTAACAATAAATATGAAAATCTTGGAAGTATTGGTTTCATAATAGCTCATGAAATATCTCATGCATTTGATAATAATGGTTCAAAATTTGATGAAAATGGCTTACTTAATAATTGGTACACCACATCAAGCCAAGAAAAATATCAAGAAATTCAAAATAAAGTTATCGAGTACTATAACAACTACGAAATTATTCATAATGTTTCTAATAACGGAACTCGCACAATTGGCGAAAACATTGCTGATTTAGGCGCTATGGAATGCATTACAAATATCTTAATAAAAAATAATGCAAAAAAAGAAGATTATCAAACAACCTACGAATCATTTGCTAAAGTTTGGGCTAATAATTATAGTAAAAGCACAAAAGTATTGCAAAGCCTAATTGATACTCATTCACCTAATGAAATAAGAGTAAACGGAGTATTATCATCAACAAATAAATTTTATGAAACATATAAAATAGATTCAAAAGATTTAATGTATATTGAATCAGAAAAAAGAGTTAACATTTGGTCTTAAGTTAACTCTTTTAATATTATCTAATTTTCTTTATAATCAATCCCTTGATAAGCCTTATCTTTCTTAAGTTTCTTAACAACCCCATTTAAAACATCAATTTTTTTAACAGCCCATAAAGGAGCAATCAAATCTTCTTTTCTAGGATCACCAGTTAATCTATGAACTACAATACTAGGTTTTAAAATTCTTATTTGTTTAACAAGTAAATCAATATATTCATCTTTTTCAAGTAATTTAAAAGGTTTATCCTCATACATTTTACCAAGTAATGTATTTTTAACCACAAATAAATTATGAATTTTAATCCCATTTATATCAAGTTTATTTAAATGTCTAACTGTATCTAGCATCATATCTTCAGTTTCACCTGGAAGACCATCAATAATATGTACAACCACATTGATATTTAGTTCTTTTAGTTTTCTAACACAGCTATCAAAATTCTCTATATCATGACCTCTATTAATATACTTTAAAGTTCGATTAAAAGAAGACTGTAACCCTAGTTCAACTGTTAAAAAAGTTCTTTTATTAAGCTCACTTAAATACTCAAAACATTCACTACTAATTGAATCACTTCTTGTTCCAATTGATAAACCAATCACATTATCAAAACTTAAGACCTTTTCAAATCTTTTCTTTAAATTATCAAGTGTATCAAAAGTATTAGTAAAAGAACCAAAATAAGCTATATACTTCGCATTAGGCCATTTTTTATCCATCACTATTCTTTGTTCTTGATATTGTTCTTCTAAAGACTTATTTCTATCTCCTGCAAACTCATAAGAACCTGAACAAAAAATACATCCACCAGAGCCATTAACCCTATTAGGACAACTAAATCCACCATCAAAAGAAAGTTTAACAACTTTACATCCAAATTTATTCTTATAAAAATCACTTAAATTATTATAGTACATCATACCAATCACAAATAATATTCTATCACATTCTAATTTTTCTTGATATAATAAAATTGGAGGAACATATGAAAAAAATATTAAGTATTATTTTAACTATACTTTTTGCGTTTATTTATTATTACTTATTCTTACCTGCTTTAAATATCCATAATATTAGCTTGTATTTATTTATAATCTTTATAATCCTATTTTATTATGGAATAAGTTTAATATTTAACCTAAAAAGATTTATTAGAAATGATCGAAGAATGGTCAAATTAAATTATTTATTACTTGCAGTACCATCCATATTAGTTTTAACTATGTTATGGAACTTTATAGAAAGTCCTTTATTCATGGCATCAAAATATGCAAATCGGATTGAAGTAGATACTACTAAAGAATTTAACACTGATATTAAAGAAGTAGATTTTTCAAAATTACCATTGTTAGATAAAACAAGTAGTAAAGCGCTAGGAGACCGTGTTATGGGACAAATGAGTGATTTAGTAAGTCAATATGACGTATCAAATATCTATACTCAAATAAACTATAACAATAAAATAATTAGAGTAACACCTTTAGAATATGCATCTCCTATAAAATGGTTAACTAATCGTAAAGAAGGAGTAAAGGGGTATATAACTGTTGATAGTACAACTGGAAAATCAGAACTAATTAGACTAGACAAAGGAATGAAATATGTTGAATCAGGCTTATTTAATGATAATGTTTATCGTAAATTAAGATTTAAATATCCAACAAAAAATTTTGGTAATATATCATTTGAAATTGATAATGAAGGTAATCCATATTGGGTAATGCCTGTTCTTAAATATAGTGCTATAAATATGCGTGCTAAAGTTGAAGGTGTAATAATTTTAAATGCTATAACAGGAGAAAGTGAAGAATATCTTATCGGAAATATTCCAACATGGATTGATATCGCCTTTAATGCTAACCTAATAATAGAACAAGTTGATGACTGGGGAACATATCAAAATGGTTTCTTAAATAGCATCTTTTCTCAAAAGAATGTCGTAAACACAACTGATGGATATAACTATCTAGCTATGAACGACGATATATATCTTTATACTGGATTAACCTCTATCGTAAATGATGAATCAAATCTTGGTTTCATACTAACTAATATGAGAACTGGTGCAACTAGCTTTTATAGTGTACCCGGAGCCGAAGAGTATAGTGCCATGGCATCAGCAGAAGGTGCAGTTCAACAAATGAAATATAAATCTACCTTCCCATTATTAATTAATCTTAAAGGTAATCCAACCTATTTAGTAAGTTTAAAAGATGCTGCCGGATTAGTTAAAATGTATGGTTTTGTTGATGTAAAAGATTATCAAAAAGTAATCGTAACCGATTCATCAAAAGGTATAAATGAAGCAGCAAATAACTATTTAAAAAATGTTAAACTAACTCAAAATAGCGAAGATATATCAAAAGAAATAATAATTAAATCTATAAAATCTAGCGTAATAAATGGAACAACATATTATTATATTATTGATTCAAACAATCAAAAATATAAAGCATCCATTGAATTATCAGATAACCTTCCATTTATAAATAATGGCGATAAATTAAAAGTATCTTATCTTCAAGAAGAAGATATTATAAATATTACTAAAATAAATTAGAGTTTCTGAATGTGACTCTTTTTTAAATAAAATAGTGTCAGTGATTTTATCACCAACACTATTTATTATAGAATTAAAAATTATTTAATTCATCTTTTTATCACGATATTAAATAATCAGGATGTGAATAATAATTGATTAAGTTTAATACTAATTATTTTCATATGTTTCAGAAGAATAAAAAACAAATTGTCCATATATATTATCAGAACCCTTATTTAATATAAGAAAATTATAATCACCACTGCCAAGTTTATCATAATGTTCATTGTATTCAACATTCGCGTATACATTTCTTGTTCGTTCACTCATTGTTTTTTTATATAATCCATAATCCTTATGCAAAACAAATAAGGCACTTCCACTACCTGCAACAAATTTAACCCAAGCTTGAGGGTAAGGTCGTCCTAAGTAGTTGTAACCGTTAGAAGAAATTTCATTCGGCTGTAATCCAAATGATTTATTTGCATCTGCAAATACTAAACCAAATATACTAAATAGAGTTAAAATAATACTTGTTTTAATTATAACTTTTTTCATAACGTACACCTCCAATCATTTTAATTTTAGAAAATAATTTATATATCTTCCAATTAGAAAATAACATTTTATTATCAAAAATAAAATTCACTACAATTAATTTTTTTTTAATTGCTAAATAATTATATATAGTTTATAATCTATACAGAGGAGAAAGCTATGAATGAAATAATAAAACTTAATAATATTACTAAAATATATTCATTAAAAAATGAAAAAGTAAATGCTCTTAATAACGTAACAATTTCTTTTAAAGAAAATAAATTTTACGCAATTATGGGACATTCTGGTTCAGGAAAATCAACATTAATAAATATTTTAGGATTATTAACTAATTATACAAGTGGCAAGTATATTCTTAATAATGTTAATATTAAAGAATTATCACTAGATAAACTTGCTTATGAACGAATGAAAAATATCGGGTTTGTATTCCAACAGTTTTATTTAGAAGAAAATTTAACAGCGTTAGAAAACGTATGCTTACCTATGACGATTAATAAAAGTATAAAATCAGAAGATAGAATTGCAAAAGCAACGTCACTATTAAAAGAATTAGGTTTATCAAATAGATTAAATCATAAGCCAAAAGAATTATCCGGAGGAGAACAACAAAGAGTAGCTATTGCAAGATCTTTAGCTAATAATCCTAAAATCATATTATGTGATGAACCTACCGGAAATTTAGATGAAGAAAATGAAAAAATTGTTTTTAATTTACTAAAAAAATTAAGTGAAACTAAATGTGTAATTGTTGTTAGTCATTCAAATGAAGTAAAGAAATATGCTGATGAAATATTATACATATCAAAAGGAAAGTTGAGTATTAAAAATGAAAAATAGATTCACTATTTTTAATTATATCAAAAGAAACCTAATTAATACAAGAAATATAATTTTAACATTAATTAGTACATTACTTATGGTAATCTTATTTTTTGCATTAACTTTTTTAGATTTTACAATAAAATCAGAGAGATATATAAAAACAAATTATATGAAAGATTTAAATATTGAAGTAATAAGAAAAACACCTTCTTTTAACAATATAAATGAGTATATAAATTACATTTCTTCAACAGAACATAATAACATTTATAAAGAAGAATATGATAATTTATCTAATTATAAACATGTAATATCAAATTTACCTATTAAAATAAATGACGAAGTACTTTTAAGATTTAAAGGTTATGAAAATCAAGATAATCCTAAAGAAATAAATATTAAAGTTATTTATAATAAAGATAATATAAAATTAATAAATGGAAATTATCCGAAAAAAGGAGAAATAGTTTGCCCTACAAAATTATATCCTTATGCCTTAACTAAATCTATACTTAATATGAATATAATTGAACCAAATAAAATAATTGATACTAATAAGGAATTAGGTAACATGTATGACTTAGTTGAATATAGATGGAATACTGGTACTAATATTGATGTAAAAAATTCTAGATATAATAATGATATTAAATTAAAATTAGTTGGCACATATGATAATAAATATAGTTTTGACAGTATGGATACTTGTTATACCACTTTTGAGACTTATGATTTATTTAGAGACTGTGAATCATACACAACAATTGGGAATGGTTTAAATAAAGAAACAATTTGCATGCCATATCATGGAAGAGTATTAACTGTCGATTCTAAAGATAATGTTTCAAGTATTATTAATAAATTGCAAGAAAATGGTTATGATACATCAATAAAGGGAGAAATAAAAATAAATTCAACATCATATATGTATCCTACTATAATTTCCTTAGTAACAATGATTCTGACAGTAACTATTATATTATTAAACATAAATAAAAAGTGTATTAATAAAACGATTAATTTTGCCATATTACAAGCAACTGGTTTTAGAAAAAAACAAATTATTAATATAGAATTATTAGATAATACAATAATCTATTTAATAAGCTATGTACTAAGTTTAATTTTATATTATTTATTATTAATATTTCTATCTAATAATTTATTTTCAGGTTATTTCTTCTTTGGACAAAATTTTGAGATACCATATGTTTCAATCATAATAATTTATATTTTAATTTCTTTAATAATTTATATTTTTTCAATTATCAAATTAAATGAGATACTAAAAAAGGATATAATGATAAATTTAGAAGGCAATTAATATGTTAAAGTATAAAAACTTTTTAAGAAAAAAAACAACCAAAATATATTTATTAATTTATTCAATTTTATTATTATTAATTTCTCTAATATTATCTTATCGTTATAATTTATTCAAAGAATATGATAGTAATTATAGGGATACCTATTTTATTATCAAATCAGATAAAATAGCGGATGAATATTTAATAAAAGATAAAAATATTATAAATATTAATAGAAAAGAAATAAATGAAGACATGTATAAATATGAATATATATTTTATTTACGACATTATTATGATTTTGCTAATAAGTTAAGTGTAACAATTAAAGAAATAAAAAATCACGATGTAAAGATGAAAATAGATACTAAATTTGAACAGGAGAGTTATCTTGATATAGGCAATCAACTAGAATATACAATGATATTTATTTATGTTATTACATTCGTTGCATTCATTGTTATTATTTTAACATTGTCAAATATTATAACAGATGAAAAAAAGACTAATTTATTATATAAATATTTAGGTTTTTCTCCTAAATTAATAATAATAGTAACTATTGTAAAAGTATTAGTAGTTATATTTATTCCAACATTGATATCTTTATTATCATATTACATATTAACTAAAATTTAAAATCTAACAAATTATATAAATAAATTCATGTTAAAAATAAAATTGTAAAATTTTAAATTAAATCTTTTAAATTTATTGATTAGAAAGAGACTAAAATCTCTTTTTTTATGTTACAATAGATAAAGTGAGGTAAAATATGAATGAAATAGTAATAGAAGAATTAAGTAGTGAACTTAATATTAAAATAAATCAAATAAAGGCAGTATTAACCCTTTTAGAAGAAGGATCAACAATTCCCTTTATTGCAAGATATCGTAAAGAAGCCACCGGCGCATTAGATGAAAATCAAATAGCCAAAATAGAAGAAAAATATCGTTATTATAACAACTTAATGGAAAGAAAAGAAACAGTTATAAGATTAATTGATGAAAAAGGTATGCTTACTGATGAAATAAAAAAGAATATCTTAAATTGTACTAAATTAGTAGAAGTAGAAGATATATACTTGCCATATAAGGAAAAGAAGAAAACAAAAGCTACTGAAGCAATTAAAATGGGATTAGAACCTTTAGCTAAAGCAATTATGGCATTTCCTACTAAAGGAAGTTTAGAATCATTATGTGGTATCGTTCCTAATGTTGAAAAAGATATTGCCCTAGAAAACGCTAAATATATTATTAGTGAATGGATTAGTGATAATGCTTATTATCGTAAATTCGTTAGAAATTATATTTGGAATAATGCATCAATTGTATCTAAAATAAAGAAAAATGCCGTTGACGAAAAGAAAACATATGAAATATACTATGACTTTACTGAAAAAGTTAAATACATTAAACCATATCGTGTTTTAGCAATTAATAGAGCTGAGAAGGAAAATGTTATATCAGTTAAATTAGATTATGATAATGATTATATTTTTAACTTTTTATCTAATAAAATTATTAAAAATAAAGAATCATTTGTTGTAGATTATGTTAATGACGCTATAAAAGATGCCCTAAAAAGATTAATATATCCATCAATTGAAAGAGATGTAAGAAGTGAATTAACTGAAAAATCAGAAGATAACGCTATCGAAGTATTTAAAGATAACTTAGAAAATCTTCTTATGACTAGACCTGTTAAAGGATATCGTGTTCTTGGATTTGACCCAGCATTTAGAACTGGTTGTAAACTAGCCTGTTTAGATGAAAAAGGAAATGTTTTACATAAAGATGTAATATATCCACATGAACCTAAAAATGAAAAAGAAGCATCAAGAATTAAATTACTTAACTTAATTAAAACTTATAATATTAATTTAATTGCTATTGGTAATGGTACAGCATCACGAGAAAGTGAAGAATTTGTAGCAAACACTATTAAGAATTTAAAAGACGTTTATTATACAATAGTTAGTGAAGCAGGAGCAAGCGTTTACTCTGCCAGTAAAGAAGCCCAAAGAGAATTTCCTGATTATGAAGTTCAAGAAAGAAGTGCAGTAAGTATTGGAAGAAGAGTTATTGACCCACTTTCAGAACTTGTAAAAATAGATCCTAAAAGTATTGGTGTAGGAGAATATCAACATGATGTAAACTCTAAAAAACTAACTGAAAGCTTAGATAATACAGTATCAAAAGTTGTAAACGAGGTAGGAGTAAACATTAATACTGCTTCAAACTTTATTTTAAAATATGTATCAGGTTTAACTACTACTGTAATTAATAAAATTCAAAAATTTAAAGAGAAAAAAGAATTTACATCAAGAGAAGAAATTAAAAAATTAACAACTGATAAAGTCTATGAACAATGTGTAGGTTTCTTAAGAATTAATAATAGTGCGAGTCCCCTAGATAATACAGGAATTCACCCCGAAAGTTATGAATTAACAAGTAAATTATTAAAGTTATTAAATTTGGATATCAAAGATATTAAAACAGAAGAGTTTAAACATAAACTGGAAAATATTGATTTAGAAAAATTAACAAAAGAATTAAATTCAGATATTTATACAGTAACTGATATAATTAAAGAATTAAAAAATCCCGGATTAGATCCTAGAAGTGAAGCCCCAGAAACAATTTTAAGAAGTGATATTTTAACAATTGATGATTTATCTATTGGGATGGAATTAAAAGGAACAGTTAGAAATGTTGCTTCATTTGGAGCATTTGTAGATATTGGTTTACATGATGATGGATTATTACACATTTCTAAAATGAGCAAAAACTTTGTTAAAGATCCTAAAGACATTGTTAGTGTAGGAGATATTTTAACTGTTTATATATCAGATATTGACAAAAATAAAGGAAAAGTTCAGCTTTCTTTAATAAAATAGCAAAAAACACTTGCAAATACATTCTAATTTATTATATAATTAGTTTGTATTTGACGCAGGTGTGGTCTAATGGTAGAACCTCAGCCTTCCAAGCTGATGACGTGAGTTCGATTCTCATCACCTGCTCCAGATTGATAAGAAACTCGGAAATTGACTTCTGAGAGTAATAAATGCTAACTAGAAATAGTTAGTTTTTTTGTTAAATAGGAGCCAAATTCATGTTAAATAAAGAAACAAAAGAACTAAACCAAGTGATGGTGCATTTCTATTTGGACATTTAACGTTAACAAATTCATTACCCATTATTTTAAATTTATCAAACATTTCATATTGTGTTTCAATGTTATTACCATCTTATTAGTAGTAATGACTAATTTGTTTTCAATTTTACATAAATTTCAGTTTTTGTACTATTTGTTATTATTAAAATTGCCAAATCAATTAAAACTACTATGCTAATTAATAGGCATACATTTGAAATTTTTGTTTTGTCTTTGTATTCTGGTATTTTCTTTTCCTTTAAATAATATTAATGTATATTTTTAATATCTAAATCGTTCTTTATATCAAGCACTATAATAGGAAGTGCTACAATAATAATTAAAAGTGTATTAATGATTGTTATATTATATGGGAACATGTTATTTATTGTTAGTATAATATTTGGTATAACTATAATTGCTAACAACAATATAAGAATCATTTCATAAACGTAGTAGTTCTTAAATGCCTTATTTTCTTTTTTTATCATTTTTTAATAATTTTCACCAATTTACTTAACATAATTATAAATTTCAAATCCTAGTATTTCTATAATAATTCCATGATCGTATTCCTTTATTTTTCCTTCTTGTTCCATTTCCTCTTTTGAAATTAGTTTTTTCGCTTTCGACACTTTTTAAACTAATGCCTTATATTCTACTTTGACAATATCTTTTAACTGATTTCTAATTGGGAACAATAAGACTAATAAAATAATGGCTACTAAGTTTATGATTCCTTTCTTCTTCACCCTTTACATCTCACTTTGAAATTGCAATTTGTATTCTTATTTATTTTTATTCATCCACTCAACAGTATCCTTTATTGTATCTTTAATATTTCTGTTTTTAAATTCCAACTTTTCTTTAGCTTTTTCATTACTAAAATTAGCATTAGAAGATAATGTATATAGTGAATACTTTGTAAAAAGTGGAGTTTGTTTCTTTAAATTATAATATACTTCAAAAAAAGGTGCTATTAATTTTGCAAGACCTATTGGTAATACCATTTTAATCTTTTTTCTTCCTTGCACATCACAAATTAAATCGCATAATTCTTTTATTGCTATATATCTATTAGATAAGATATAGCATTCACCATTAGCACCATTTTTACAAGCACTAATAACACCATCTGCTACATCTCTTACATCAACAAAATCATATCCACCTTTTACACAAGCAAATAATTTGCCACTTGCAACTTCTTTTATTAATTGTGTTAAGTGACTATTGCCAAAATCATTTGGACCTATAATACCAGATGGATGAATAATACAAGCATTCAAATTTTTACCCTTTACTGCATCAATTACAAACTTCGCAGCTTCTGCTTTTGTTTTTGCATATAATCCCTCAACATTATCAGGGTTAAAATTAGTTATTTCTGTTATTAATTCATTGTTAGGTTGCTCAGGGATTGCATGAACACTACTAATATAGATAAGTTTTGCTTTAGACTCTATTACCTTATCTACTATATTTTTAGTTCCATTAACATTAACATTATAAACAAGTGGATTGTATTTTGATTTTATATATACTACTGCAGCACAATGAATTACAAAAACTTCTTTTCCATCAGTATTTTCAAAAATTAATGATAAAGTTTCTTTTTTAGTTACATCACCATAGTAGATTTTACATTTTAATCCTTCAAGTGATTTAATAGAATCGCCTTTTAATACAAAAGCCCTAATTTCATTATCAGCATCTTGTTCTAACTTTCTTATGATGTTATTGCCTAAAAAACCATTTGCTCCTGTTAATATATAGATTTTTTTCACAATATTTATCACCTACCACTCCATTCTAAAAAATAAATCTAATCTCTTTCTAATATAATTATACCATCTTTTTGACAAATTTTATTACTAATTTAAAACATCTAAATTTCATCCAGCATTTCCTATTACATATCCAACAATTGTAACTCCTTCCCAGTGACCAAATTCGCAACTATTCTCAGGCTTAAAAGGTCTTTCTTCAATACTTTTGCTTTTAGGATCATATTTAGCAGTTTTCTTTTCGTTCTACTTTTTTCCCTTTGTTTTTATAGGTAAGTCTTCTTTAGAAAAATTATCAATTTTATCTTGTTCTACATAATTGTAAAATGATGATGGACAGATGGAAACCATTCTTTCTATTTCACTCATTCTATCTAATTTAAAATCATTAATAATTTCATCAATCGAATTAATGCTATAATTGCTTTTTAATTCTTTAATAATTAATGATTATAAATTAAATAAAGATGTAACATTGGATAAATGCTGCGAATGGATTAACAAAAATTTATAAAATTATAATAAAAAATATACTTTAAATTTTTTATAAATTCATATTATAAACAAACATTTAAAAAACTACATATTGTAAAATATTAATGTTAAAATAAATATAGATGGAAATTAATTGGAGTAAAATGGAAAGGAACGTTTTTTATGCACTATCAAAAAATATACAACTCACCACTAGGTCAAATGACTTTGATAAGCGATGGAGAATATTTAACTGGCTTAATATTTTCAAATTCTCCATATTCTAACAAATTTAAAGAAAAAAATATTACTAAAGAGTTACCTATATTTAATGAAACATTTAAATGGTTAGACATCTATTTTAGTGGAAAAAAACCAACTTTTACCCCAAAATATAAATTAGAAAATATATCTGATTTTACTAGAGAAGTAATTGAATATATCAAACCAATTCCTTACGGTGAGGTTATAACTTATGGAGATATTGCAAATAAAATTGTTAAAAAGAAACATATTAACAAAATGTCTAGCCAAGCTGTTGGCGGTGCTGTAGGGCGAAATCCTATTTGTTTAATAATACCGTGCCATAGAGTAGTAGGACAAAATAAACAATTAACTGGTTATGGTGGTGGAATTGCCAATAAAATAAAACTATTAGAACTTGAAAAAATAGATATTCAAAATTATAAATTACCAAAGAAGAGGAAAAACAAATGAATAGATGTAATTGGTGTAATTTAAAAAATCCATTATATATAAAATATCATGATGAAGAATGGGGCATTCTTAACACAAACGATAATTATCTTTATGAAATGTTAATTCTTGAATCATTTCAAGCTGGTTTATCTTGGGAATGTGTATTAAATAAAAGAGAATCTTTTAAAAAAGCATACGATAATTTTGATATAAATAAAGTATGCAATTATGACGATATTAAAATTGAAGAACTAATTCAAAACAAAGATATTATTAGAAACAAACAAAAAATAAAAGCAAGTATTAATAATAGCAAAATATTTAAACAAATAGTTAAAGAATATGGTTCATTCTATAATTACTTATTAACATTTACAAATGGCAATATATATTATAATAGTACTGACACTAGATCAAAATTATCAGACGATATTTCAAAAGATTTAACCAAAAGAGGAATGAAATTTGTTGGTACAACTATAATATATTCTTATCTTCAAGCAGTTGGTATAATTAACTCTCATCAAGAGAATTGCTTTTTATTTCATAAATAAAAATTTACGCCTATCTATGTGAAGTTTTTTAATTAAATTAAATATCTCAAAAAAATAAAAACATAAATATTTAAATATCTAATTTTAAAAATACACGAATAGTGTAAAACAAAAACTTAAGTTTAAATATAAAATAATGTTAGAAAACGAGGTAATATTTATGTTTGACAGAGAAAATGAAAACTATATTTATGAAGTAGTAAGCAAAAATATGAAAAGAATTAGAAAAGAAAAAGGTTTAACTCAAGCCCAAGTTGCTGAAAGAATGTCTTATTCAACTCAATTTATTTCTAACATAGAAAGTAAAAATCATCAAACATTTTCTTTAGGAACACTTTGGCGATTTGCTATAGTTATGGATGTTGATATAAACGAATTATTTATTGAAGATAATAAATAATTTTTTTAATTGCATAAAAAAACAAGCAAATGCTTGTTAATAATCTAAATGGCGCCCGATGTAGGACTCGAACCTACGACCTAACGGTTAACAGCCGTGCGCTCTACCGACTGAGC
>CAKOKM010000017.1 GCA_934091015.1 uncultured Bacilli bacterium | reverse complement strand
CAATCATAATAAAAAGAAGTGTAATATTCAATCACATTTCTGTAATTAATTATTACACTTTTATAGTACCAAAAAGAGCATTAAAGTTCATAAAATTTTATTAATTGATAGGTTTACAAAGTTGGAAAAATATCATATATTTCACAAATTATTAAATAAATAAAAATCAGTCATATTTTAGACTGAAAATATATTTAAAATTCGAATTGTTCGAACATTTTTATCTATGGTGCGCCCAAAGGGAGTCGAACCCCTAACCTTTAGATCCGTAGTCTAACGCTCTATCCAATTGAGCTATGAGCGCAAAATAATTCATTTGCAAAAATAATATATCACAAAAAATTTAAAAAATAAAGTATTTTTCATTTTCATTATAAATTAGATGTGATATTCTTATTATAGGGTGGATAAAGAATGGATATCAATGGATTAAATATAATATTTGAAGATGGAGAAGTTATAACATTAAATAAAGAAGAATGTTCTAATTTTTATATATCTAATGTTAAAGAAAATGGTGATGAAATACCATATGAATCTACTATAATAAAAAATAAACTATATGCTAATTTATGTTTAATAAAATTAAATAAAGAAATAATAGATTCTTATAAAATAAAAAGATTAAAAGATAAGAAAGATATAGTAGAAATTCAAGTAATATTTGGAAATAAATGTGCAAGATTTGATATTGCTTCTAATGCCAATCCTTTTATGCCTGAATATAATAATGACTTAGAATATATTTATGAAGATGATAAAAATTTAGGATTATTAATGAGTGAATATAATATAAAATATCGAAATAATCTATTTATTTAATAATTAATGTTAATTAAATGTAAATTGACATATTAAGATAATTTTATATATAATTCTTTTAGGATAAGTGATATAAAATGAAATGTATTAATAAAATAACGTCTTTTTTTAATAATAATAAGAAATTAAAATATCTAATAACATTTAGTATATTAATTGTATTTATATTTGCAATAGGATATTCATTATCAATGTTTTCTAAATCTAATAATAAAAATATAGCTAATATTGTTATAAATAATTTTGCATTTAACGTTACAACAAATAGTGGAACAAGTGATGATAGAATATTGCATTTACAAGCCGGGAAAACTGAAAATTTTAATGTGGTAATTACCAACTTAAATAATGTCAATGTTAGATATGAGCTTTACTATGATGTTTGTTCTGATGCATATTGCTCATCTGTTTTAAATAGTTTACCTAGTGATATAAATATAGGTCTTGATGCAGGAAATTCAGTTGGAGTGTTATCTAGTAGTAATAATACCACTGCTAAATTACTTACTCAAAATAATAGCTCTGCAGATTGTTATATAAGGCTTAATTTAAATGCAGGGTATGAATGGAATGATTTGACATTAAAAAATCAAATAACAAACTTTCATTTAACAACTAATGTAAAGGTTTATATTGATGGGACAGAAACTAAAAGCTATCCTAACGCCTGTAATTATGATACTGAGATAAAAAACACAAGTGGTACCAGTGAAACAACAGTAAGTGATGTTGCATTAACTTGTGATAGAAGTACCAAAAAATGGACTTTAACATATGATACTATTTATTCTAATTTAGTTCTAAGATTTGCTTATTATCCTATAAGTAATATATATTTTCATGTCCCAACTGATGCTTATTTTGATGGTATAAGTAAAAATTCAACCGGTGTGTATTCAATAGAATTTATAAGAAGTGGTATAGCATTTAATTCATTACTTAATTCATATAGTGGTTATAAGAGATCATTTAGACCAAAATATAATTTTAAAGGATGGAATACAAGTTCATCTGGAACATCAGTTGAATATACAAGTAATACAACAACTCTAATATATGGTGATTTAAATTTATATGCGATTTGGGAAAGCGATACAGTAGGACCTTCTTGCTCTATTTCAATAGGAAGTACATTAGTTCCAAGTGTTTCAGATTCAATTTCTGGAGTAAAAAGTCAAGGATGGACAACCGGAAATAATTCATTTAGTGTCGGAAAACATATTTATACAGCAACAGATTATGCTGAAAATACCACAAATTGTGGAGTTGAAATAAATGATATTATAAAAACTCCAAAGACATGTACAAGATGTGCACAATATGATGCAAATAATAATAGTTTTTGTATACGAAATGAAACCTACGATTGTTCAACCATTGCTTGTGCTAGTGGTTACACAAGATATGGAAGTACGGATTATTGTTATAAATATATTTGATAGGTGTGATTCATTATGAATAATTTGTTAAATAAAAAAATAATATTATCTATTATATTAGTTGTTTTAAGTACAACATTTATATTTATAGGTTATAAGAAAAATGAGAACAAAAATACCTTTGATAATGTTACTGGTCCAATAGTTGCTTATATTGATGGAATTCAAGTTGCTAATTTTCCAGAGTCATGCAATTTTAAAGCCGAAATATTAGGGTACATAGACAATACGAGAGTATCTCTTGAAAATGAATCTATAAATTGTAATGTATCAACTAACAAATGGAAAATAACATATACTGGATTTGTAAATAAACTTATTATAAATTTTAGTTCAATAGATGCTAGAAAAGTGACATTCCATTTATCATCAGGTGAATATTTTAATGGTATTCAACAAAATTCCAACGGAGAATATGAAGTAAGAAATATCGTAAATTACACTGAATTTAGAAATTTGATGAATCAATACAGTAACTATAAAAGAGCATTTAAAGCCAAAAATAATTTTAAAGGATGGAGTACTGTTGCAAATAGCAGCACAGTTGAATATACAATTAGTTCTTCAACTCCAATTTTAAGTGATTTAAATTTATACGCGGTTTGGGAAAGTGATACCATAGGTCCAACTTGTTCTATCTCAGTTGAAAGTGTATTAGTTCCAAGTGTATCTGATGCAATTTCAGGAGTTAAGAGTCAAGGATGGACAACAGGAGATAATTCAATTAGTGTTGGAAACCATATTTATACTGCAACTGATTATGCAGAAAATTCTACAAGTTGTGGAGTCGAAGTAAATGATATTATAAAAACAGAAAAAAGTTGTCGATATTGCAGTTTATATGATAAAGTTAATAATAGTTTTTGTATAAAATATGATTATTATGATTGTTCAACATATGCTTGCGCTTCTGGTTACACAAGATATGGAAGCAGTTATTATTGTTATAAGTATATTTGATAAGTGATAGCTGCTAAAGAATTTGTTAAATAAAAAACTTTATAATTTATAATTAAAAAACAGAAATCATACTATATGGTTTCTTTTTTCTTACTAGTTTGATAAAATTATTAAAGAAATGAAGGTGTTAATATGAAAGTATTAGTTACTGGTTCTAGTAGGGGATTAGGTGCTGAAATTATTAAAGTTTTTGCTACTAATGGAGTAGATGTTATAATTAATTATAATCATAGTGAAAAAGAAGCATATAAACTTGCGGATAGTATTACTAATGTTAATGTAGAAGTAATTAAATGTGATATATCAAGTGAAGATGAAGTTAAAGATATGTTTGATAGAATTGATCATTTAGATTATCTAGTTAATAATGCTGCTATTAGTAATGATAAAGATATAAAAGATAAAAGTGCGTTAGAGTTTAATCGTATATTACATACTAATTTAACAGGTACATTTTTAGTTACTAAATATGCAATAGATAAAATGAATAAAGGAAGTATTGTTAATATTTCAAGTACCAATGCTATAAATACTTATTATCCTGAATCAATTGATTATGATGCTTCTAAAGCTGGGGTTGTCTCATTAACACATAACTTTTCTAAATATTTGCCTGATTTTAATGTTAACTGTGTTTGTCCTGATTGGATAGATACGGATATAACTAATTTAATGGATGAAGAGTATAAGAAAAAAATTAAATTTATTAAGAAAGAAGATTTAGCTAAGCTAATATATAAAGTAAGTACTAATAAAGAATTAAAGAATCAAATTATTAAAGTGAGTGGTGAAGATGTTAGATAAATACATTGATATTGTTAATAAGAATATAGAAGAAGAATTAAAAGAAATTGATAAAATAATTTATAGTAATTCAAAAAAAGTATTGAATGCTTTTCATAAGGAAAAAGTGTTAACAACTGATTTTAATTCATCAACTGGTTATGGTTATAATGATATTGGTAGAGATAAAGTGGAAAAAGTTTTTGCTGATTATTTTGAATGTGAATCGGCTTTAGTTAGATGTCAATTTGTTAGTGGGACCCATGCTTTATCAACTGCCTTTTTTGGTATTTTAAGACCAGGTGATACGTTATTATCTATTTCTGGTTTACCATATGATACTTTACATGAAGTTATTGGAATTAAAGATAATCCTAGTTCTTTAAAAGCTTTTGGTATTGATTTTAAATACATTGATTTAATTAATAATGATTTTGATTATGATAAGATTAAAGATAGTTTAAATGTTAAAATGGTTCATATTCAAAGATCAATTGGTTATAGTTTAAGAGATACTTTAAGTATAGAAAAACTCGAAAAAGTTGTTAAGTTTATTAGAAATATTAATAAAGATGTAATAATTATGGTTGATAATTGTTATTGTGAAATGTGTTCATATAAAGAGCCTACTGAAGTTGGAGCTGATTTAGTTGTTGGATCTCTTATTAAAAATTTAGGTGGCGGAATCGCTAATAATGGTGGGTATATTTGTGGCAAAAGTGAGTTAGTTAATTTATGTAGTGAAAGATTAACATCTCCGGGATTAGGTGCTGAAGTAGGACCATCACTTAATCAAACAAGAAACTTTATGCTCGGGTTTTATGAAGCTCCAATGGTTGTTGGTAATGCCTTAAAAACTAAGGTATTTGCTAGAGAATTATTAAAGTTATTGGGTTGTGATATGATTAACAATGAACTTAATGATATAGTTCTAGGCATTGTATTTAATGATAGAGAAAAGTTAATAAAGTTTGTTAAAGGAATTCAAATGGGAAGTGCGATTGATTCATGTTATTTACCAGTTCCAACTGATATGCCAGGATATGATAATCAAATTATTATGGCTAGTGGCTCATTTACGGAAGGATCTAGTATAGAACTATCATGTGATGCTCCAATTAGAGAACCTTTTGTTGCTTATTTACAAGGTGCTCTAACTTTTGAATATGGTAAATTAGGAATTATTAAAGCAGTAGAGAATATATTTAGTGAGGATGATATAAATGGTAGATAAAATAGTTAATTTTATAATAGGAATATTTGGTGCCAGTTCTGGAGCTATGATAGGAAAATATATAACCGTGTTTGTTATATCTTTAATGCCTATTTTAGAACTTAGAGGAGGATTAATAGCAGCAAGTTTATTAAAAGTTCCACCAGTACCAGCTTATATAATTTCAATAATTGGTAATTTAATTCCCATCCCTTTAATTTTATGGTTTTTAGATTCTGTATTCGCATTCATGAAGAAACATAAAATATTAGTTAAATTTATTGATTTTTGTGAAAGAAAAGGAAATGAGAAAAAAGGACAAATTGAAAAATTAGGTTTTTGGGGATTAGTCTTATTTGTTGGAGTACCACTTCCCGGAACAGGTGCTTGGACAGGGTGTTTAATTGCAACATTGCTAAGAATGGATAAGAAAAAGGCTTTCTTAGCTGCTATTTTAGGTGTTATAATGGCAAGTATAATTATGATGATAGTAAGTTATGGAGTAATTGGTAGTTTAATATAAAAAAAGGTTTACAAAATTGTAAGCCTTTTATTTATGAACTAAAACGTGATCTCCTGCTTTTAAATAATTATCTAAAACTTTAACATCTTCAAGTCTCATGTTAACACATCCGTGAGATCCATTAGTTAAATAAATATCTCCACCAAATTTACTACGCCATCTAGCGTCATGAAATCCTTCGCCATCTGAATTAAATGATATAAAAATATCAGCAGGTGCACCACCCATTAATTTGGTATCATATGCTTTACCATTAATTTCGGTATATCCTTTATTTGTTCCTTTGGTTGTTCCATAAGTTGGAATACCGGTTACACAATCAGCAGTAAGAACTAATTCACCTTGATAGTAACAATAAACTTTTTGGTCACTTATATCTACTTCAGCGTAAGTTTCAGGTAAAGTTTCTAGTAGGTTTTTATCGGTATAGCCATAATTTCCATCTGTTGTTACACATGCAACTTTATTTTCATGTATTTCTGTAAGATATAATTTTTCGTATTTTTCAACTATACAATTAACATTATTATTTTCATCAAATAATGCTAAATCGGTAGTAGCAAATACAGGTACAAATGTTGCTTCAAAATCTTGTTCATTTTGTTCAGCAATCATTTCCTCTATTATGGAAGGTTTAGTAGGTTCAGCAATCGTTTCTGAAATTATTTCATTTTGTGTATTTATTATACAATCATTTAATGAAGTAGTTGCATATGTATCTTCTATATAATTTTCTCTTATATAGGAACCTAATTTATTGCACCCTTTATAAATACCAAACAATCCTGATATGGCAAGAGCATAAGCAATTATTTTCTTTTTCATTTCATTATAATCCCCCTTAATTGAAAAGTATAATACCAAATAATTGTTTGAAAGTCAATGTGAATTAATTAGAAATTTAAAATTTCCAATATTTAAAATCTGTCGAACATATTTTCGCAAAAATATATTGACAAAAAAATTTTCTTATAATAAAATTAAATTATGAAGGAAAGATTAGGTGAAATATTTATGAAAACAATAGAAGCAAAGGACAAAGATAAAGCATTAGAACAAGTACTAGCTGATATTGAAAAACAATTTGGTAAGGGCGCAATAATGAAGCTAGGAAGTTCTGAACACATGGAAATAGATGTAACATCTACCGGTTCACTTTCCCTAGATATCGCACTTGGTGTAGGAGGATTCCCAAAAGGAAGAATCATTGAAATATATGGACCTGAATCATCAGGTAAAACAACTATCGCACTTCATGCAATTGCAGAAGTACAAAAGGCTGGAGGTAGAGCCGCATTTATTGATGCAGAACATGCCCTAGATCCGGTTTACGCTCAAAAACTAGGAGTCAACATTAATGAGTTATTATTATCCCAACCAGATACAGGAGAACAAGCATTAGAAATTTGTGATGCTTTAGTTAAAAGTGAAGCAGTCAGTATTGTCGTAATTGATTCAGTTGCTGCACTAGTTCCTCAAGCTGAAATAGAAGGTGAAATGGGAGATTCTCATGTAGGTTTACAAGCAAGACTTATGTCTCAAGCATTAAGAAAATTATCAGGAACAATTTCTAAAACTAAAACAACTGCTATTTTTATTAATCAGTTAAGAGAAAAAGTTGGAGTTTTATTTGGCAATCCTGAAACAACACCAGGTGGTAGAGCGTTAAAATTTTATTCTACAATTAGATTAGATATTAGACGTGGTGAACAAATAAAGTTGGGTGACAGTGTCATTGGTAACAAGACAAACATTAAAGTTGTTAAAAATAAAGTTGCTCCTCCATTTAGATCAGCAACAGTTGACATAATGTATGGTGAAGGAGTAAGCAAAACTGGCGAATTGGTTGATTTAGCAAGTGAAAATAACATTATTCAAAAATCAGGAGCATGGTTTAGCTATAATGGCGAAAAAATCGGTCAAGGTAGAGAAAATGTTAAACAATATTTAAAAATGAATTTAGATATCTTAGAAGAAATTGAAAATAAAGTAAGAGATATTTACAATATACCATTAAATAAAAAAGGAACTAAAACTAAAAAAGAAGAAGATTAATTTATAGATGCTACTTAAAATTAGTATCTTTTTTTCTTGACATCCAAATATTTTAATTTTAGAATATTACCTCAAGGAGGAACAAAATATGAATTTTTTAATTTTATGGATTTTAACAATTTTGTCTAGTTATGGAGTTATGATTTATACTCTAATTAATTTGATAAAATATGTTTATGATAATGGTTATAAAATTAATACAAAAAATAATGTAAAAGAATATGGTGATGAAACTCAAGATTTACCAATTAATAATATATTTAAGTTTTCAATGTTAATACCTTTTTATAATTTATGTACTTCCTTTAAAATGATGATTGAGTGCTCAAAGAATGAAGATCAATTTTTATTAGAGTTAAAAACATTTGGATTAATTGAAGAAATGACTGAGTTTGAAAAACAAAAATATGCAAAAAATCCTAGTTTAAAAACTGGTTTAATTAGTCAAAATAGAATAGAAAAAGCTATGAAAATCACAATAAAAGAAGAACTTGGAGAAAGTGTTGCTTATGTTGAAATGAATAATGATGATCTAGATATAATATATTCAACTGGTCCAATTAGTAGACTAAGTAAAGAAGAACAAAAAGCAAAAGTAGTAAAATTTTCTAAAGAAATGACAAAAGAATTAGTTGATAGTTTTATTCAAAGATTAGATAATTTTGAAAAAGATATCAACGAAAATAAACAAACAAATATGATAAGCAACGATGAAGCTGAAAATAATTTAGAAACAATTAGAAAAAGGAAAGAAAATCTTATCAAATTAAAACAAGAACTTATTGAAAGTGAAGCAAATAAAGAAATAATTGAAGAACCAAAAACAAAATCAATGAAATGAGTAGTTAAATAAGGACTATTCATTTTTTTGTAAAAATTTTAAAAAATTTACTTCCGATAATTCCTTGATTATTTCTTTCTAATTCTTTATAATAAAGTTATAGAGATTATTAAAATAATTTTTATATAGAAAGATATGGAGGAAACATTATGGACTTTATAAGTGTAGCTTCCATTTTATGTCTTTTAATTGGATTATTTGTAGGTGGAGCCATTGTTGCGTTCTCAGGTTTCACAGCTGGCAAAAAATCAAATAAAATTTTAGATGACGCCAAAAAAGAGGCTGAAAAAACTAAACGTAACAGCCTTATGGAACTTAAAGAAGAAACTTTTAAATTACAACAAGCAACTGATCGCGAAATAAAAGAAAGAAAAAGCGAAATAAAAAATACTGAAGATAGACTTCTTCAAAGAGAAAAATCTTTAGATAAAAGAGAAGAATTATTACAAAACAGAGATAACTCTTTAGAAGAAAAAGATAAAAATTTAAGTACAATGCAAAAGAAAATTCAAGAAAAAGAAGTTAAAATGGATGAACTTCTTAGAGAAGAAATTGAAAAATTAGAAAGTATAGCTAAACTTTCTAGAGAAAAAGCTCATGATCTAATTATGCAAAGAGTAGAAGATTCAATGAGCAAAGAAATAGCTGAATATATTAAAGATAAAGAATCAGAAGCAAAATTAGAAGTTGATAAAAAAGCAAAAGAACTTCTTGTAAACTCAATGGAAAAATATGCTAATGACGTTACAACAATTCAAACAGTTACCACTATTAGTTTACCAAATGATGAAATGAAAGGTAGACTAATTGGTAGAGAAGGAAGAAACATTAGAACAATTGAAGCAGTTACAGGAGTTGATTTACTAATTGACGATACCCCTGAAGCAATTTCAATTTCATCTTTTGATCCTTTCCGTAGAGAAATTGCTAAACAAACAATTGAAACCTTAGTTAAAGATGGTCGTATTCATCCAACCAGAATTGAAGAAATTTATGATAAAGTATGTAAGGATATGAACGCAAGAATTACAGAAATTGGAAACGATACCATTAGGGAACTAGGATTAACCAGAATGGATTCAGAATTAGTTAAAACAATTGGAAAACTTAATTTTAGAACAAGTTATGGTCAAAATGCTTTACAACATTCAAAAGAGGTTTCATACCTTTGCGGAATAATGGCTGCTGAACTTGGTGAAAATGTTAACCTTGCTAAAAGAGCTGGACTTTTACATGATATTGGAAAAGCCATTGATTTTGAAATGGAAGGCTCACATGTTGAAATAGGAGCTGATCTTGCTAAGAAGTATGGTGAAAATGAAGTTGTTATAAACGCTATTGAATCCCATCATGGAGATAAAGAAGCTAAAAACATTATATCCGTTTTAGTATCAATTGCTGATACAATGTCTGCATCACGTCCTGGTGCTAGAAACGACACTATGGAAAACTATATCAAGAGATTAGAAGAACTAGAAACAATTGGTAATAGTTTTGAAGGTGTTGATAAAACATTCGCAATGCAAGCAGGTCGTGAACTTAGAGTTATTGTAAAACCAGATAAAGTTGATGATCTAACATCATTTAAGATTGCAAGAGAAATTAAAGAAAGAATTGAATCTGAAATGCAATATCCAGGTACAATTAAAATAACTGTAATTAGAGAAACAAGAGCTCAAGAAGAAGCAAAATAACTTGTTTCTTTTTTTATATTAAATTTTTGCAATAAAAAAATATCCAAACACTGGATATCTTACTTAGCAGCTTTCTTAAAAACTCTAGCTTCTCTTGCTGTTAATCTAACCTTAACACCATTGATTGTATAAGTTTGTAAGTTAGGTTTTTGTTTACTATTAGTTTTATTATTAGCATGAGAGCTTAATTTAATAGATAAAGGTTTTTTGCTTGAAATATTTTTAGCCATTTTCTTTCCTCCTTAATTAAAATCTTCATTGATTTTATCATAATATCTTAAATAAAGTCAATGTTTTTAAGGCATTTTGTTAATTTAAATGATATAATACCCTTAGAGAGGTACATATGAAAGAAATAATATTAATTAAAACTGATTATAATGTTCTATCTAGTATGATTAAATTGCCAGATCTTTTTTCATATGCTGTAACAAACAATATTAACACACTAGGTATCGTTGATGATAATCTTTGCTATGTTGCCGAATTCTTAAAACTATGTCAAAAATACAATATTAAACCAGTTATAGGTTTAGAAGTAAAATACCAAAATCATAAAATATATTTATATGCTAAAAATGAAAAAGGCTATAAAGAATTACTTAAAATTAATACCTATATAATTGAAAATGAATTTAATAAAGATTTATTAACTAATGATATATTAACAGTTATTCCATTTAAATCTAAAGAATTGTTAAAAGAAATGCCTAATTCTTACATTGGTTATCAAAATGAAGAAGAAAAAACTGAAATCTCAAAACTAACCTCAAACATTGTTTACTTTAATTTAGCGTTATCTCTAACCAAAGAAAATACTAAATACTTAAATTATTTAAACATGATTAAAGAAAATAAAACGTATGCGAGTTACAATGACATTGACTACAGTTCTTACTATTTAAAAGTAGAGGATATTCATGATTTTACTTCCCAAATTAATCTAAAAATAACCTATAGTAAAAATTTAATTCCTCATTATGATGAAACGATTAAGAATAGTTACAATTTTTTAGAAGCCCTTGCTATCAAGGGATTAACTAAAAGATTAAATGGTAATATACCAGATAACTATAAAAAAAGATTAATGTATGAATTAAATGTAATTAAAAGTATGAATTATGTTGATTATTTCCTAATCGTTTATGACTACGTTAAATACGCTATTAAAAATAATATTTACGTAGGTCCCGGAAGAGGCTCAGCCGTAGGCTCACTTGTTACGTATAGCTTAGGTATAACATCCATTGATCCTTTAAAATATAATCTTCTATTTGAAAGATTTTTAAATCCTGAACGTATCACTATGCCCGATATTGATATTGACTTTGATGCTACTAAAAGAGAAAAAATAATTGCATATGTTAAAGAAAGATACGGTAAAGAAAATGTTATGCCCGTAATGACCTATGGAACATTAACTACTAAAGCAGCCTTATTATCCGTAAGTAAAATCTTAGATGTTGATATTTCCACACTAAATAAATATATCGATCCTAAAAAAACATTAAAAGAAAATTTAACTAAGGATTTAATTAAAATTCTTAACAATAATAAAGATATTAAAGAAGTTTACTATGTTGCTATGAAAATAGAAGGAATAAAAAAACATATTAGTACTAATGCCGCAGGTGTTGTAATTTGTAAAGAACATTTAGATAATGTAATTCCTATAATCAAAAATGGTGATAATTACTTAGCAGGATTTACTAAAGATTACTTAGAAGATATCGGCCTTTTAAAAATGGACTTTCTTGCTATTAAAAACTTAACCACAATTTCTGATATTCTGCATGATATACCTGAAAAAATAAATTTAAATAATGTTGATTTAAATGATGAAGCAGTTTATAAAATGTTTAGTGAAGCTAAAACAGATGGTATCTTCCAGTTTGAAAGTTTAGGTATGAAAAATTTACTTCTTAAAATTAAACCAACTAATTTTAAAGATATAATTGTATCACTTGCGTTAATTCGTCCCGGCGCCAACGCCGAAATAGATTCTTATGCTAAAAGAAAAAATGGGAAAGAAGAAATAACTTATATTGATGATTCATTATCTGATATTTTAAAAGATACATATGGAATAATTGTTTATCAAGAACAAATAATGCAAATTTTAAGGTTAGTAGCGTCATATTCCTTTAGTGAAGCCGACCTAATAAGAAGAGCGATTTCTAAAAAGAATGAACAAATCATTTTATCCGAGAAATCTAATTTTATAGATAGAGCCATTAAAAACGGATATACCAAAGAAAAGAGTACTGAAATATTTGATTTAATAATTAAGTTTGCCGAATATGGATTTAATAAATCACATTCCGTAGGTTATGCTTTAATTGCCTACCAAATGATGTACTTAAAATGTCATTATATGCCATACTTTTATAAAACACTTTTAAACGATAACTTATCTTCTAATAAAAAAACTAAAGAATATATTGATATATTAAAAAACAATGATATAAATGTAATTAAACCATCAATTAATCAAAGCGAAGATAAATATATATTTAATGATGGAATTATAATGCCATTAACTTCAATTAAAAATATAACCAAAGATATAGCGTTAGAAATATCAAAAAATGCTCCATACAATGACTTCTATGATTTCATAAGTTCTATCTATCACTTGAAATTAAAACAAGGAATAATCGAAAATTTAATATATGCTGGTGCATTAGATTACTTTCATGAAACAAAACAAACATTAATCAACAATATAAGTTCAGCACTAATTTATTCTGAATTAATAAATGAACTAGATAAAACATTAATTAATAAGCCAATACTAGAAACATTTCCTGAGTACGATAAAACATTATTAATGCAAAAAGAATATGAATTATATGGCTTTTATATTTCTAATCATCCATCCAGCAAATATATTTGTCCAAAATCAAAAGATCTACCAAAATATTTTGATAAATTTATTGAAGTAACAGTTTTAGTAGAGAATATAAAATCTATTAAAACTAAAAAAGGTGATAATATGGCATTCTTAGATTTATCAGATGATACAGGTAAAATTTCATGTACAGTTTTTCCTAAGAAAATATCTTACTTAAACGATTTAAAAGTAGGAGATCTTGTAAAAATTAAAGGTCAAGTTCAAAAAAGATTAGACAATTATCAAATAATTTTAGAAAATTTAATAAAAATTTCATAAAATGTATTGATAAATAAAAAAATATTGCATATAATAGTATTATCTAGAAGATATGAAGCATATTCATAATTAATGATTTTGCATATTTTAATTAAAGTTTAAAATATGCATAAAAAATATTATTAATTATTTTTTACAAAGTAAGTTTGTGAAAGCTATAATAATTAATAAATATTAATTAATTCGGGGTGTGCTTTTGGTAGTAAAGAAATTGCATGAATTAAGCAATCTTATCTACGCTAGATATAACTATAGTTAAGAAGAAAGAAAACTTCAAAAGATAAGTAATCGCCATGAATACTGATAATATTCTTGTAAATTTAATAATAGTTTTTAAAAGAAACCAATTATTAAAGTTTGTGATTATTCTTAAAACTAGGACTAATTATTTTATCAGAGTAATTAGTTTTTTTACACAATTAATTAGCACTTACTATTGACAAGTGCTAAAAAAGTGCTATAATACATAATGTATATGGAAAATATACATAATTAAAAAGGAGGGGTATTTATGAATATGGAAAATCCATTTGGGGAAAATTTACAAAATCCCTTAGAAAAATATGGTAGAGATATAACTAAAGCCGTTAAAGATGGTAAAGTTGATCCTGTCATCGGAAGAGATGAAGAAGTTCGAAGCATAACTAGAATTTTATCTCGTAAAACTAAAAACAATCCAGTATTAATTGGTGAACCAGGTGTTGGTAAAACTGCCATTGTTGAAGGACTTGCTCAAAGAATTGTTAAAGGCGATGTGCCAAACAGTTTAAAAAATAAAACAATTTGGGAATTAGATATGGGAGCCTTAATTGCCGGTGCTAAATATCGTGGTGAATTCGAAGAAAGATTAAAAGCCGTTTTAAAAGAAATTAAAGATTCTAATGGCGAAATAATCTTATTTATCGATGAAATTCACATGATTGTCGGTGCTGGTGCGCTAGAAGGTGCTATGGATGCTGGTAACATGTTAAAACCAATGCTTGCCAGAGGCGAAATTTTATGTATAGGTGCTACAACCTTAAATGAATATCGTAAATATATTGAAAAAGATGGAGCCTTAGAAAGACGTTTCCAAAAAGTAATTGTCCAAGAACCAAGTGTTTTAGATACAATAACCATCCTTCGTGGACTAAAAGAAAGGTTTGAAGTTCATCATGGAGTTAATATTAAAGATAGAGCTCTTATAGCTGCTGCCAATCTTTCAAATAGATATATCACTGATCGTTTCTTACCAGATAAAGCCATTGATTTAATTGATGAAGCCTGTGCTACTATTAAAGTTCAAATGGACTCTGTTCCAACTGAATTAGATACATTAACAAGAAAAATTATGCGTTTAGAAATTGAAAAACAAGCTCTAAAGAAAGAAAAAGATGAATTAAGCAAAAAGAGAGTAGAAGAAATAGATAATGATTTAGTTAAATTAAAAGAAGATGAATCTCGCCTAAGAAATGATTGGGAAAGAGAAAAATCTATTAATGATCAAATTAAATCTAAAAAAGAAGAAATCTCACATGCTAACTTTAAACTAGAACAAGCTGAAAACACCTATGATTTAGAAACAGCTGCTAGATTAAGACATGGAACTATTCCTAAACTAGAAAAAGAATTAGAAGAATTAAATAAACAAAATAAGAATGAAATTTTATCAGATACAGTTGATGAAGAAGACATCGCTAAAATAATTTCTAACTGGACTAAAATTCCAATAAGCAAATTAGTTGGTGGTGAAAGAGAAAAAATAATTCATTTAGAAGAAAACATGAAAAAACGTGTTAAAGGTCAAGATGAAGCTTTAAAATTAGTAAGTGAAGCCATAATTCGTTCAAGAGCCGGAATTAAAGATCCGAATAGGCCAATAGGTTCATTTATCTTCTTAGGCCCAACAGGTGTTGGTAAAACCGAAGTTGCTAAAACTCTTGCCTATGAATTATTTGATGACGAAAGACATATTATTCGTATCGATATGAGTGAATATATGGAAAGTCATTCAGTATCACGTTTAGTTGGAGCGCCTCCTGGATACGTTGGATACGATGAAGGTGGTCAATTAACTGAAGCAGTAAGACGTAATCCTTATAGTATTGTCCTATTTGATGAAATTGAAAAAGCTCATAAAGACGTCTTTAATATCTTATTACAAATCTTAGATGATGGACGAATCACTGATTCTCAAGGTAGAACCGTAGATTTTAAAAACACTATCATTATCATGACATCAAATTTAGGTAGTGAATTCATTTTAGAAAACGTTCCAGATAAGGATAAATTAGTAATGGATGAATTAAAGAGAACCTTTAAGCCAGAATTTATTAATCGTATTGATGAAATAATAATGTTTAAATCATTAGATAAAAAGACAGTTTATGAAATATTAGATAAAATTATAAATGATATCGAAAAACGTTTAGATGATAAACAAATAAAAATTAATTTAACAAGTACTGCTAAAGATTACATTATTAATAATTCTTTTGATGAAAAATATGGTGCAAGACCAATTAAAAGATTTGTTTCAAGAAATTTAGAAACATTACTTGCAAATGAAATAATCAATGATAATATAAAATTTGGTGAAACAGTTAATATTGATGTTAAAGATGATCATCTAATTATAAAATAAAAAATTAAACTAGCTATCAAAATGGCTAGTTTTTTGTCCCAAATTTCAAGTAGAAACTGGAATTTGTAATAAAAAAGTGTAAATCAGTGATATAATTAAACTGTCAACTGAGTTAGTTTATCTAACTCAGTAGTAAATAATTCTAAGGAAGATTTATAACCAAGAATCTTCCTTATTTTTGTATTTATAAGTTCATTTGCGGTTATAACATAATCTTCATCATAGCTATTAATATTGCATCCTTTTGGTAAAAATTTTCTTAATAATTTATTACCATTTTCATTTGATCCTCTTTCACATGATGCATAAGGATGAGCAAAGTAAATGGTGGTTTTTAAATATTTTTCTATATCTTCCCATTTAGAAAACTCAACACCATTATCAAATGTAATAGATTTAAATATATCTTTAATATTATAGTCTTTTAATTCCGGATATTTTCTTTTGATTTTTTTAACAGCTTTTACAACAGTTAGTGCTTTTCTGTCATACATTTTAATGGTAATTTGAAATCTAGTTTTTCTTTCTACTAATGTAAGTACAGCACCACTGTTGGCAATATTTTTACCGCCAACAATTGTATCTCCTTCCCAGTGACCAAATTCGCTTCTGTCTTCAGGTTTAAAAGGTCTTTCGTCAATACATTTACCTTTAGGATCTAATTTAGCAGTTTTCTTTTCATTCTTCCTTTTTCTTTTTGTTTTCATAGGTAAGTCTTCTTTAGAAAAATTATCAATTTTATCTTGTTCTACATAATTGTAAAATGTTGATGTACAGATGGTAACCATTCCTTCTATTTCACTAGTTCTATTTAATTTAAAATCGTTAATAATTTCATCAACCGAATTAATATTATAATTACTTTTTAATTCTTTAACAATTAATGAAACAAAATCCTTAGAAGACTCTCTTTTAGAAGAATTACTTTCTACTGATTTTTTTGTCCTTTTATTATAAGCAACATCAGCTGAAAATTCTGTTCTTGTAGTTAAATCATAATTTGAAACGGTAACTAAGCCGGACTTAATTATTTCATAAATATTGGATACAGTTGTACCAATTAAATAAGCTAACCTCTTTTTAAATTCGGTAATACCTATCTCTTTATTTTTAGAGAATATGTAATGATTGTATTCAGATTCAATTTTTTTATACATTTTTAACGATAAATGTTTATTTTTTTCTTTTTTAATATTAGAATAATAACTGTTCAAGTAAATCACATCTTTCTATAATTGTTTTGCAATTTAATTATAGACGATTTACTTGAACTTTTTCTATGTAAACTTTTTTATTTTAGAGTGTAAACCACCTCACTTAAATAATTCCAGTTTTATTTTAGAATATAGAGGCTAGTTTTTTGTGTTTAAATATCTTGAACTTATAAATCTATTTTGTTATAATTTTAAGAGAATAGAAGGTAGTGATTTTGTGAATATTGATAATTATGAAGATTATTTTAAATATAAGATTAAGACTGTATATCAGTATTCAATCTTACTTTCCAAAATTTTAGGCATTGAAAAAAATAAATTTTGGCATAAGAAAAAAGATATTGAAGATAGTTTAAACTACATTTTAAACGATTATTTTTCTAAATTAACTAATCATATAGATAAAGATTTAGTAATGTGTTTTATTAACAACAAAGAAATTTCCAAATATAACATCGATAGAGAACTTTACAGTGTTATAACATACTTTATTGATAAACAGAGAGCGTTTGAAATAAAAGTATACGAAAAAGAAATAATTCTTTGTGCAATTGTTATACATATCGCAAATAATATTGATATATCAACAAGTCCTTATACAATTAATAACGTAAATTATAAAACCATACTTTTAAATCATTTAGAAAAGTTTAATAAAATATCATTTATAAACATTATAGATGATGGTAAAAAAAATACTAACATATTGTTAGAATTAATAAAAACGAACGTTAGAAAAGAAAGAAAAATATATGAATTATTAAATAGTAATATTTCATTTAACAAATATATTGATATCTCAAAAGAAAATAATTATTACATAACTCAGTATAATTATTCAGTACCTGGTTTAAAAGAAATTAATAATGGAGCTGTATCTTATATTTTTGACAAAGATAATTATGATAATAAATTTACAATTGTTAGCGCCGAATTAGTTGTCGTAACATTAATGAAATTGTTATCCGTAAGAAAATTCAATAAAATATTCTTTATTCCAATTAAAGAAAAATTCTTAAAAGATGATCAATCAATTAATAAAATTAAAAACTTAAACAAAAATAAATATTTAAATAAACATATCATTTTATTAATTAATTATGATGATATTAATGATGAAACTAAGAAAAAATTAAATAATAATAAATTAAATTATTATATCTATGCTAGTAAAAATACTATTATTAATGAAATAGATAATAAGGAAAAATATTTAATAAGTAAAGATTATTATATTAAACATCAAGAAATAATAGATGAAAAAATAAAAGAAAAAGTAGAAATAATCATAGAAGCATTTGATGGTTTAGTTCTAGATCGCAATATTGCTGAAGAAAGTTAGGAGAATGAAATATGAGCGTAAGTACAAATAGTGATTTTTTTCTTGAATTTATGGAACCTTTAATAGGTGGAATTTGGGATTTAATAAAAGGAATAGGTAATGCCTTAATTAGAATATTTAATATTGCTAATTACATTGATATTATTAATAATCATAGTGGTGTTAGTCCATTAATCGTTACAATATCAATTATTAGTTTATTAATTCTTTTTGGATTAATTGGTTTCTTATTATATCGATTAGTTAGAAGATTAATAAGATTTAAACATAATGTAAATCATCAAGAAACATTAGTTGATGAAATCGAAAGTTTAAATAATGATGTAGCAAAACTTCGTGCCGAAAATGAACGTTTCAAAGAAATGGCTAATGAGGCTAACAATGAAGAAGTTGAATATGACGAAAATGGCAATGTTATTAGCAAAGCTAATGATAGCAGATTCTATAAATTAACTAAAATTGATGAGGATTATGCTAACTTTGTTAAACCAAATTGGAATGAAACTATTTCATTAGAGGCGTTATGTGAACAATTTAGAAATTATGCAGCTAGTAGATTACATCTATATTATGATATAAATTTAATTCGATTATTTGTAAGTGCGTTTGCATCAAACAGATTAATTATTTTACAAGGTATATCTGGTACAGGTAAAACTTCACTTGCATATGCCTGGGGATACTTTGTTAAAAATGAAAGTACTATTGCATCAGTACAACCATCATGGAGAGATAGTACTGAAATTTATGGATATTTCAACGAATTCACCAAAAGATTTAATGAAACTCAAGTTCTTGCTAAAATGTATGAAGCAAGATACAATCCTCAAATTTATTTAACTGTATTAGATGAAATGAATATTTCACGTGTTGAATATTACTTTGCCGAAATGCTTTCAGTACTAGAACTTCCTTCAACCGATGAATGGATAATTAGTTTAGTTCCAAATGCTTGGCCAAACGATCCAAAATTATTAGAAGAAGGAAGATTTAGAATTCCAGATAACATGTGGTATTGTGGTACAATCAATAACGATGACTCAACATTTATGGTAACCGATAAAGTTTACGACCGTGCTTTACCAATAAACATCGATAATAAAAGTGTTGCGTTTGAAGCACCAGATACAGAGCCATTAGATATAACAGCCGAATATTTTGAAAGTTTATTTAAAAAAGCATGGGTAGATCATCCACTATCAGATGAAGTTTTAGAAAAAATTAACAAAATGGATGAATATGTAATTAACCATTTCCGTATGGCTTTTGGTAACCGTATTTTAAAACAAATTAAAGATTACGTTCCTGTATTTGTTGCTTGCGGTGGTGATGAAATGGTAGCAGTTGATTACCTTATCGCCAATAAAATCTTAAGAAAATTCAACCAATTAAACTTAGCTTATATTAGAGGAGAAATAGATGGATTTAAGGCATTCTTAGATGAAACATTTGGACAAGATGTCATGAAAGAATGTAAAGATTTCCTAGATAGATTAAAGAAACAAATGTAAATATAAAGAAAGAAGGATAATTTATGAACAATGAAATTGGACTATTGGTACAAGATTTACCTCAAGAGGATGCTGATAGATATATAAAAGAAACCAAATCAAGTTTTGATGCAAAACATAATATCCAAGAAATTGAAATAGATTATTCCTGGGTAGATATAATTGAAGAGGCAATTCCTGCTATTGATAATATTATCAGGAATCCTCGTAGATTTATCGTTTCTGAAGAAGATGTTGTAAGAATTGAAAAAACTAAAAAAATATCTTTAGAATCAATTAAAGATTTAGCAGTTCATACTAACTATATCCAAGAAGTAGATGATGACGGCTTTGTTAAACCCATTAAATTATTAAATATCTTTAAAGAAGAAACAATTGATCTATATGAAAACAGATTTATATTTACCTTAATTACAACCTTAAATCGTTTTGTTGAAGAACAATTAACCTATAAAGAACAATCAACTGATAATACAAATGAAAAAAAATTAAACTATAATTCTGAAACATTTTATGATGATCAAAATATATCATTAAAATTAGAAGTAACAGCTAAAAAAAATGTTGAAGTAACAACCGATGAAAAAGAACTTCACGATCGTGAAGAAAAAATTGAACATATTAAAAATGTTCTTGAAGACTTTATGTCTAGTAAATTTATGAAGATGATGAAAGGTGCAACAATTGTTAGAAGTCCTATTCGAAAAACAAATGTTATTTTAAAAGATTATAACTTTGTTACTGCCTTACATTTGTGGGAAACAATTGAAGATTTTGAAATAAATAGTCCTGTTAAAGAGAAAAAAGAAGAAACAGATTTATCAACACCTTCAATGAAACATAACCTAGATTTAACATCATTCTTAAATTATTGTATTTTAAACGATACAGTTTCCAAAAGAGGAAGCGTATTACCTCTTCAAAACATAGATATAGTTGATGCTGTTTACGAATATGCTAGTAAATTTGATATTGATGAAAAAGAATTAAGAAAAAATATTGAAAGTAAGATTACAGCTGCAACTGAATATAAAAATGCTGAAAAAGATAATGCTAGAAAAGCATATAAGAGCTTTATTGATAATCATAACACAAGATTTAATAAAGCCGTAAATTTATTTAAATAAAGGAGGTCTATATGAAAAAGAAAAAACTAGATGAAAAAGAAAAAGTTGAAAAAATAAATAAACAAAAAGAAAATCCAATAAAAGACTTTCCTGGTAAAGAGATAGATTTAACAAAATTTAATTTATTAAGCGATAAAGAACAATATGATGAAATCAAAAAAGTATTAGAAGATATTTATAAAGATAATTTAAAAGTAAATAGAAAACATGTTATGAAGGTAATATCCCTAACATTAACAACTAGTGATGATTATATCTATTTACCATATAACTTAAAAGTATCAAAACAAAAATTAATTCTAAAATTTGAGGTAGCCGATAAAAAAGGTGTGGGTGTTGGATTAATTTTACTCGCATTTTGGGGATTAATATTTTCTATAGTTGGGGCATCGTATGCTGGTGTATATTACTGGAGTATTAAAGATTTAAATAAAGATATTGATGGTGATGGTATTGCCGATATAAATATTGATATTGATGGAGATAAAAAAGCCGATATTAATATTGATACCGATAATGATAATAAACCAAACTTAAATATAGATTATAAGGGTAACAGAAAAACAATGTTTAATATTGATTATGATGGTGATGGAAAAGCCGATTACAATTTAGTAACAGATGTAACTCAAGAAGGTGCTGTTTGTGAAATAAATTGTGATATTAATGGCGATGGATGGCCTGATTTGAATATTGATATAGATGGTGATGGAACACCAGATTTAGATATTGATACCAATAATGATGGAATTCCGGATTTAAATTTAGATATAGACGGTGACGGTAAATGTAACATAATGTGTGATACCGATAATGATGGTGTGCCAGATAAAAATGTTATTGAATCACCAATTGGTGGTGGAAAGCATAATGGTTCATCATCAACAACAGGAACTCCTGATACAGACCAAGAAACAGCATCCTTAATTTTAAGATTTGTTGATGGTGAAACGTTAAGTATCGAAGGTATAATGCCAGACGATCAACCAAATTATAATGTTATTAGACCATACAAAACATTTACTGTTGAAAACTTATCAAATGTTGATTTAACATACTCTATAATAATTCAAGTAGGATTAAATACATTTACCACTAATAATTTTAAATATAAGTTAGATGCAACAAACGGAGCACCAAGTTTTGGGTATACTGTAGCCCCAAAAGTAAGTTCATACTTAGTTAAAGATGTTAGAATAGCCAAAAAAACAATTCAAAGATACCGTGTAACATTTAATTTAGCAGGAACAAATTCTCCTCAAAATGAAGATCAAGGTAAAGAATTTAGAGCAACATTTAAAATAGAAGTGCCAGAATAATTTGATGCTTCTATTTTTTTAACATTTAATGTAAAATTTTGTTAGGGAGGATTAATTAATATGAATGAAATTTATTATTATTTTTTACTATTTATAATTTATTCTTTTATAGGATGGCTAATTGAAGTAATAGGAAAATTAATTGAAAAGCATCGCTTTATAAATAGAGGATTCTTAATAGGACCAATATGTCCTATTTATGGTCACGGTTGTATGGTAATGATTTTAACATTAAGTAGATATAAAGATAATCCTTTAATTCTATTTGTAAATGCGATATTTATTTGTTCAGTACTTGAATATTTTACTAGTTATTTTATGGAAAAAATATTTAAAGCAAGATGGTGGGATTATTCAACTAGAAAATTCAATTTAAATGGACGTATTTGTGCCGAAACAATGATTCCTTTTGGTATATTAGGAACATTAGTGATATGTGTTATTAATCCTATATTTGAATATTTACTAAATTTATTTAACATTGAAACAATAAAAATAACAGCGATTATCTTATTTGTAATTTATTTAATAGATAATATTATTTCTTTAACAATCATGTTTGGTTTCAAAGGAACATTTAAAACAGTTGAAAAAGATGGAACTGAGGAAATAACTAAAAAAGTTAAAGATATACTTATTAAAAAGAATATTTTATATAAACGTTTAGTTGAAGCATTCCCTAACTTTATGAATCCGAAAGAAAGACTATTATTAATTAAAGCTAGAGTTGAAAAAGAACTAAAAAAATATATGAAAAAAGATAAAAAATAACTTGAAATAGATATATTAATTTGATAATATATAAATGGCTAAAAAGCCGAAAAAATGTACTTAAACAGACCGAGTTATCTAGTGGCCATGGGTTGATAACAAAGGAAGAAGTTTAAGGGTAAATAACGAAAGGAATGATTTAAATGGCAGTAGTATCAATGAGCTACTTATTAGAAGCTGGTGTTCATTTCGGACATCAAACAAAAAGATGGAATCCTAAAATGAAGGAATACATTTTTACAGCAAGAGATGATATTTATATTATCGATTTAGAAAAAACAGCTGCATGTATTGAAAATGCTTATGCTGAAATTAAGAAAATTGCTGAAAATGGTGGAACTTTCTTATTTGTAGGAACTAAAAAACAAGCAAATGAGGCTGCAAAAGAAGAAGCCGAAAGAAGTAATTCTTATTATGTAATTGAAAGATGGTTAGGTGGAACATTAACTAACTTTAGAACAATTAGAAAGAGAATTAAGAGATTAGAAGAAATCGAAAAAATGGAAGCTGATGGAACATTTGAAATGTTACCTAAAAAAGAAGTTATCGGTCTTAAAAAAGAATATGATAAATTAAATGCCATATTATGTGGTATTCGTAACATGGAAAAATTACCAAGTGCATTAATTATTGTAGATCCTAAGAAAGAAATTAATGCAATTCGTGAAGCAAGAAAATTAAATATTCCTGTATTTGGTGTTGTAGATACAAACTGTGATCCAGATGACGTTGATTATGTAATTCCTGGTAATGATGATGCTGTAAGAAGTGTTAAAGTTATGTTAGGAGTATTAACAAACGCTATTTGTGAAGCAAGAGGTTTAGAATTAGTTGACTATGTAACTGAAGAAGAAAAACCTAAAAAAGATGGTAAATCTGCTAAAACTGTAAAAGAAGTATTTGTTGAATCATTAGATAATGAAAAAACAAAAGCAGAAATCAAAGAAGAAAAACAAACTGAAGATGAAGATTTAACTATTAAAACTTTAACTGAATTAAAAGATTTAGCTAAAAAAAGAGGAGTTAAAGGATATTCTTCAATGAAAAAAGAAGAATTATTACAAGCTTTAAAATAGGAGGAAATAATAATGGTAGATGCTAAAACTGTAGCTGAATTAAGAGCTAAAACAGGTGCTGGAATGATGGATTGCAAAAAAGCATTATCTGAAACAAATGGAGATATTAATGCTGCAATCGATTATTTAAGAGAAAAAGGAATTGCTAAAGCAGCTAAAAAAGAATCAAGAATTGCTGCTGAAGGACTTGCTAATGTATATATTAATGGTAATAAAGCTGTTATATTAGAAGTTAATAGTGAAACAGACTTTGTTAGTAAAAATGAAGAATTTACTTCTATGTTAGATACAATTGGTAATGCTATTTTAAATAGTAATGCTAAAACTGTTGAAGAAGCATTAGAACTTCCTTGCGAAGAAGGAACTATTAAAGATTTAATTATTGCTAAAACTGCTAAAATTGGTGAAAAATTATCTTTAAGAAGAATTGAAGTTGTAGAAAAAACTGATGATGAAACATTCGGAAGTTACCTACATATGGGTGGAAAAATTGCTGTATTAACTGTACTTACTGGAGCAAACGAAGAAGTTGCTAAAGATGTTGCAATGCAAGCAGCAGCTATGAAACCAGAATTCGTTAGAGAAGACGAAATTCCAACAGATAGAGTTGAAAAAGAAAGAGCAATCTTTAAAGAACAAGCTATGAATGAAGGAAAATCTGCTGAAATAGCTGAAAAAATGGTTGAAGGAAGATTAAAGAAATTCTTTAAAGAAATTTGTTTAGTATCTCAAAGTTTCATTAAAAATGGAGATATTGATGTAGCTACTTATGTTAAAAATAATGGTGGCGAAGTTAAATCTATGATTAGATACGAAGTAGGCGAAGGTATGGAAAAGAGAAACGATAACTTTGCTGAAGAAGTAATGAATCAAGTTAAGTAGTCAAAAGAATGTATAGAAGCATTCTTTTTTTATTCTTTAAATGTTAAAATAAAATTGAAAGTAGTTGAAGAATATGAAAGAAGCAATTGAAGAAGCAAGAAAAACAATGAATTTAAACTATGGTGGACCATTTGGTGCAATGATTACCAAAGATCATAAAATTATCGCTATAGCATCTAATACTGTATTAAAAGATAATGATCCTACAGCACATGCTGAAATAAACGCTATTAGAAAAGCCAGTAAAGTACTTAATACTCATGATTTATCAGGGTGCACCTTATATGCAACAGGTTATCCATGTCCTATGTGCTTATCAGCAATTATTTGGTCAAATATCAAAGAAGTATATTATGGAGCTAATCTAGAAGATGCTGCCAATATTGGTTTTAGAGATGAATTTATCTATGACTATATTAAAGGAAAAAACAATGACATATTAACTCTAAAAAATATTGATCATGAAGAATGTTTAGAATTATTTAAAGAATATCAAGAGCAAAAAAAAGAAATCTATTAGGAGTATAATTAATGAACCCATCCGTAGAAGAATTAAGAGAAAGTTATTTTATTGCTATTAGCAAATTAACTAATGAAGAAGATATAAGAAATTCATTACCATTAAGTTCATCTGATAGTTTTGAAGAATAAAAAAAGATCCTAAACTTACTTCACATATGGCTAAAGAAGAGGATTTATCTTTAAAAGATTATATAACATATACAAGTACACCTAATAAAAATATAAGCTATTATGATAGTACCTTAAAAAAGATATATACATTAAAAAATAATCAAAATAAAAATCATTAGATCAAACTCTAATGATTTTATTTTTCAAAAATACTCAATAATTTAGATGCCATAAATAAAATATTATCAGCTTTTTTAACCGCAACAGTTTTAAATATAGCCTTACCTGTAACTGTTAAAGCCGAAATAATTGCTGAAGTAATAATAGTTGATAAAGTAACATCAATATACTTAGACATACTAATTGCTAGAACTGCTCCTAAACCACCAGATACAATTCCACATACATCACCTATAATATCGTTACAAAAACTTGCGACTCTAACATTATTTCTAATTAATTTAGTTGCTCTCTTAGCACCTTTAATTCTTTTAGAACTCATAGCATGAAATGTTGATTCCTTAGCCGTTAATACTGCAACACCTATCATATCAAAAATAATACCAATTGCTATAACTAATAAAATTAATAATATCATTATTAAATTACTCGCATTATCAGATAATTTATTAGTTAAAAAACTAAATAATAATGCTAAGGAAAATGATAGTATAAATACTATAAGATTCCAATTTTGTTTTTTCATTTTTATCCTTTCTTTTTTTATGAAAAAAACTTTATAAAAATATAAAGTTTTGAAGTAAAATAATGGTTTATTACAAGTTAATTTTACGGCTTTGGTCGAGTTGAGTTTCTCTATTTTCCATCCTTTGATTACTCTAGGGCGATTTCTCCTTTACAGAAAATAACTATTAGTTGCCTAAATAATTACTCGATTGCCACATAGTCCGTACTACAATCCTTATAATAAATACATGCTAGAGGTTTTCCCTGACACTCTTATCCCATTCTTATTCGCTTTTGCAAAAATGATTTCAATTTCTATCCCACATTTTCACTCACGACATGACTTTTGTTCTTATCTATCTAATAATAGGGTAAGACATATGCCGTTATGGTTTCCCTATTATTTAAAATTACATATTCACCCCAACTTGGGCAGAAGAAGCAAAATATATAAAGTATCGATATCAATTAATGGATTTTTAGGCCCATCTTCAAATGGTGTTTGTGACTAGCATAATGCACCACAAATTAATAATAACATATTTTTACTAAAATATCTAGTATAGTATAGTATATGTAAAATAACAACTAAAATGTTGATTTTTATTTTCTTATATGTATTTGTTAAATAGAAATTTCGTACTTAAAGAAATAATATAACAAATATATGAAATATAGTGACATTATCATTAATGATGAATAATGAATAATTGACATTTAGCAATTATTTTATTAAAATGAACTAAAGGAGGATCGTATGAAAAATACAAAGAAAGAAGATGTAAAGTCTTCAAAAAATGAAAAAAAGAAAAAAATTATTGGTATTATTTTTGGTATTTTATTGTTATCTCTAATTATTTTCTTATTATGGTTTTTCAATCGAAAGTATAATATCATTTTTGATTTGAATAATGGTGCTAATGAAGAAATCATTCAAGTTAAATATAACCATACCATTGATGTAAAAGATATCAAAGATGAAAAAGAACTAGGAGAATCATTCATAAACTGGTATGAAGTGATTGAAATTAAAGAAAATGAGGAAGTATTAGCCGAAGAACCATTTGATTTTAACAACAAAATTAAAAAGAATGTAAAATTAAAAGCAATTTATAAAGGAAAAATCGAATCTATTACTATTACATTTGATTCTAAAGGTGGTAGTGCTGTTAAACCTATTACTATTAATAAAGGAGTTCCATTAACTCTTCCTAAAGAACCTACATATAGTGGATATACTTTTAAAGGATGGTATGATAAAAAAGGAACACAAATTCGTGAAAAAGCACTTTTAGAAGAAGATACTACTTTATATGCTAAATGGAAAAAAATACCGGTAACAACAGCACAACCTCAGCCAGAAGAAAAAATATCATTAAGATTAAGCAGGGACACTCTTCATGTTAATGGTGTTAAAACTGCAAAGGCGACAGCTAGTGTTGAAAATTCCAGCGGAAATGTTACTTATTCATTAAGTGATACTAATTGTATGACAATTAATGAAAATACTGGTGATATTAATGTTGCTTCTAACCCTAAAAATTGTTCAAATGGAGCAACCGTTACAGTAACTGCTAAAACTCCAAGTGGAAAAAGCGCTACTGCAACTATTTATTATGAAAAAGATTTAGCTTTAACTCATGAAAATAAAACTTATACAAAAAATGATAAAACATATGGTAAATCTTCATCATTTACTGTTAACGCTAATCAAAATGTTAGTTGGAATATTAAAGCAGCAGTAGAACCATCATATAATTATACTTATAATGCTTACAAAAATAAAACAGCAACATCTGTAACTGGTGATTATATTATTGATAGTGTTGTAGAATCTGGCGCTATTAATAAAATATCATCTGATGTAAAAGTAACAGCTACAACTAAGGCTGGACAAAAATTATCTTTAATTATAAATCAATATGTAGCTTAATTAAAGATAGAAGATTATTATAATGTTACTAAGTAAAAAACTCTAGATTTTCTAGATGTTTTTTTATACTAACAATTAAGTAAATACAAGAACAATACCAATTGAAAATAACAAAAATATTGAAAATAAAAATTGGAACTTATCACTTTATGATGAAAATAATGAATTAATTAATACAATAAATATTAATAATGATGGAACATATAAAATATAATTTATATTTAACAGTTGGAAATCAAAGTTTATTGAATAATACAGAAGAATACGAAATAAATTTATAAAAAATAAATAGCCAAGTATTATTTTTAATAAATTGGCTATTTTTATTTAACTTGAGTTTGACAGCAAAAATGCGCTAATCCTTTTAGTATAAGGGCTAGCGCGTTTTTTATTTGTTGTATATTA